>JBNJDY010000005.1:0-55994 GCA_051745305.1 Thermoplasmatota archaeon
GCACTATCTATCAACGAAAAATCTTCCGCCATGGGAGGGTCCTGCACCCACACATTACTCTCATCGCTGTTGATAGTTGTCTCAACAGTTTCATCACCCGGGAAAGTGTTCAAGATATCATCATTTAACAAATAAAATGTTTTCATCTCCTCTGTTAAAGGCATCTCAGTTTTCAATAAAGAATCATCTGATACGTCTGTGAAATTCATAGAAAAGGCTTGTAACTTGGTCTCGTCCGTTAAGCCTTCTGTATCCTCTGGTACTACCTTTTCAACCACGAAGGTCTTCTCTTGGCTCTCCTCAACATATACGTCTAGTTTCCCATCGGAATCCCAAGAAGCATCAATCCAATCCCACTCACCTGTACCACCTATATCTTCAGCGATCAAATATCCGTCATGATACAGATTGGTGGTCCAACCTCTGCTGGATTCACCCGGTTCCAAACTGTATGAATCATCGACATTGCCTATGTTCTTCACATTTACAGTAAAGTTGACATTTCCCCCAGGATCACCTATCTCATGTTCATCGGGATAGACGGAAACTCCAGGATCGTCGGGTACTGAGAAAAATGTAGTCCAAGTATCTGTATTGTCCTGGTTATCCCGAGCGTTAACTCTCACTTCGTAGCTCCCGCTTGGTGTATCATCTTCTAGAACAAATGAATAATTAAATATCGAGTAAAACGGAGGGTTTTGACTATCACCGTCATAAACCACCATCTCATCTTCCAAAAGTACTGAACCGTCTGGATAATAAACTGTGACCTGACTTCTATGTATCAGATCTGCATCTATAGCGTGTGTGACATTACTTCTAACCTCTACTTTGTCACCACCTTCAAAAACGTCCTGAGATTCCCCATCAACATCAAAGGTCTCGACATCTACCAAATTGATAGTTGTATTTGTGGGTACGTTCAAACGAGAAGCTCTTTCGTGGGAATTGTAATATATATCTAACTCTAAAGATTCGGTATCTTCAGGACCCATGATCGATGTAGTCAAAGTTATGGATTCATCCTTTGGGACCTTGTGGTAATCCATATCCAAAGGTATAGTAAACCATCCCTCAGAAGATAACCCATCTCTTTCTCCTTGAGATATCACTCCCGATCCCGTCGATAAAGTCAATCTGACCCCCGGTCTGTTATCACCTATTGTAGTAGGGTCTAAATAAAGCAGGGCTTCCATATCTCCAGTTATCTCAAAGTCCCCGGCAAACTCCTCAAACATCCATCCGTGTTCCCTTCCCCCATCTTTATTGACCAGGTTCACAATAGATTCGTCAGCCCCCCTTTCAGTCAATAAGACATCGTTATCACGCAAGTAAAAGTTCTGAATGGTATCTGTACCGGTCAAAACAAAATTTCCGGTCCGTCCGTACGTATCCAATCTAGCGGTATCGTAATCAGTACTCCAATCCCTGGTTACAAATATCACTTCGAAACCATCTATCATTCCTTCGAAGCCAGCACATGAGAATTCCATCATACTATCTGATAATGCAAAATCGATATCCGGCTCAGTTCCCACCCACCTTCCTTCAACCCAACTTTGAACTTCAAACTCCCTGACCTCACCGTATTGACCTTTAAATCGTATCCTATGATCAGCCCTGGAACCCATGATATCATAACCTTCTCTGCTGCCGCTGTCAAGGTAAACCTCTATCATATCATCTCCGGTAAGTAAAGGATCAGGACGGGGACCGATGTACCTAGAAACCTCTCGTCCCCAGTATCTTTCAGGTATTTCTGGGTCTTCAGGGATAGTGGTGTTCAACCATTTATCAGGACCGTAGGGCCAATCGGCAACTCCTTCACCATCTACATCTGGGAGACTGTCTTCTGTGACCATCTCGGAATCTGGGATCCCATCATTAGTAAAATCGTTCGGATAAGGATCATCTTCATCAGGGATCCCGTCACCATCGGAATCTATCCTTTCCTCAACGTACCGTTCAACCCCTTCAGGTATAGCAGTACCTTCAAGGATGTTACCACTAGTACTTAACATAAAATATGCGTCGTTATCATACGTCTGCAGACCATATCTTTGTATATCGATGCGGTCCGGTACATCCTCTGAAGGAGCTTCCTCATATTCAATCCAATCACCAAAGGCGCCATCAATAACCACCTCTTCCGGAACCTCCCTAAAATAATAAGATGCACCTGAACCAACTACTCTATTCACTGCATCGGAATTGACGTCAACCACTTCCAACCTCACCTTATCTCCAGCTTCAATAGCAGGGACACCCATCACTGAAACCTCAAATTCTTCTTCACTCCCAAGTTCGATGGGAAAATCCAGCTCAGGTTCAAAAGAGATGGATTCGAAATACTCAAGGCCCTCGAATTCTATACTTTCAACGGTCACCGGTCCTTCTGCAGAACGAAAAATCATTTCTGATACGATGTCATCATCCCCCAGTACCTCTTTATCTAAACCACTCTGATGAACTGTGAGTGATGGTTTATCGGGAGATATGAGATGATCAGCCTCTCTCTGAACGCCAGTGTGATCTAAAGCTATCAATTGAGAATGAACTTCATGGTCTTTAACATACATTTCAGGGAAAGAAAATTCCACTTCGTTCCCAGATTTCTCTATCTCTAACCCCGCAAGGTGTGTCCAACCAAACCAATTGTTGTCGAGTGTTTCGTTCTCGTATCTGTAAAGTTGACCGTACACGCTATCACCCCATCCCTGTATCTTGACCATGTAATGAGCTTCTAATTCACCAGTTCGATAGAAATTATTCCCGTCTCCTGTTTGAATAAAAATATACACTGCATCCATCCTTTTATCCGATCCACCTACTAAAGCATCCACTTCCGTCTTAAAATAATAGTTAAGTCGGTCATGTGACCTCTCAACGGCACATTCAATTATATTTGCACTCGAAGAGATGCCTACTAAATCGATTTCTACCCTATCTACATCTTCCCAATCTCCGAATTCACCGTCTATAATTATACCCTCATCTGGTTCTTCGTAGATAAAAAAGTATGCTGAACCTAGTAAGATACCGATTATAAGGAAAAATACCAAAGCAGATACGGCGGTTTTCTTCCATTTTAAACGGCGTTCCAAAGAGCGTTTCTCTTTTCTGAGGCCGTTGATGAATCCTTTCTCATTCTCATGTTGGGAACTGGCATTAGACCCGTTCTCTAGACCATTGATGAAACCTTTCTCCTCCTCGCTTTTGGAGTCCGCCACTGATCCATTTTCCAATCCGTTGATGAACCCTTCTTCTTGAGGTTTCGGATATCCGTTCAAATTGCCGCTCTTTGACCGTCGAGAAGATTGCGATACCTCACCCCTACCTCCATTCTCTTCGATAGATCTGATGAGATAGTCAACGTAACCTTTAGCATCTTCGAATTTGCCTATGGAATAAATCTTTTCCAAACGGTATAAATGGGAATCTAGGTCCAATTTAAATTTGTCTTCATCAAGACTTTCGACCGTTTCATTCAATTCATAGATCGACTGACCTACGGACCCTATCAAATCTATACCTTCTTCCAAGTCCTCTAATACCTCAAAACAGGCGTGGTATCTACCAATCTCCTCCAATTTCTCAACTTTATCAAGCAGCAAATTTATGGACTCTAAATGAGATGAATAAACATATTTTTCCTCCTCTAGATCATCTAGTCTTAGCTTAATTCCCCTTAATTTCTGGTCTAACTCTCTCTTTTTCTTCCTGGTGTTCACGAATATGTTGACAAGACTTTCACCGACGTCATACCCCTTGGACTGCCTATCTATCATATCAGATATCTTATTGTAAAATTGATTACCTTTACCAACAGGATGCTCAAGTTGGCTTTTATTTTTTATGAATGTACCTACTATACTATCTTCTGATCTATCGTTGACAGATCCTTCACAATACGGGCATTCATGGCTCTGTTCAGAATAATAACCACAATGGTCACATTTCTCGAGTTTATCCAAAAGTTCCCTTGCACTCTCTAAAATCAATTTTGCTTTGTGGTCACCAATCCCATGGACGTCCTTTAACCTCTCTTGACTCAACTCTAACAAACCTTCTACTCCTTCAACCCCCTCCCTTTCATACAAAATCTTAGCGGTTTGGTTTCCGATATATCGGACTCTCTTTAATCTATTTAGTACCTCATTCATTGCTCCTCTTTAGGTGTGAAGTTGATCACTTATTGATCGGTAGGCGAATAGTCATATCCCTAAACCACGTTCATATTTCGTTCTATCAGGGCCAATTTTTGATCATCCAAAGTTCTAGGGTCCACAACGACTAAAAGTATACCTTCTTCCAATGAAATAACATCGACTAGATTTTCGAAAAAACCAATAATTCTCTCAAAGGAATTCTCTCTGATCAATGATTCGATACCCTCCAGTAAAACAACTCCGCTATTCTTTTCCAAGTACCTAGTAATTTTATCGGCTAGAAGCTCGAGATGAGATGGTTCTAGATTACGTTTTCCGGGTATCCTAGTTAACCAATATTGATCAACACTTTTTTCTTCGAGGTCATAACGTTCTTTCAATCTATCGGGTTTGATACGTGAAACGAACAACCCATCCATCTCGTCACCCATCTTTTTAACAGCTGTACTCATAGCCCTGTCCATGTTTTCGTCTTCGAAAAGGTATACACTGCCTCTTTCGATGTGAATATCTTCTAAGGATGGTCTTTCACTACGGTCCAAATTGGTCAACAATCCGTGAATAATATCTCTCAATTCTTCATTATCCCACGGCTTTTCGATATAGTTATCAACTTTAGCTTTGTTGATGGCTTCCTTAGCTACCTCAAGAGCAGAAAAACCCGTTATCAATACTCTAGCCGTATCAGGACTTGTTTCCCTTGCTTCCGCTAATAAGTCAGTACCATTTAGTCCCGGCATCTTATGATCTGCGATCACCAGATCGAAATGTGATTTTTGTAGTTCATCACGGCCATCTAAACCATCACTAACGGAAACTATCTCACTTTCAAACTTATCAGTACTCTCCAAAGTTATACGAAGTAGATTTAAAATATCAGGATCATCATCAGCTATCAATATCCTGTAAACCTTTTCTGGATCATCTAAAGTTTCTACCATTTTTATCATCTGTGTTTAGTGAAATATGAATATATTTCCTCGATTCTACTCGGTCCAATTCACGAGGAGGATATATAAATTTTTAGTGTACTCTTATTGAAACTTATAAAAAATAGGGAAAAGGTTTAAAATTATCTCCCTGAATTAATCTTCGATAAGATGTATGATATTTTAATTGTAGGAACAGGTCCCGCAGGTTATACTGCTGCACTCTACACAGCAAGATACAAACTCGATACTATAATGATCGGAGAGATGCCTGGAGGGTTGATCTCAGAAGCACCCGATGTCTGCAATTTTCCCAGTAGAAAAAAGATCAGTGGGATGGAACTAGCCAGCAAGATGGAAGAACAAGTCAAAGACCTAGGTGTAGAAGTTGTTTACGATAAAGTTGAAGATATTAAAGGAAGCAATAATGATTTTACCGTCCTTGCTTCAAGAGACGAATATAAAGCTAAAAAGGTAATTCTAGCTACTGGCCAGGAAAGGAGAAGGCTCGGTTTAGATAGGGAAGGAAAACTCACGGGGAGAGGTGTGAGCTACTGTGCCACATGTGACGCAGCTTTTTATAACGATAAAACCGTAGGTGTCGTAGGTGGTGGAGATGCCGCCCTTGCCTCTGCACTTTTGCTTGTAGAATATGCAGAAAAAGTTTATATTTTATATAGAAAAGAGGATTTCTCCCGTCCAGAACCTATAAGGGTTGAAGAGGTGAAGCAAAACGAGAACATCGAACCCATCTTTAACGTAAATGTCGATGACCTCATAGGGAAGGAAAAACTCTCCGGTGTCAAGTTGGATAACGGTGAGACTCTAGAGATCGACGGTCTCTTCATTGAAATAGGTTCGATACCCAGCAATGAACTAGGAAAGCAGATCGGAGTCAAAATCGTTGATGATGGTTATATCAAAACAGATGAGAATAGAAGAACTAACGTTCCAGGTATATACGCAGCTGGAGACATAATCGACTCGCCTTTAAAGCAGGCTATAACCGCTGCGGGACAGGGAGCAGAGGCTGCTGCTTCCGCTTACGAAGATCTTCAAAGGCAAAGAGTAAGAGATAAGTAATTAACCAAATAAGGAGATATAAAAGGTATATGAGATCTACTAAGAAGGCAGGTCTTGTCACTGTTATCATAGCATTGACAGTGATCACGCTTATCCTAACCTATACTTTTTTACCTGCTTATCTCAAAGAGAGAGGTGACATCTACACTGCATGGGAGAAGGGACAGTGGCATCTAACAAGCGATGACTATGACGAACTGTTGATCGAATACGATTACATACAAAATTTTGCACCGAATTATACTGCAATCAACACTTTCGATTCTGTTTTAAGGGAGTACACGGATAAGGAAGAGATCACGCATAAGATGGGAGATGTTATATCGTACCAGGATACAAAACCAGTTTATACCGAACAAGATCTGGTATATCTAGAAGAAAGATATAGGCGAGAAGAAACAAAAGATAACACACTGGTGATCTATGTCCTTTATTTAAACGGGGAATGGGAAAAAGAAGGAGTGCTCGGTCTCTCCTACAGAGGATCGAATATTGTGATATTCAAAGAGATGATAATGAGTAGCGCAGCTAAAAGTACTAATCTGGAATACGGCAGTATTGAGGCTTCGGTCCTTGTACACGAATGGGGTCATCTCATAGGGTTGGTCGGAAGGGGGTACGATAGTGAACATGAAGACCACGAATATCCACACCACTGCAGTGAGGAAGCAGGAAGATGTGTTATGGATTCTTCGGTTGAGATAAGAGTAAACGGTAGAACGGAAGAACCACCTACTAGCTTCTGTGAACTCTGTCAAGGTGATATAGAAACTATCAGAAATATGAACGACCCGTGGGGACCTGCTGAAATACTGACTTATATCGCCATGGGTGGAGTGTCACTGATAGGTTTGACTTGGGTTGTAAGCGTAGGTAAAGATAAAGAGGAGGAATGGGATGAAGAAAGTTATCAATATGATCCATACTCTACTGATACCAACTACAAGAAAGATGATGAGAAAAAGTATTACTGATCATCGATTTTATAAGATACGCTGAAACTGACTTCCGCGTTGGATTCGTTTTGTTTTTCACTTCTCAGTTCTCTAAGTCTTACGGTTTCAACTTCTCTTCCCTCTAACTCTTTTAGCAGACCGGGAACATGTCCGTCACCAACTACGACTACAACTGAACCGTATCTATCATCCAGTTCCTTGATGTTCTCGGCCATGTAACTATTCCTTTCATCGATGAGTACCCGAGATATAGAGGGCATATTCTTTTCCAATATATCCATGTAATCTGCCTCGTTTTTTTGATATCTCTCCATTTCCTTTTCCACCCTCTCTTTACTGGTGAACAACCCAGCTACCATGCCCGCTATGAAGTATATCTTCTCCTTTAAGCTCATAGCATCCATCATTTTCTGGAATATCATCTTTGCAGGGAGATCGATAAAAGCTACACCGATGCCTAATTGTTTCGCAGTATTCACCGCAGTGAGCATCTCGCTCCCAACCTCTACACCAAAATCTTCTGCTATCCTTTTCTGGATCATGCTCATGGCCCTGTAGGTCAAGGGTACGTCCTTCTGTTCATCACCTTGAGATCTCAAGGATGCATACCTCTGTCTATCAAGTTCTACCGCTATCACTGAAGGGGCCCTAGAAACGATCTCATCCCTCAATCTTTCTGAGATGTCGAACACATGAGCGGTACCGATTATAGTTATCATAGATTGTACTATCTGACACGATGAAAGAAACGGTATAAATATGTATTTGATTTCTAATGTTCAAGATGTTCTTTTTCAGGATGGCATATCTTTTGAACTGTATCATCACCACATTCCACACACTCGAGTTCTAGAGTTGAATGATAGATATGGAACTCGTTGTGCAGTACATCTCGAATATCGGATTTGATCTGTTCCGACTCCATCATACTCATATCATCGACTAGGATATGTGCTGAAAAGGAATGTATACTGGAACACAACGTCCAAAGGTGTACGTCGTGTACATCTCTTACTTTATCTAACTCCTTGATAGATTTAACTACATCCTCAACTTCTAAATCCTCAGGTGTCCACTGCATTATCACCCCTATAGATTCTTTTAACAATCTGATTGAACCGGATATTATCAACAGGGCTATAGCGACACTCAGAATAGGATCTACAAGGTAGCTACCGGTGAAGAAAATAACGACCGCGCCAACTACTACCGTAGCACTGGAAAGTGTATCTGCTAATAAATGTAAATAGACCCCCCTTACGTTGATATCTTTATGACCATGAAGCAGTCGCGTTGCGTAAAGATTACCGAAGAAACCGATGACCGCAACGACCAGCATCTCTGTGGATTTTACCGCTTGTGGAGAAAGGAAACGTTGGTAGGATTCGTAAAGTATGTAACCGCTCACGAAAAGCAGTATCACTGCGTTCAGTAAGGCGGCTAAGACTTCAGCTCGGTGGTGACCAAATGTCGCTTTTTCATGTGCAGGTATGGCTGCCAAATTGATAGCAGTTAGCGAGGTAGCTATGGCAAATGTATCCGTAAGTACATGTCCAGCATCACCCAACAAAGCTAGTGAATTGGAGATCAAATATCCGGTCAAAGCCACGAATACTAGACCTATATTGATGACCAAAGCTAATCTGAGTTTCCCTTTAGTACCTTGGAAAAAGGAGGTCAATCCCATGTTCGCATCACCTTCGAGAGTTTTTTGAGACCAATAGCTAATTTTTGAGTGTCCATGCCGAAGCAGAGCCTTATATGATCTTCGCAATCTTCGGAAAAGAATCCACCCGGTGAGACCAGAACATCTTCTTTAAGGGCTCTTTCAGCTAGTTCGTAAGAAGTACAAGGTACTTTAAATTTCGGAAAAGATATGATCCCGCCTGAAGGAGGGGCCCACTCGATATGTTTTGAACCTTCTATCCAGCCAATCAACATGGAGAGATTTGTCTGAGCTAAAGTTCTAATCTCCGACAATAAAGTTTCCCTTTTATCAAGAGCACTCAAGATCATTTTTTCAGAAAGTGTAGAATTCAAAAGGTTCATGTGATATTTCATACTGTGTATTTTTTGGATGATATCTTCGTTTCTCGAGGCGACCCACCCTATCCTTATGCCACCCATGCCGAAAATTTTTGAGAAACTAGAAGTGACCACAACATTGCTGCCGACCTCCAATGCTGAATTACCGTCTTTGAAGAAATCCCTGAAGATTTCATCCACTACCAGAACGATACCTCTTTCTTCTAGTAACTGATGGATTTCCGATAACTTCTCCTTACCTAAAAATACACCGCTAGGGTTGTGGGGATTGGTCAACACCACGGCTTTCGTTCTTTTACTTATGCTTTTCTGCAGTTCATCTACACTTACATCAAAACCGTTTTCGTACCGTCTTTTGATCGTTTTAACTTTTAAACCTAGCTGTTTAGGTAACCTTACAAGTGGTTTATAGTTGGGACTTTCCACAAGTATCTCATCACCATGATCGAATAATGTTAAAAATATAAGTGTGTTTGATATCTGTGCTCCAGGTAATGAAACTATCTCTACATCATTCACTTTCTCATACATATTGACTAATCTTCTCTCTAACTCCAAACTATATTCATCACTGTACCCGGTATCAAAAGATGAAAAAATATCTTTGTCACCGATAATGGAAATATCCCTGAGACTGCTAGAAGCTAGGTCATAATTGACATCTTTGTTCTTTACGAGAAAATCTCTCAGCGGGAACGTCGTCCTTTTCATGTACAAAATGATAAACCGTTTAAAGTTAAAAATGATTCGCTTTTTTATCTCTGTTGTGAAACCGTTCAGGAAAAAATTAAATAATTTGGTAAGGATTCAGGAGCAGACTTGCAGAACAGGTCGAGATAAGGAGTAAATCAGATGAGGAAACTTGTCCTCTGTATTGACAGGGATGATGATATAGGTACCAAAACGGGTTTAGCTACACCGATAATCGGAAGAAAAGATATGCTAAATGCCGCTGTAAAATTGGGGCTGAGGGATCCAGAAGATTCTGATACAAATTCATTGTTCTCGGCTATATCGACATACGATGAATTGAAAAGGGAAGGTCAATATGTCGAGGTGGCTGCTGTAACAGGATCACCCCAGATAGGATGGAAATCCGACGAGATCCTTGCCAAGGAACTAGATAGGATACTGAAAAAAACTGATCCAGATTCTGTTATTTTGATATCAGATGGTGCTGAAGATGAATATATTACTCCGATCATAACGTCGAAGGTCGATATATCTCATGTAAAAAATGTGCATGTTAAACAGATAAAGAGTGTAGAGAATTTCTATTATATGATAGTTAAGAGTCTGCAGGAAGAGAAGACGAAAAGAAAAGTTCTATTTCCTGTTTCCCTAGCACTACTTGTTTACGGCTTTTTTACCGTTTTATCACTCATAGGGGATATATATTACAGGGGATGGGGAGCTTTAGAAGGGTTTTCTTCTTTCGGTGTGGGTTTGATCTCATTCGTACTCGGCGTATATATCATAGGCAGGATATTTGAATTAGATAGGAAGTTGTTAAGAACGTACTTCGATTTGAAAAGAGCTATCAGTACCGCTGCCGTATGGCTACCCTTTACGATAGTAGCAATACTAGTGGTTTTGGGAAGTACTCAACTTGGTTGGAGTGCGATATTGGAATTGGATGATCCGTCTATGTTCATCGCATTCCTGACCTTCGCTAGTACTGTTATATGGTGGTGGATCGGAGCTTTATTACTGCACGAACTCGGGCAAGTCATAGATATATATCTGAAGCATGGCGAAATCAAGAGATCCTTTTGGGCTATCTTTTTCTCACTCCTCGCACTAACATTCATATTCTGGGGGGCCTTCAGATATATCAGGGTGATGGTCGGGATGGAAGCCGGAAATGTTCTGCCCATGGTAGCGATAATTATCACGTTAGGCCTACTCATAGGTATACTCGGAGGTATAACCCACGCTGGTTTTGAAGAAGAAAGTCAAGATGATGAAAAAGATTGATCATCCATCAAGGTTTTGATATGAATTATAAAGATTGGGAACCCGTATATGAAAAGATACTCGACGACTTTGGATATTCGAAAGAAAGGGACTTGAAATCCGCTAAATTACTGGGTGAAATAAGGGGTTCTGACGGGATCGAAGTTTTAAACAAAATAAATGGTGCTGAAGTCGAGGTTTTAGGCCCCTACGCTGAGGTTCCTACGGGTGAAATAAACATGATCGCTGGAGCCACACTTTCCCATTTAGATGAGATCGATGTTGAAAACTCTCTACTACTCACTGACCTTGACGGAGATACGTATCTACAGATGGAGCAAAATAAAAAAGGTCTGACCACACTGATACACGCCCACGGGGATAATATGGATTTGATAAAGGAATGGAGCCAAAGATTTACAGGATACGTGATTTCCACGTGCCAATGCAGACCCCCGAAAAATGTTTACAATTTCGGAGGTTTTACGGATGGGGATAGGTGCGTATTCCTAGCCGATCATTTTAAGGCAGAGAAAATTGTATTAAATGGATGGGATTTTGAGGATCCCGCTTCTAAAGATGGGGACAAAAAGATCAAACAAAAGAAACTGCTCTGGGCTAAGAAACTTATCGAAATGGTTGACACACCTATAGACTTCAAATAAGCAAGCCCATAGATAACTGCTTCTTCGATCGAGGGGAATGTTTATATAAATGACAGAAAAATTAGAACGAAAGATGGGTATGTTAAAATGGAAAATGAATCACAAAAAAAGATCGAAAAGATACAGCACTGCCCCGAGTGCGGGAGCGAACACATATCAAAGGACTACCATAGAGGGGAGTTGTTGTGTGAAAATTGTGGTTTAGTTTTAGATGATGAATACATAGATGATGGGCCGGAATGGAGGGCTTTCGATGCTAAACAGAAAGAAAAAAGAGCTAGAACGGGAGCCCCGATGAATTATTTAAGTCATGATAAAGGACTTTCCACATCGATATCCTGGAAAAATAAAGATGCCTATGGAAGGACCATACCTCACAAAAATAGAGGGCAGATCTATAGGGTGAGAAAATGGCACAGGAGGATAAGGGTTTCAAACGCTACAGAACGAAATCTTGCCACCGCCTTAAGGGAGTTGGATAGATTATCCTCTAAGATGGGTTTACCTAGGAGTATACGGGAGACCGCTGCGATGATCTATAGAAAGGCGGTTGAAAAGAATTTGATAAGAGGTAGAAGTATAGAGACGGTTATCGCCTCTTCTCTGTACGCAGGGTGTAGAAAATGTGATGTTCCACGTACATTGACCGAAATATCCGATGTGGCCCAAGCCGATGAAAAACAGATCGGAAGGGCTTATAGGTTCCTTTCGAGAGAACTACAATTAAAACTTCTTCCGACTAGACCTGAGAACTATATCAAAAGGTTCTGTAGTAAGTTAGATTTGGGTAGGAATGTTGTTAATAAAGGTGAGGAGATCATAGAGAAAGCGAACGAACTAGGATTGACATCTGGAAAAGGACCTACTGGGATCGCTGCAGCATCAATTTATATTTCATCTATCTTAGAAGGGGAACCAAGAACACAGAGAGCTATAGCCGAAGTGGCTGGCGTTACCGAAGTCACTATTCGAAACAGGTACAAGGAGATCGCTGAAGAGATCGGTATCACGATAGAAACTTGATTTTTACTTTGGGGATAATTTTATACGTAATAAAAATATTCTAATTCAGTCGAGGTATTCAATTGTCGAGAGTGAGGATGGAAGAGTTCAAAAAGGCTGTAGCCAAGGTCCTAGAAGAAAGGGATATCGGTCGTGAAGAAGCAGAGGAAATTTCTGAGAAAGTCATGGATCTGTTTGGTTACGATAAATCGATCACAGATAATCTGCTTTCATCTTCAGAAAGGGATCTATTTTACATGCTTGAAGATTACGATATTTTGACTACTGAGGAGGAAAACGCTTACCTTCCAAGCGGAAAAAGATGGAGGATCCATTACTGGAAGATCAAGGACGATAAGATAAGAGAGATTCTATCCCATAAAGAGGAAGAAGAAGTGGAAGAAGAAAAATCTATTTATGATGAAGTATCAGATGAGGTATGGAAGCGAGATAATAGATGACAGGTATAAAGAAGAAACATCTTGAGATCAAATTAGAAGATATTCCACCTCATCCAGACCCAAAACAAGAGTTAGAACAGTATCCTACACCGTCCCCTATCGCTACAGATATTTTATACAGCGCATTTCTCAACAGGGATATACTCGATAAGAAAGTCATTGATTTCGGATGTGGTACGGGTATTTTTTCATTAGGAGCCGCTCTGTTAGGCGCTAAACAAGTAGTGGCTGTAGATTTGGATAAAGATGCAGTGAAGATAGCTAAAGATTTTGCTGAAAGGTGGGATCTAGATGACAAGATCGAGTACAAGGTCATGGACGTGGAAAATTTCAGCGGAAGGGGGGATACCGTTTTGATGAACCCACCCTTTGGGTCCCAGAAAAGAGGAGCGGATATCCCTTTTTTAAACCAAGCCTTTAAAAGTGCTCGTAAGATATACAGTCTACACAATGAAAAAACAGAGGATTACATAAGGAACCACATTAAAAATAAGGGGTTCCATATATTTTGGGAAAAAAGATATATGTTTGGAATAGATAGGATTTTTGACTTTCACAGAAATGAATCAAAGAATATAAATGTAATATTATTCGGTGTAAAAAAATTGAATAATATATATTGAAAATTACAAAGAGGTAATAATATGGAAGAAAACGAAGATAATCTTGTAGCCCCAGGAGATAGATTGGGAGCTAGTGAAGAATGGCTGCCTGGAAAAGGTACGTATGAAGAAGAGGGATATGTATATTCTTCAGTATTCGGTAAAATTGAATATGATCATGATAACCTCGTCGCAAATGTTATCCCTGTAAATCCAGTTTCAGAGGTTGAAGAGGGAGACATCGTTTACGGTAAAATCAGGAACAATAGAGGTTCTATTGCTTCCATGTCTATAAACTTGGTAGAGGGGGAGCCTAGAGGTATCTCTACGGACTTGGAGGGTTCTCTCCACGTATCAAAGATATCTAGTGATTATATAGAGAGCGTGGATAGTGTCTTCAAAAAGGGAGATATAGTAAGAGCGAAGGTCACACAGGTAGAACCTTCAATTCAGTTGATCAGTCAATCAAAAGATCTAGGAGTCGTCAAAGGGTTCTGCACAAATTGTAGAAAAGATTTAGCTTTAAAGAGAGGAAAATTATACTGTGAAAATTGTGATCATTACGAAAAACGTAAAATATCCTCAGCTTATGGTAAGATTAAATTAAAGGAAAGGTAAATATTAGTTAGGAGGCTAAATTCTGACAACAAGTTCGAAAACCTTGGTTGCTCTCGAAGAGCGGGAAAAATGGAGAAAAAGAGAGAAGGAAGTATTAAAAGAAATCAAAAAAGTCGAGAAGAAAAAGAAAAAATTACAGGAGAAGGCAAAAGAACTTAAAGAGAACATAAAACAGATCGAGGATGCGGTCAGAGCTTTAAAAAGGGGCGAAGTGGATAAGGTTGGGATCACTGAACGATTCGACGAACACATCATAAGGTGATATTTATGGATGAAGCAAGCATTGAGGACCTCCACAGTGCGTTATCTAGCTATAAAAGGAAATATCGTGAAATCAAAAACAAGATCGATGAACTCAATAAAGAAGAAAAAAAATTAAAAAAAGAATTAGAAACCATAAGAAGTCATCTCAGTTATTACAATTCTTTAGTATCCGATATGAAAAAAAAGATGGAGAGTAGAAAAAACCTTGATTTTCTTGACCAACTTTAAATTCACTATAAGTATTAATATAGAAGTGTATATCATGAAAAATTAATATAGTGTAAATGCATTAGTAAAGTAAATGATTCTTTCAAGCGTTCTCGGAGTTTGAAATTATGGCAATGAAAAAGGATATAGAGGAAGTGTTCAGTAAATCAATAGAAAAATATGATATCGGAGCATTAGCGTTAACTTCTAAAAACGGGATACCGATCGCTAGCAAATTAAAAAAGGAAAATGAGCATGAAAGCTTCAGCACACTATCGGCAACGATATTAGGTGCTTCAGAAGTTATTTTTTCAGCATTTGAAAAGAACCAACCGGAGGATATTTTAGTAAAATCAAATGATTCTTTGTTATTGATCAAAGAAACTTCTTCTGATTCAGTCATAGCTTTGTTGGGTAATATTAAAGATGAAGACGAACTGATAGAAGCGTTAGATGATATATCAGATAAGGTTAAAGAAATAAGAGAAAATTCTTCCAAAATCGAGGTGACACAATGAAAGATATAAAAGGCATTCCAAAAGAGATAATAGAATTTTTAAATAAAGGAGGAGGTTCATCCCTTTTCCTAAAAGGTTCAGCAGGTACAGGTAAAACTACACTTGCACTACAATTGATCGAAGAGATGGGACACCCAGATAAAAGCTTTTACTTATCTACTAGGGTGTCTGATCAAAGCCTGTACAAACAATTTCCATGGTTGGAAGAAAAAGAGATGAAAAGCAGAGTTTTGGACTCGAGTAAGATCTTCTTAGAGACCATATATGAGGATGAAAAAACGGAAGATGAAGACGAACTACCCGAATCTGAAAAGAAAAAGATAGAATCTGCTAGGAAATTTTTAGATAATATTGAAGAAAAGGGTGTACCTGAAAAAGTTGATAGAACTCATCTAAATAGCTTAGATGAAAAGATACCAGCTTTGGTAAGGATCTATGATAGGATCGACAACATCTTACCCGAAAGACCGATGCTGGTTATAGACAGCGTTGAAGGTATCACCAGCAAGTACGGTATCGACCAGGAAAACTTTATAATGACACTGCAAAAAGACCTTGCAGAGAATTCAAACACCAATCTTATTCTGGTTCTAGAAAAATCTGATGCAAAAGATCTTGAGTATCTAGTAGATGGAGTGGTGGAATTAGATAGATACCAGTTGGAAAAGAGGAACGTAAGAGAGATTCATTTGATCAAATTAAGAGGTATAGGCATCAAACAGCCTTCATACCTTATGACCCTCAATGGTGGTAGGTTCAAATGCTTCGAGCCCTATCGCATCCCCGAGATCGGCGAACTAGAATGGGAGGCCCTTGAAGCTGTCGATGGGAAATACAGCACTGGAACTAAAGATCTCGATGATCTTCTCGATGGAGGATTTGATAAGGGAACATACAACGTCTTCGAAGTAAAAGAAAACGTGAGCAATGAAGAGTACTTCTCTGTGATAAGGCCAATATTCCTCAATTTCCTAACGAGGGATAGAGGTGTTCTTGCGGTCCTTTCTGGAGGTACTCATCCACGAAATCTTAGAGACGACCTGGTTCGGTTTGTAAATCAGAAAAAATTCAATCAAAGATTTAGATTAGTTGATTATTTCTCACCGAAATCCGATGAACCCTACATAATGGCCCTTGGCGGTAAGAGTAGAGACGAAGTTGGAAAGATATACACTAAACACATGAAGGAAATAAGAGGTGACGAAAACAGACCAATACTTGAATACACCGGATTCGATACCATGGAATATTTGATGGGTAATGAAATTGCCATAAAAGAACTCCTTGAGGCTGTGGCGAATACCAAGGCGTCTAACAAATTGGGTATCGGTATTGTTAAGCACGGGTTGAAGGTTGCCAGTGAAATAAAAAACATGGCTGACAATTACTTCGTGATAGCAAGTATAAACAAAACACCCTGTATTTATGGTATAAAACCAAAAACGGGGCTCTACGCCATAGTCAGCGAAGAAAAGAGGATACCTCACATCGATTTAGTACCGATAATGTGATCAATATCCGTATTCTCCTTTCAAAGGTACGAACAGCACCCCACCTAAATCCTTTTTCTTTATCCTTTTCTTATCTGTTTTAACTGCAAGTATGAGATTTTGATAAAAACTACCTCCGACAGGTATCAGTATTTTACCCCCGACTTTTAATTGCTTGATCAATGGTGGTGGTATCTCTGGAGCTCCGCAGGCAACTGAGATGCGGTCATATGGTGCATTCTCTTCAAATCCTTTAGAACCGTCACCCGTAACGACCTGCACATTGTCGTATCCCGCCCTTTTCAAAACTTTTTCAGCATCACTAGCTAGTGATTCTAATAGCTCCACCGTGATAACTTTACCTTCTTCACCGACTACTTCAGCGATAACTGCGGCATGATAACCCCTCCCACCTCCGACCTCTAAAACCTTGTGACCCTCTTTTAAATCTAATTTTTCAACCATCATAGCAACCATGTGGGGGGCGGATATGGTCTGCCCCTGTCCGATAGGTTGTGGACTATCTATGTAAGCTCTTGATCTGACGTTTTCTGGTACAAATAGGTGTCTAGGTACTTTATTCATCGCTTCTTCTACTCGCTTACTTTCTATATATCCGTGGCGTTTAAGTCTTTGAATCAGTTTGTACCTATCTTGCTCATAATTTATTTTTTCACCTCCAACCAGGTATCTACGAATCGGTCAACTGCTTTATCGATAAATGATGCTTTATAGGTTATAAGTACTTGGGCAATTTTGTTTTCATCCGAGCAGTAAAATATTTTTTTCCTACCTTGTTTCTTAAAATCTACTAATCCTTTCTCGGTGAGTTTTTTCATATGGAATGAAAGAGTAGATTTGGATATATCTACATCTTCGAGTATATCTGAGAAACCCGCTTTATCTTCATTAAGAAGCTTGATAAGGATCTGTCGAGGTATTTTTTGTCTTAAAATCGATATTATCTTCCTATCGGGGTAATCGACTTCATCATCTACAAAATAGCGCTTTTTGTTATCGACCAATTTACTTGAGAGGATACCTTTTTCTTCAAGATAATTTAAGTGATATTCCACTTGGCCGATGGAGAGGTCTAGATCGTTTTGGATCTCCCTTAGGTAAGTACCGGGATATTTGGATATTTTATCGAAAATATCTCTCCTGACATCCAATTCCAGGGCCTCTTTTCTCTCATTCATTAAAACATATCACTCCTTCAACACAGAGAGGTACAGCAAGAATATTATGATAAGATCTACGGCTAGCATACTGGTAACAGGTGGATCAAAAGGGGAGAGAGATGTGTACGTAGCGATCAGAGCGTAAATGCCTTTGATTCCGAAGATTAGAAAAGCTGTCGAGATGAATAGTAATTTATTTTTCCCCACCCTTTTGTAACTGATCATACCTACGATAGCTTGTAGTAAGGAAAAGCCAGCCACACATATCGCCAAGAAAGAATATAAGACTCCCATGGTATCACAAATCTGGAGTATTCTAATCGTTTAAAGTTTTTTCTTCAAAGATATAAAACATTTATAATACATGATGTTGATTGGTACTGTGAGATAATCGAGTTGGTATCATGACAGATATCCCAGAATCACATCCAAGGTACGTGTCTTTAAAAACTAGAGAGATGCTCGTTGAAGGAGTTGAAGAGGGGATCACATCAAAGGCGGGTTTGATCGCTCACGGTAGGGGCGAGGCCTTCGATTATCTTATAGGCGAGGAAACGATTTCAACTGTCGAAAAAGCAGAAAGGTATGCTGTGAAGTTGATGAAAGAAGCGGAAAATTCCGTGATCTCCGTTAATGGGAACGTAGCAGCTCTAGTTCCAGATTCTATCGTAAAATTGAGTGAGAAGTTGGATGCAAAACTCGAAGTCAATCTGTTCCATAGGACTGACGAGCGGATGGAAAAGATCGAAGCTAAGTTGAGAGAGAACGGAGCCAAGGAGGTTTTTGGTTTGGAACCGGATGAAAAGATACCCGGGTTGGACCATGCAAGGGCTTTGTGTTCCCGTGAAGGTATCTACTCGTCAGATGTTGTGTTGGTACCTTTGGAGGACGGAGATAGAGCACAGGCACTGTCTGCCATGGGAAAAACGGTGATCACCATAGATCTGAATCCCCTGTCCCGGACATCACAAGTTTCCGATGTAACCATCGTCGATAACATCATCAGAGCGGTACCGAACATGATCGAAATGGACCCTTTAGAGGGGAAGTTCAATAACAAAGAGAACCTAGCTGAAGTTCTAGAATATATATCTGAAAGGTTGCTGAAGAGCATGGTAAAATAGACATCGTCTAAACGTTTACGCTCTTCATCTTAAAAGGTAATTTAAACGATTATATTTTAAGGGGCATATTCAACAAAATCTCAGGTTCGAATCTCGAAACGAATCTCGATTTGATAGTTACTGTTAATAGGTGCGTGTCATTTTTTTTTGTGTGATTAAATGAAATTATCAGAAGTTGGGAAAGAGAGCGTTATATTTTGTGTTACATCGGTTTTTGAGAGGTTTTGATAGATATGAAGTTTGAAAAAATCTTGGTATGTTTCATAGTGAGCGCATTGATATTTAGCGTGTTTGGCGTAGCTATAGGTGACACTGTAGAGAGAGATAACGAACTAGAGAAAGATGATGAACTAGATGATGAATCGGTTGAAAGCAAAGAGGTAGATGCTATAAACGGGAGAGATGTGTTTAAAACCAGCGATGGACAGATGGAGATCGAGGGAAATAAGATTGAAACGACTTCTTCTTTAAAATCTATCGAAGGTGATGCCTTTACTTCAAGTTATACCACACACGAGCCCATAAAGATCGATGATGATACGGACCTTAACCAAATGGCGATGGGAGAAGGATGGGCCGGGACCGGCAGCGAGGAGAACCCATACATCATCGAAGGATACGATATCGATGCGTACAGCTATGGATATGCGATATATATCGGTAACACGACAGATCATTTCGTTGTAAGAGATAGTTATCTACACAACGCACATTCTTATGATAGGTGGGAAGAGGCTGGTCTACAGCTTTACAACATCACGAACGGTGTAATAAAAGACAACGAGATCAGAGATAACGATTATTACGGGATCTATCTAGAAGGATCAACGGGGATTACGATATTCAACAATACTGTGTCATCATACTCATGGTCCAGTGATGGTATCTATCTCACCGATTCTGACGATAATATTTTAGATGATAATACTGTATCATCAAACGGTGATTACGGGGTCTATCTCTCTTCTTCTAACAGCAATATTTTGAGAAACAATACGGTATCTGATAGTGATTATGCAGGAGTATACATATATAACTCAGACGAGACCACTTTGGAGAATAATACAGTCTCTTCAAACTATGACGAAGGTATCAATTTGTATAACTCGGACTATACTATTTTAGAGAATAATACTGTCTCCTATAATCAAGATTATGGTATTTATCTCCGTTATTCTGAAGGTATCACTCTGAAGAATACTGAGCTGATTGATGATGGTATTTTGATAAAAGGTAGTAGTACTTCGTACTGGACTTCACATGATATCGATCTGACAAATACAGTGAATAGAAAGCCAGTTCGTTTTTGGAAGAACAGGACGAGCGGAACCGTACCTACTGACACGGGTCAGGTGATACTGGCCAACTCTACGGGAGTGACCGTGGAGAACCAGAATATCGATAGTTCTTCTGTCGGTATTTTACTAGGATTGTCCACAGAGATCACGGTTAAAAACAACACCGTCTCTGATAATGATGATGGAATCTATCTATACTACTCGGACAACAATATTTTAGAGGATAATACCGCTGATTCCAATAGAAAGGGCCTGAATGTTGATAATTCGGATAACAACTTGTTGGAGAATAACTCCTTTTCTTTTAACACGGATGATGGTATCTTTCTATACTCGTCTGAAAGTAATGTAGCCTATAACAACAACCTCTCTTCTAATACAGATGGTTTCTATCTCAGCTACTCCGACAGCAATACATTGGTGAACAATACCATCTCTAGCAGCAGCAATAACGGCATCGAATCATACATATCTGACAACAACATAATGGAGAACAATACAGTATCATTCAGCGTTAATTATGGTATATATCTCAGGTACTCTAAAGGCTACGAGCTGAAAAATACCGCTATGATAGACGATGGCATCCTGATGGATGGATCGAACATTGATTACTGGAACACACACGATATCGATACATCCAATACAGTGAACGGAAGGCCTGTTCGCTACTGGAATAACAGGACCGGTGGAGATATGCCCGCTGATACAGGCCAGGTGATACTGGCTAACTCTACGGGAGTGACTGTGGAAAATAAGAAATACGATAATTCATCGATCGGTATATTGCTTGGATTTTCTGATAACAACGATCTGCTGAATAATACATTATATTCAAACGATGACGGTATCTATGTTTATTTTTCAGAAGACAACTTAGTGAAGAATAATACCGCAGGATCTAATAGAAAAGGAGTTTATATGTATAATTCACATTTCAACACCTTAGCTAACAATTCTCTATATTCAAATGAGAACTACGGTCTCGAGTTATATTCTTCAGACAGCAATCGTATAGAGAACAATGATATTTCTTCGAATAACGGCCATGGCGCCAATATCCGTTACAGTGGAAGCAACACCATAGAGAATAACAAGATCGACTCAAATAGTGGGTACGGGATCTATTTCTACTACCATTCACAAAACAATCTCTTGATGAACAACGATATCTCTCTAAACAATTACGGGGTTTATCTCTATAGCTCTTCAAGCAACGAAATAAATAACAATAATATATTTTCGAATAACAACTATGGGATCTATTCCAGCTATTCCAGTAACGTTATAGAGAACAATACCATCGAATCAAATGGTTATTATGGAGTCTATTTCTACAGATCAAACAGCAACTATATAGGGAACAATACCATCTCTTCAAATTATTACTCTGGTATTTATATCCGTTACAGTGATAGCAATATTTTAAAGAAGAATACAGTCACATCAAATGGCGGTGATGGAGTCTATTTCTACAGTTCTGACGGTAATGATATAGAGAACAATACTATCGACTCGAATGGTTATGACGGGATCTATTTAGGATACTCCGGAAGTAATACTGTTTTGGATAACACGATATCTTCAAACACTGGTGAAGGGATTTATCTCTATTCATCTGACGATAATGCTTTAGATGATAATACGATCACCGCAAATAACGACGAAGGCGTCTACTTCTCCAATTCTGAAAACAACGATATGAAGGACAACACTATCTCTTTGAATGACTATGGTGGGGTAAAGTTCTCTGACTCCCGTTGGAATGTGTTGAAAAACAATACCGTATTGGAAAACAGCGGCACGGGTATCTTACTCTACTCATCCACCGATAACAACACCATATACCACAATAATATCATGGATAATGTAAACCAGGGGGAGGATCAGGGAGAGAATAACACCTGGTTCAGTGAGAACTTGAAGGAAGGTAACTACTGGAGCGACTACACGGGTATAGATGAGGATGGTGACGGCGTGGGTGAGACCAATTATTCAAAGATAGATGGAAGTGCGGGCAGCAACGATACATATCCTCTGATAAACGCTATAGGGGATGACGAAGCACCGTCTCTAGATGCGGATAACAGCCCGGACAGCGCCACTGCAGGTGCTGATTTCACTTTCGATATAACCGCCTCGGACAACCTAAAGGTGCGTAATGTAAACGTGAGTTGGGAACACGACACATCGTCCGGTAATCTTGCTCTGAACGATAATGGAGATGAAACCTGGGATGGAACGATAGTCCTGGATGGCAGTTTGAATGATCTTACTTACGGTGTACAGGTGAATGATTCAGGCGGTAACTACGTGAGAGGACTTCAACAGACCGTTTCAATAACAGAGGATGATGAGTATCCGAGTATAACCGATACAACGGTAGGGGACGCGACGACTGGAGAGATGTTCAACGTAACGGCTGGCGTTACTGATAATGTAGAAGTCGATACAGTATGGCTGGAGTATACCTTGACATCAGAGGAAGGTTACAGCTCCACCTACAATAACACGATGGATCATGCCTCTGACTACTGGTATAATGTTGACGTCTGGAACAACGCCACCAACCTAGAATACACTATCGCGGCCAATGATACATGGAATAATTGGAACAGTACCACAGAGGGTCTTGTGGTTACAGATAACGACGATCCATCATTGGATGGTGACTACAGTCCTGTCACTGGTACGACTGGGGATACATACACCTTCGATATAACTGCTTCAGACAATATTGAGGTAACGAGCGTGAATGCAAGCTGGTCACACGGAGAACTATCAGGTAACCTAGCTTTGACAGACGATGGAGACGGTACTTGGAGTGGCACGATCTCACTAGATGACAGCTTGAGCGATATGGATTATAGGGTCCAGATCAATGATACATCTGGGAACTACGTTATGAGTGACCAACAGATCGTATCGATTTCAGATAACGACGATCCAACATTAGATGCAGACAACAGTCCAGTCACTTGGACAACGGGAGATACATACACCTTCGATATAACTGCTTCAGACAATATTGAGGTAACGAGCGTGAATGCAAGCTGGTCACATGATTCTTTATCAGGTAACCTAGCTTTGACAGACGATGGGGATGGTACTTGGAGCGGCACGATCACACTAGATGACGACTTGAGCGATATGACTTATAAAGTACAGGTGAATGATACTTCTGGTAACTATGTAAGAGGGGATGAACAGGCAGTGACCATAGACGACGATGATGACCCAAGTTTATCCGATAACTCACCCGATCAAGGATATGCATCTTATGATCTTCAGTTCAAAGTCACTGTGACTGATAACATCGAAGTGGGCAGTGTAAATGTGAGTTGGTCACATGGTTCCTTATCCGGTAATCTTCCTCTAACAGATACTGATAATGACGATGTATGGGAAGGGAGTATCACACTGGATGATAGTAAAGAAGAACTGACCTACACTATCCAGGCTAATGATACTTCTGGTAATTCTGTTTTAAGCTCAGAGCAAACTGTAACTGTGTTGGATAGTGATAAGCCGCTCCGGATAGATGACGATAGTGAACTGGCAGCAGAATCTACTTCAGGTGCTGGAACAGAAGCCCATCCGTACGTGATCGAGAATTTAGATATAAATGGATATGGACGGGGTTACGGTATATATATAGGAAATACTACGGATCATTTCGTAGTGAGAGGTAACACCCTCTACAACGCCAGCGGTAATGGATATCGATACTTCCGAAATTCCGGTCTTTACCTGTATAACGTGACCAATGGAAGTGTTGAGGACAATACAGTTTACGGTAATATTGAGAACGGCATCCTCCTTGAATCTTCCAGCGATAATACCATCCTAAAGAACAATGTCTCATATAATAGGGTGGGTATCCAGCTTATCGATACATCTAACCGCAATGTTATCAGGAGTAACACTCTCTCTGGAAACAACGATGCTGGTATCTATATCACTTCTTCTACAAATAATACCGTAGATGATAATAACGTGTCAAGTTCTCAATATGGTATCTATATCGAGTCATCTAGCGGAAACGATGTAACGAACAATTTTGTTACCAAATCTAGTTATTATGCTATCGCTTTAGGTTCTGCTCATAATAATCTCGTTCAAAATAACAATGCTTCGAAAGGTAACAATCTTGGTTTCCTTCTCCAGTATTCAGATAATAATACAGTGATCAACAATACAGCACTTGAAAACCAATATGGTCTAGGATTAAGTGGGGCTGAGTATAATGTCTTCGAGAGCAATGACTTCTCGAACAACAAATATGGTATCTATGGCTACCAGTTGAGATATAACACATTTTTCAAGAACACTGTTGACTCTAACCTCGAAATAGGTATCTATTTTCACACTTCAACCGAGAACAATACAATATATCACAACGATATACTCAACAACACTCAACAGGCTTTCGATGATGGTACCGGAAACCAGTGGTACAATGCTACTTTACAAGAAGGAAACTATTGGAGTGATTACAACGGGACGGATCAAGACGGAGACGGTGTGGGAGAGACGAACTATACCGGCATAGATGGTGGTGCTGGAAGCAACGATATCTACCCGCTGACGATACCGAATAACGATGATCAATCTCCGTCGCTAGATGAGGACAATAGCCCTGTGAACGGTACCACTGGCGATCTATACACTTTCAACATCACGGCTTCGGACGATTTTGAAGTGGGTAGTGTCAACGTTTCATGGACACACGGTTCGATATCCGGCAATGTAGCTTTAACTTATGATGGGAACGGCACCTGGAGCGGGTCGATCACACTAGATGATAGCCTAAGCGATATGATATATAGAGTGCAGGTCAACGACACATCTGGAAACTATGTAAGAGGATCTAAGCAAACAGTAGCGGTAGAGGATAATGATGATCCAATATTGGAAGCAGACAACAGTCCTAATACTGGTACAACCGGAGATGAATACACATTCGATATAACTGCTTCAGACAATATTGAGGTAGAAAGTGTTAACGTGACTTGGTCACACGGAGATTTATCAGGGAAACTCGCTTTGACAGACGATGGAGATGGAACATGGAGCGGCATAATAACATTAGATAACAGCTTAGATGATCTGACATACGAGATCGAAGTCAACGATACTTCGGGTAACTCAGTGAGAGGCTCTGAACAAACTGTCACTCTTACAGATGATGATATTCCTACTTTAGACACAGATGATAGTCCTGACACAGGAACGACGGGCGATACATTTGACTTCGATATAAGCGCTTCCGATAATATTGCAGTGAGCAGTGTGAACGTTTCTTGGTCACATGGGTCAGCGAATGGAAACAAGGCATTGACTCTAGAAAACGGTCACTGGATAGGCAATGTCACCTTGGACGATGCTCTTGAAGACCTAACTTATCAGGTACAAGTGAACGATACATCCGGCAATCATATGATCGGTGGATTGCAGAACGTGACTGTATCGGATGTTTACGCTCCTACAGCAGATGCAGGAAGTGACATACATATCGATGAGGATACACAGATAACGCTCGATGGGAGTGATTCTTCAGACAATGTAGGAATTGTTAGTTATACGTGGACTATAGATGGAGATGAGTTCGATGGAGAAATGTTAGATCATATGTTCGACCAACCCGGCGATTACAACGTAAAATTGAACGTTACTGACGAAACAGGAAATTATGATACCGATACCGTTGATGTGACCGTATTTGATATAACTGCACCCACCGCTGAAATAGATTCGGACAATAGAGTAGATGAAGATGATCCGATAACATTCGATGGTTCAGAATCCACGGATAATGTAGGTATAATTAGCTACGAGTGGGATCTAGGTAACGGTGAATACCGTACAGGAGAACAGATATCTTATACCTACGAGGAGCCCGGAATATATGTAGTCAATTTGACAGTGACAGATGAATCTGACAACTACGATACAGATACAATCACCGTGTATGTTGAGGATACTACCGAACCTAATGCAGAACCTGGAGAGGATATCACAATAACTGTGACTGAAGAATTCACGTTGGATGGCTCGGATTCCTCTGATAATGTGAATATATACAGCTATGAATGGGATCTAGGTGACGGCGAGATCAAAACTGGAAAACAGATAAACTATACTTTCGATGAGGTTGGCAACTACACCATAGAACTAACTGTGACCGATGAGGCTGGCAACGATAATACTGACACTTTAAATATAACGGTCAAAGAAAAATTTGAGTTTTCTGAACTGAGAACAGATATTGATGACACCTTTGTCGGAAAAAACGTCGAGTTGATGATTGATGTAACCAACACCGGAGATGAAATAGGCGAGTACACGATAGAGTTCCTCATCGATGGAGAAGTGGTCGGTACTGATACAGTAGAAATCGGACCGGGCGAAACAAAGACCGCTTCTTATACTCACACGATCGAAAAAATAGGAGATTTGAGATTAGAAGCGGGCGGACAAACAAGCACTATCCTTGTAAAAGAGCAAGAAGATAGATCGAAATATCTGCCGCTGTTCTTTATTCTACTCCTGCTCATTGGACTCTCTTTAGTCATAGCACTGCTCATCCTTAAAAGAAGTGATATCACCTCCCGAGATGGAACAAAGGATGAGACTGAAAATGCAAACAAAAAAGGAGAAGATATGACGATGATGAGGAAAAGATCAGAGATGAAACAGTGGTAATTCTCTAACGGCGGTCATTCCAAAAACCTTTTCTATTTATTATAGATTTGATCGGAACATTACATCGAGGGAAAAACACAATAATGACTCTATCCATGGTGGTCCGATAGAATGACGGATCTGATCGAAAAGGGTAAGAAGCGTTTACAGTGGGCTAGAGATCACATGAAAGTGTTAGAGAAGGTGAGGGAGGAGATCAAAGAAAGCGGCAGTCTTGAAGGTAAGAACATCTCCATGGCGTTACATGTTGAAGCGAAAACAGGGATCCTAGCGATGTCTTTAGCGGAAGCAGGTGCCAACGTTAAGATGGCCAGCTGTAATCCACTCTCTACAGATGATTCTGTAGCTGAAGCTCTAAGAGAGGAATACGGGATGGACGTTTTCGCAAAAAGGGGTGAAACCGAAGAGGAATACTACGAGAATTTGAATAATATCTTAAAGCACGATCCCGACGTGGTCATAGACGATGGGGGTGATCTAGTATCGTTGATCCATACCGAACGGAAGGACCTTATCGATGGCATTAAGGGAGGTTGTGAAGAGACTACAACGGGTATAGTCAGATTACGTGCTATGGAAGAAGACGGAGCACTAAAATTCCCTGTTATGTCCGTGAACGATGCTTTGATGAAACATCTTTTCGATAATAGGTACGGGACCGGACAATCAACTATTGACGGTTTGATGACCGCTACCAATCTTCAGCTGAGTGGAAAGAAGTTTTTGGTAGGTGGATACGGATGGTGCGGACGAGGTATAGCCATGAGAGCAAAAGGTATGGGGGCTGATGTCATGGTCTCAGAAGTTGATCCAGTCAAAGCTGTTGAAGCTAAGATGGACGGTTTTGAAGTCGCACCGGCTAAAGAAAGCATAAAAAAGGCAGATTTCGTTGTGACGGCTACGGGATGCAAGAACGTTATAAGTAAAGAAGAGATCGATAATGCTAAAGACGGATGTATTTTAGCGAATTCGGGTCATTTCAACAACGAGATAAATATTGACGCTCTGGAAGAAGCCTCCGTATCCTCGCGCATGGCAAGAGATGACGTGAAGGAATACGAGATGGAAGACGGTAGGAAATTGTATCTTCTCGCTGATGGCCGGTTGGTGAACCTTGCTGTGGGACAGGGTCATCCAGCAGAGATCATGGATATGAGTTTCGCTCTGCAGATGATGGCTGCGGATTATGTTTTGAAGAACGATTTAAAAAATGGAGTGCACAACATCCCTAGAGAACTAGATGAAAAGGTCGCGATATTGAGACTCGAAGCTGATGGGATAAAAATAGATAAATTATCTCAAGAACAAAAAGAGTATATGGAAGGTTGGGAAGAAGGAACCTGATAGACTTTATACTAAAGTCATATCAGCTGCTTCTGCACTCTGGATACCGGGGATGGATCTTAATTTGTCTTCCATCTCATCGACTATCCCACCTTTATCAGGTATCTCGATAGTTGATATCACTGCCATGAGTCCAAAAGCCACTTTTTCTTCATTGGATCCTTTGTATTTGCCGTACTCTTCGGCTATCTTCTTGACTTCCTCTTTGATTTCATCAAGGTCTTTTTTAGGATCCTCAGGCATCAATTTGTAAACTATCCTAACGTCTCCCATGATCAAGGCCCCCTGAATCCACATTCTGGACATTCATACCTTGCTCCCTGGTCTCGACATTTCTTACACCGGCCGATCTGAACATTTCCACATTCAGGACATGGGAACGATGTATTTTTTAATCCTACCAAAGTCACACCGCATGATGTACAGTTATAGTCTTCTTTCATTATAATCATCGATTTCAAAAATAGAATGATATATAAGGTTGTCGCATTTGTTTAAAACTAAGCCCGAAAATACTATATATACAAAATAGTTGGAATTCTTGTCATGTCATTCTGCATAGAAGACAGTTTAAATTCCGGAAAGGATAAGAGAAGACCTGATGGATACACGTTTTCAGTCTATAAGCGGAGGAAAAAAACATGAAAGATATTAAAAGATTCATCTCGACATTTTTGCTAGCCTTTGGCACGTATTTGATCCTAACATTTGCTGCTGGAAGATCGATAATAGCGGGAACTCCATTATGGAGTTATGAAGAATTGGTGTTCGGTTTATCTGTGGCGCTGATAGTGGCATCTGTAACAAGCCATATACTTTGTAGAAGTGATGATTTCAGGATGTTGAACCCACTACGATGGGTCATAATGCTCGTCTATTTGATACCACTTTTTATAGAGATGGTGAAAGCCAACTTCGATGTTGCTTACAGGGTCATCACAGGGAAGATAGAACCAGGTATAGTCAAGATCAAACCAGGCTTGAAAAAGGATCTCAGTATCACTTTCTTAGCAAACTCAATTACACTCACGCCTGGTACCCTGACAGTCGATGTAGATGAAGATAAAAAAGAGCTTTACATCCACTGGATAAAAGTCGGAGAGAATCCAACTGAAACGATATCAGGAAGGTTCACCAGATGGATAAGGAGGTTTGCAGAATGATCGATTTTTCTTTTCCACTTTTCATAGCTGTAGGTGCATTTTTCATATACATACTAGTTTCAACTGTAAGGATATTTTTAGGGCCCACTGCACCCGATAGAGCTGTTGCATTAGATACCATCAACACTCTAGTAGTTGCCAGTATGGTCGGACTGGGGGCAGCAACTTGGGAGATCCTGTTCATAGATATCGCGATTGTTTACGCGGTACTTTCATTCATAACAACACTATTCATTGCAAAATATCTAGAAGGGGTGAAATCCAAATGATCGCTTTAACAATTTTATCTGTACTGCTTGTGATTTCGGTAGTGTTTAATGGACTTGGGATAATCGGACTCCACAGATTCCCAGACGTGTACACACGATTACATGCTGCGACAAAATGTACAACTTTTGGAACGATATTTATGACGTTTACAATAATGGCATATGGTGGAGTCATGTACTACTGGTATCCAGCCCAGGAACAGTACTTGAATATGGCGATACACACATTCATAGCGCTGATCGCGATTCTAGTTACAAATCCTACCGGCGCCCACGCCTTAGCTAGGGCAGCCCACAGGATCGGAGTGCTTCCGGAACAGGCAGTTATGGATGATCTTGCTGAAAAGGAGGGAGAAGAATGATTCTGTACTATATTTTACAGATCCTAGTACTGATCGGATTGGTATCCACTGCAGTTGCCGTTATCTGGTTCAAGGATCTTATATCCGCAGCTATCGCTCTAGGCGCATCTAGTCTGATACTTGCTTTACAATTTTATCTGCTCAGAGCACCTGACGTTGCTATTGCTGAAGCCGCAGTCGGAGCTGCTTTGACAACAGCTATCATGATATTTGCGATCAAATCTACCGATAGAACGGAGGGATACAAATGAGAAAGATAATAGCCTTGATAGCATTGATAGTCATATTTGCCTTTCTTTTAGGAGGTGTAGCAGAGATGCGTGGTGATGACGGAAGTTTCGGAAATCCTGTAGAAACAGAAATGGATGACTTCTTTATAGAAGATAGTCAAGACCATAATCAAGTGAACAACGTAGTCACCGCTGTACTGTTCGATTACAGAGGTCTAGATACACTTGGAGAAGCTACTGTACTTTTCTCTGCGGTAAGTGGAGTTTTGACCGTTCTGCGTAAGTACAAACTTTCAAAAAAGGAAAATTTACCAAAACTAACCAAATCTTCTAAGGAGGGGGAAAAATGAACTGGAAGATGTCAGTAGTTGTTCGTACGGTTGCCGATGTGATGATCATCCCGATCATAGTTTTCGGTATATATCTTATACTTCACGGTCATCTTACTCCAGGAGGGGGCTTCCAGGGCGGAGCAGTTATCGCTTCCGCCACGGCACTTCTCATAGTGGCATGGGGAACTCTACAAGATAATAAAGAAGATTTTTCAACCGTTGAATCCACCGGCCTTACTATGTTCTTTTTATTAGCACTGTTAGGTATCATAATGGGCTTTTCACTGTTCTACAATTCATTAGCAGGTACTGGAGGAATATTCGGAGGTACTGTAAGCGGTATAAACCCGGGTTATATCAACACCGGAGGAACAGTTCCCCTCATGAACATCGTAGTTGGGATGGAAGTGGTAGCCGCATTGAGTCTGATATTATATATGATGGCTAAAAGAAGCGATGCCTTGGAGGTGGAAGAATGAACTGGTTCACACTTTTCCCATTGATAATGGTGGTGACGCTTATTACGATGGGACTTTACGTTGTACTCTTCAAAAAGAATATGATCAAGATAATAATGGGTATAACATTGATGCAGAATGGAGCAAATCTTTTCCTGGTCTCACTAGCTTATCGTGAGGGCTACGTCGCTCCGATATGGACTAGTGCTCCTTCCGCCGACATGGTTTTACCGACGCCACATGCACTCACACTGACGAGTATCGTCATAGGTGTGGCTACAACAGCACTGATGCTCTCCTTTGTCATGATGATAAAAAAACACTACGGTACAATCAATTCTGACGAAGTTAGGAGGTGCAGAGAATGAGCGTAGACCTGCTTACACAATCTCCCGTCTTTGTACTAGCTATACCTCTTCTATTCGCATTCTTGACTCCACTTGCGAACAAAGTTTCTAAGGAGTTAAGGAACGCGGTCTTCCTTATCGGCTTGCTTTTAACGACCTTATTCGTTTCACTGATGGCTTATCAAGTGTACACCATGGGCAGTTGGATATACGTTTTCGGAGCTGAACAACCGACTACAGGCTTGACAACTCAATCTTTCTTTAGAATAACGTTCTTAGCAGACGGTTTTTCCGTATTGGCTGCATTGACGATAATTATCACTGCACTAGGTGCAGGTATCTATTCCTTTGGTCACATGAAAGAATCCAACGGCCTAGGGAAGTTCTATACTCTTTTCCTGCTTACTTTAGCAGGTGTGAGCGGGATGGTACTCACTTCTGATCTTTTCAACCTCTTCGTGTGGTTCGAGGTTACTTCAATAGCCTCATGCGGCCTTATCGCTTACCATAACGAGAGAGGAGAGAGTGTCGAAGCAGCGTTAAAGTACATGATAATCAGTGTTATCGCTGGATTACTATTACTGTTCTCTATAGGTTTCTTCTACGGAGAATATGGTGTGTTGAATTACTTCCTCATAAAAAATTCCATGACCGGTGGTTTGATAGATATACTCGCCATCGGGATGGTGATGGTCATATTGGCTATGAAAGCTAGCAGTGTACCCATGCACATGTGGGCTCCTGACGCTTATTCCGAAGCACCGGAACCCATCACTCCTTTCATCGCCATCACTTCACTGGGATCGCTATTCGTACTCTTCCGATTGTTGTTCTTCGTTTTCAGAGGAGCTGTAGATACATCGGCGATCGGCAGCATACTGATTGTTCTGGGAGTTCTATCCATGTTCATCGGTGTGAGCATGGCTTTAAAACAGAGCGATCTGAAAAGACTTATCGCATATCTTTCAGTTTCTCAGATAGGGTACATGATGATGGCCGTTGGAGTCGGATTCGCTACTCTTGGAACCGCTGAATACGGTATCTTCGGAGCTAGAGCAATCGAAGGTGGATTGTTCCACATGATAAATGATGGAGTTTACAAAGCTCTACTATTCCTTTCAGCTGGCGGAATAGTTTACGTAGCGGACACCAGGGATTTGAATAAACTCGGAGGTCTGGCACATCATATGCCATACACTACTTTCTTCTTCATATTAGGAGGACTATCCATCGCAGGTATACCACCTCTATCCGGTTTCAGTTCAAAACTATTGATATACAAATCAGTCTATTTATATAACCCGATATTAGCCATAATCGCTTTGGTTGTCAGTATAGTCACTTTAGCGCTTATCGGCAAGATCTTCTTCAATGCATTCCTAGGACCGGATCAGGGAGTTGGTAAGAAAGTCCCACGGAGCATGATATTGGGTATGACGATTTTGACCATCATCGTCGTTTTATTCAGCTTGTTCCCGAATTACGTAGTGTCAGAGATAGTGGTACCTGCCATTGAGGCCCTGGGGGTGGCAGCATGATCGATATAGTTTTACAGGACGCTTGGAGCCCGATACTTTTCTTATTGGTGGCTCTCTTGATATCGTTGATCGCCTATATGTTCTACCTCATGGGAAATCCAGATTATAAACGCACTAAATACAAGGGAGATCCCTTCATATCCGGTAACAGGCCACCGACGGATCTTAAGGAATTACATGTCGGTGGAGACAACGTTTACTGGGGTTTCACCCGTGCATTGAGAAAGTACTTAGATCCTCTAGTTAAAGGGCATACGGGTATTGTGAATGATTATGTTTACTGGTTCGTGGTAACGCTGGCCGTGGTGCTGGTGTTCCTATATATGCTAATGTAGATAGGTGTTATAAAATGAAGTTATCAAAAACATTCGATAAGGCGCTTTGGGTATTCCACCTGAACAGTGGTTCGTGTAACGCATGTGACATAGAAATAGTCGCAGCTATCACTCCGAGATACGATGCTGAAAGATTTGGTATAAAATTGGTAGGATCCCCAAGGCATGCGGACGTATTACTTTTCACAGGTCCGGTAACTAAGAAATTGAAAGAGAGGGTTCTCAGAGTATATGAACAGACTCCAGATCCGAAAGTCGTGATGGTAGTAGGCAACTGCGGTAGTACCACAGGTGTATATTACGACAGCTATGCTGTCGAAGGACCGGTTGACACTCTGCTTCCCGATGATGCACACATAATTTACGTTAACGGTTGTCCGGTACGACCAGAGAATCTGATCAACGGGGTAAAAGAAGCCTGGTTATATTTAGAAAAACTTAGAGGTGATGATAAATGAAAGAGATAGAACTTCCTCTTGAATTAGAAGAGATGAAAGAGTACTTAGAGGAAGAGATTGGGCATGGGATCGAAGTGATAGATACAGAGGAGATAAAGAAAGGCCTTAAAAACACACCCATGAAACTTATATGGTTGAGGGTCAAAAGGGAAGATTTTAGAGATGCCGTTAAGTCTCTCTCAAAATTACAGGTTCCGCATCTATCCGTTACCTCGGGTTCGGATAGGGGTGATGTTATCGAACTGATATATCACTTCTCTGTAAATTATGGATATCCAGGTGATGAAATCAGTGTCAACCTAAAGGTACATCTCCCAAAAGATGACCCGACCATACCGACCATAACGGACCTGGTTCCCGGCGCTATAACAACTGAAAGGGAGAAACAGGAATTCTTAGGTATCGAAGTCGTTGACATCCCAGATTCAAGAAGACTCTGGTTGGACGAGGTATTCCCAGAAGATAAATACCCATGGAGATGGGATGATAAGGGAATGGAAGACCAGTCAAGATATGTCCACGACGAGGAGGAAGCTACCGATCCACCCACTGCGAAAAATAATAGAAGAGGTGAAGACGATGAGTAAAGAAGATAATACTTATGAAGTTCCAATAGGACCTATACATCCAGCATTGAAAGAACCGTTCATGATACAGTTCAGACTGGATGGTGAAACTATCGTAGATGCTGATCCACACCCCGGTATGAACCACCGTGGAATAGAGTTCATGGGTATGCATCGTAACCCGTTGAAGGTCATACCTCTTTCTGAGCGGATATGTGGTATATGTTCGATCGTCCATCAGCACATGTACACCAGTGCAGTTGAACATGCTGCTGGGATAGAACCTACAAATCGTGCTCGATATATCAGAACCATAATGATGGAACTTGAAAGGATACATTCTCACGTTCTCTGGGCAGGAGTTGCAGCCCACGAGATCGGTTTTGACACTCACCTTCACTTCACATGGAAGATCAGAGAAAAGGTCATGGATCTACTGGAGTACATATCAGGTAACAGAGTCAACTATTCTATGTGGACCGTTGGAGGTACCCGTAGGGATATCACCAATGACATGCATCCAAAGATCGAAGACACACTTCGATATTACGAGAAACTTTATGGTAAGCTCGAGGAGATTTTCTTGGGTGATCCAAGTATAAGGTTGAGGACCAGGGACATCGGTATATTGACTGAGAAAAAAGCACTCGAATTATGTGGTGTAGGACCGACCGTGCGAGCATCTGGAGTCAAAAAGGATGCTCGTGTAGACCAGCCCTACGCAGCTTATGGAGATCTGGATATAGATTATGTTATACCTTCTAGATACGGGTACGAGAATAAAGGTGACGTGTTCTCGAAAACTTTGGTCAGGTTGAAAGAGGTAGTTCAATCGATCGATCTGATACGTCAGTGTGTTGAACAGATGCCCGATGAAGATATCGACAGCGAACCTAAGAAGGCTGCATTATTGAACAAATTGAAAAAAGCTGACGGAGAAGGTATCGGTCGGATCGAGGCTCCAAGAGGAGAAGCCTTACATTATGTAAGATTGAAAGAGGGACGTGAAGAACTAGATAATTGGAAAGTTAGGGCTTCGACCTATAACAACTTGGCTACATATGCACCAATGTTCTTGGGCGAACAGATAGCCGATATCCCGATTATCGCGGCTTGTATAGATCCGTGTATAGGATGTATGGATAGAGCTGAGATCGTTGAGATCAACACCGGTGAGAAAAATTCGTACTCTCATGAAGATCTGCACAAGTTGAGTGTTAGAAAAACCAAAGATATGTTGGGTGATGAGCTATGAATTATGAAGAGATGATCATTTCATTGTTCTTTGCCATGGTGATACCGTTTATCGGTATATTCCTAGGACTTGTTTACAAAGGTTTTGACCGTAAGATAACAGCTATGATGCAGTCCAGGATCGGACCCCCCTGGAGACAGCCTTTCCGAGATATTAGAAAATTATTCATGAAGGAAACTATCGTTCCGGATGGAGCGGTACCATGGCTTTTCAACGCTGCTCCAGTGGTTGCATTGATAGCACCATTGATCGCACTCGTTTATCTTCCTTTGGGTCCCTTCGGACCTGTAATGGAAGGTTACGGCGACCTGATTTTGATACTTTATCTTCTAGCGATCCCAGCCGTCGCCATGGCTCTCGGAGGTTTAGCGTCCGGTTCACCGTACGCAACGGTCGGTGCCCAGCGTGAGTTGGTCTTGATGATGAGCTACGAGTTCCCTTTAGCCATAGCAGCGGTTACAGTAGCTTGGAAGTTTGAGACGTTCTCACTAGGAGTTATATCCAGTACACCAGTTTGGTGGTTAGTTGGTCCAGTAGGTGGATTCGGTCTTGTACTCGTTGCTATAGCACTGTTTACCGTACTTCCCGGAGAACTTTCCCGAGTACCTTTCGACCAGGCTGAAGCTGAAACTGAACTAGCAGAAGGTCTATTCGTCGAGTATTCTGGTAGGAACTTAGGTATGTTCTACCTTGCAGAAGCTGTGAAGATGATCGTGGTCGGTGCATTGATGATAGCGTTGTTCTTCCCTCACAACATCACTAATTGGGTCACCATCGGCGGACCTGAGATATTCGGATACGTTATTGGAAACCTTGTAGCAGATATAGCGTTCTTCCTTTTGAAACTGCTCGTGATAATCTTCGTATCGGTGTCTGTAGTTAGAGTTGCCGTAGCACGATTCCAGATAGATAAGGCCAGTTATTTCTACTGGGTACCCATGACTCTTATCGGACTGTTGGGAACCCTACTGGTGTTCATAGAAGGAGTGGTGTTTTGAGAGGTGATTAAGATATGCCAACATCTACAATATTTACATTGATAAAACAGCTCGTCACTAAGAAAGCGACCAACCCGTTCCCGGTGAAATATACCCCTAAAAATATGCACGGGGCAGCTAAACTCATCGAAGACGGGAAATTGGATATCAATCCTCCTGTTGAAATCCCAGAGAACTACAGAGGGAAGTTAACATACGACGTCGATGCGTGTATCGGCTGTCAACTCTGTTTGAAGGTCTGCCCTTCGGAAGCGCTGGTTTTCAAACCCGACGAAAAGAAGGTCAAACACTACGTAGCCCGATGTACATTCTGTGGGCAATGTGTAAATATCTGTCCAAAAAGCTGTTTCGAATTGACTGAAGAGTTCTTGATAGCAGGTACAGACAAGTACGCTGACGACCTTGTACTCAACCCGTAGATCAATCTAAAATCTGGATCTCATCCCAGGACTCGCTGTTAAGTATCTTTAATAATCTATCTTTAGCTTCTTCTATTTCAGGAGTTATCCCTTCTTTAAGGGACATATCTTTAGGTTGGATCCCGATCAGTACGACCTCTCCGACTTTGTCTTCCAGATAATCCATAACTAGTGAAAGAGGTAAAGCGTGTGTACTCATGGTAAAAACCCCAAGTTTTTCCCTTGGAACGATCCTGATCTCACCGGGTTCAAGCCCCATAGAAGCGGCATCGATGATTAAAACTAAATCGTAATTTCCCTCTTCTACCATTATGATATGGTTTTCCGGGACTGAACCACAGTCCACGGTTTCCCATCCCGGTTTTTCGAACTCTCTAGCGATGAGTTCGCCTACTGCATCGTCTCCACGGATATCGTTCCCGACGCCCATTATCAATTTTCGTGCCATCGATGATTTGAATCAGTTAGCCGTTAAATCTTTTTCGATTCTTCAGATTGAACAGTAAATTATTTGTTATAGAGCCGAATTATTGTTTGTAGATGAATTCTGTGATGGAGAGGTTTGAAAAGTTACTGGAATTTGCCCCACAAGATGAAGTGGACGTTTATTCAAAAAAACAGTTAAAAAAGAGGTTGTACAGATGGAAGAATACAGAAAAAAGCAGTCTTTGTGATATAGATTATTTCGTGAATGGGAAGGAGTATACCTCTTTATGTGAATCCATCTACCATGTAGATGAGTTAGAAAAGATGAAACTCAAGTTCTTAAGACCCGATTTAGACGGAAAATGGAACTTCTCCACCCCGACTAAGGAATTGATGGAAAAGAACGGTAAAGGGTTATGTAAGACGTTTGATTACGATCCATATTCATTAGAAAAATGGACTAAAGTCTCTAAAATGAACATGGAGAAAGTGATGGTCAGGGCGTTCTTAACAAAGTTTTTTGTTCCTATATCCATCAAAACGGTATCCCAATATCATCACGCTCAAGACGTTCCACCACAGTACATTCCCGGCCTCAAAAATTTAGATTTGCTTTGGAAGGATTTTAAAACCGGCGTGATTCCCTTAGAGATCAGACTTTCGGTATACACTAAAAATGAAAGATACTCCTATATAATCGATGTTATCGGTGATAAGCAGAGACCACATCCGCTGAACTCCATCTCATTACCCACCAAGGCAGACCGGGAACCGATAGATTATATGCATATCGATAGGATACTGGCAAGATTGGACATACCGAAACTACTTAAAAATATTCTAGAATTTATGTTCCATTCCAATGAAGTGAGTCTTCCAGATATTGCACATTATTTTAATCTCAACGCGAACGTTGCTAAGAACAGTATGAAAAGTTTGGTGAATAAAGGGTTCGTAAATGTGAGAAAGAACGCCTATTACAAGATCGATATGGGGTACGTTAGGGAAACAGCAAAGTCACTAAAGTGATTCGAAAGTGTTCTTCTGAGTTGTTTATTTAAAAACTCTATTCCTCTTTTATCAGATCCCCTATAGTCAATCCACCCTCGGTATGTTCACTCGAAGTTGTTACATCCTCGATCTCTTCTAGGAGTGTGATATCCAACGTTTTTTCCAACTTTTCCCTTAAGTTGTCGCTGGGTCTCATATCCGACTTTTCAAGCTTTGCTACTACTGATTTCTTCTCGTTGAGGTTCTTGGCCAATTCTTCCTGGGTCCAATCATTTTCCAACCTAGCTTTTCGTATCTTATCGGGAAAATCCATGACCAAAGTTTTGCTTTCGTTCCCGAATCCTCTTGGACTTCTTGTGCGTCCTTTATTTATCCTTTTAAGACGTTCTTCAGTATCAGTCTTTTTCTTTTCTAGGATTTCTTTCCCGTAGCTTGCACACTGTTCACAAACTTGAAGGACTGATCCCTCCACCTTAACTCTTTTAGGTTTTCCGACTTTTTTTCCACATAATTCACAATTCATTTAAGCCACCCAATAGGGAGAATATATCTCTATATGTAGAACTGTTTTTAATGATATAAATGTTATCTACGTTTAGCCATATTTTGGAGAAGGTAAACTATTTAATCCTGGAAGATGATTATTATTACGGGTGTGAAAAATGAAGATGATTAGCGAGTGTCATGTATGTGGTAAACCTGCTACGCGTTCCTGCAGTTTATGTGGTTTAGCCACATGTCAAGAACACCTGTACAGGGGGGCCTGTGCAGAATGCAGGAGGGCTGGTATGAGTGAAGAGACTGAGGAGAAGAAACGGCATTATAGTCGGGATGATGTGTATAGTTAATCCCGCTTTTCCAATATAATGACTGCATCATCTATCTCTATAGTTTCGACCTCTTCTCCTCTGTGGACTTTTGACATCTTGATCTCAATATCTTCGTCAGTGATAAGGTAAGTTTGGTTATTGATGGTGATTTCGTACCCACCTGATCCTACAGCTTCCGCAACTTTTACCGGGTCCGATGATTTCAATTCTTTAACGATGATGTTGGCCTTGTCTTTGAAATTAGGTCCGATGGATGAATAATCAGGTTGGATCTCAGCGGCTCTCTCCTCGATATCTTTACCGTCGATCAAACTCAGCTTTTCAGCTTTGACGGTGTTCAAGATATCATCTTCATTTTCTTGTATTCCCTTTGATGACGTGATGACCTTTAATTCGCCAATATTTTCATTTAAAGGGATTCCTTTCTCTGATTTCCAGTTCCTAACTCCGGCTATGATATCCTTTACGATCTCACCCTGAATTTCTGCGTCTTCATCGATTAGTATCTCAGTTGGCCAAGAGGTGACATGAACGCTCTCTTTTTCCTCGAATCTCTTATAATTTTGATGGTAAACTTCCTCGGTGATGAAACACATGATAGGGGCTAGCATCTTAGTCAAACCCAAGCCTACGTGGTATAGAGTGAACTCAGCCGCCTTGTCTTTTTTGTTATAAATCCGGTGTTTTATCATCTCTATATAATGGTCAGCGAGAACGTGCCACAAGAAGTATTCAACCTCTTTAAGAGCTTTATCGTACCGGTATTCGTCCATGTACCTGGTGGCCTTTTTAACGACTTTACTGTATTTAGTTAATAACCATCTATCCACAATTTTCAATTTCGGCATATCTTCTATCTTGGTTTGGATCGAGTTTTTTATGAACTGCTGTATATTCCAGAACTTGGTCCTGATCCTTTGACCACGTTTCAACCACTTTTTCTCGAACTCGGCATCCTCACCGGGTCTACTTGAACCGCTGAGGTATCGGATAGTATCCGCACCATGTTCTTCAGCGACCTCCTCTGGATCTATGATGATACCCCTTGAAGATGAGAAAGCTTTACCGCCGGGAAGCATGAGATATCCGTGAATCATTATATCGTCCCAAGGTTTTTCTTCTGAATGGAACAGACTCTTGACTATGGTGTTGAATGCCCAGAAACTGATTATATCGTGGGACTGGGGTCTCAGGGTGAAAGGGAAGACTTTGTCGAAAAGCTGTGAGTCATCGATCCATCTAGTAGCTATGTAAGGCGTCAAAGATGAGGTAGCCCAGGTATCGAGAACATCCTCTTCCGGCTCGAAATCGTTTCCACCACATTCTTCACAACTACCTATTGGTTCATCTACTAGCGGGTTGACGGGTAACTGTTCATCCTCAGCAAGTTTGACCTCACCACACTCTTTACAGTACCAAACCGGGAACGGTATACCGTGGAACCTCTGTCGGGAGATACACCAATCCCACTTAAGCGATTTTACCCAGTTGTCGTACCTGACCTTCATATGTTCGGGATACCAGTTCAAGTCCTCTCCCACTTCTAGGTATTTTTCTCTGAGGTCCAGGTACTTGATGAACCACTGTTTTGTCACTAAAAATTCGATAGGTGTGTCACATCTTTCATGAACGTTGACATCGTGGGTTATCTCCCACTGCTCCCCTAACTTGTCAACACTTTTTAAATCATCTAAGATCATTTTTCTGGCTTCGTGTACACCTAAACCTGAATACTCCTCGGCCTTTTCCGTCATATGCCCGGTCTCGTCGATAGCGATCCTAAGGGGTAAGTCGTGGGCGTACCACCAGTCTATATCGGTTTGGTCTCCGAAGGTGCAGCACATTACCACACCGGTTCCGGTCTCCATGTCGACCTTTTCGTCCTCTAATATAGGTACTTCCTGTTCGAAAAGAGGTACGATGGCAGTCTTTCCGATGAGATCTGAATTTTGTTTGTCATCCGGGTGAACGAAAACCGCTACACACGCCGGAAGCAGTTCAGGTCTGGTCGTTGAGATCGTTAGATGGCCACCCTCTTTGATATCGAAGGTAATATCGTTGAAACTACCTCCCTTCTCTAGATCTTCAGTCTCCACCTGTGATATAGCTGTCTCACAATGTGGACACCATAAAGTGGGGGCCTCTTTTCTGTACTCTCTTCCCATCTTGTACAATTCTATGAAAGATTTTTGTGACGTCTTCCTGGAACGTTCATCGATGGTCCGGTAGAAGATATCGTAATCCGGGAAAGTCCCTACTCTCTTCCATTTCCTTTCCAGATCGTCCTCTAACTTTTTACTCTCTTTTAGACACAGATCTATGAACTTCTCCCTTCCCACATCTTTGGGATCTACCCCCGTCTCGTTTTTTACGTACAGTTCCGTAGCTATGCCGTTGTCATCGAAACCCCATGGATAGAACACGTTGTAACCCTTCATCCTCTTGTACCTAGCGATCATATCCATCTGAGTGTATGAAAAGGCGTGACCTATGTGCATCCTACCTGAGATCGTAGGAGGTGGAGTGTCTATGGAGAAGATGGGTTTATCTGAGTCGGGATCGAAGCGGTAAATATCGCTGTCCTCCCATCTCTCCAACCATTTGTTCTCTATTTCTATGAATTTATCGATTCCAGAGGAAGACATAGTGGCTACTAATTTATATTAAGACTTTAAATTTTCGGTGGTCAATACCTTTCCAACTTACCGTCTTTCAACGCTTTTTGGAGGCAAAGGTGTAACGCTACTAGGCCTATGACCATCCCGATGATCCCTGCAACGACCATTATAAAAACATCGTTTAATGGGATGTACCCATGATTCATACTCGTTCTCATACCGTTCAGCGCGTAGGTTATAGGTATAGCCCTGCTGATGTATTGTGCTGCACGTGGTAGTGATGAAACTGGGAAGAAAACTCCGCAGAAGAACTGAAACGAGAAAAAGATCACCGTGAACACCGCTTGGATCTCCTTGTATAGTACCGCTATACCAGCTATGGCGAACCCGAAGCCGATGACCGACATCCATGCTAGGACTAGGAATAGAAATGAAGGTAACGTCAGGTTCAAACTGATACCGAAGACAAATTCAGCGACCAGCCACATCTCGACGAAGTTTAGAAGTGAAACGGTAAATCCGGAAAGTGCAGTCGCTGAAACTGGGACCAGTAAATGATGTGGGATCATGTATATGTTCTTGAACGTACCAATATGCTGCTCCCATCGTATGCTCCACGATGAGTCGAAGAAACCGACTCGTATGAACCTCCACGTGATTATACCCACTACGATATAAGTGGCGAATCCTCCTTCGATAGCCGTACCTCCTCCTTCATCTACGGTCCTACCGAGCAGAGCGAAGACGCTTACCCAAACTATGGGGTACATGAGCATGGCAATGAAGTTCAACTTGTAAGACCACCTTCTCTGCCAGTCTCGGATCAAGAAAGCATAGAGTATGTGGAAGTATTGTTTCAGATCCATGATGTCACCTCGCCGTTGTTTTCTTCCTGTCCTCCAGCGTGTTTTATGAATGCCTCTTCTAAAGTAGGTTCCTTTACCGATATATGGGAGACACGGCCTTGGTTCAATATCTCTTGAACAACATCATGGACATGGTCTCCAGCGTTGATATAAACCTGTGTTTTTCCGTCCTGTTTTTTTTCGACCTTGTATATGTGTTCACTTTCTAGATCTAGATCTCTACCGTCTTTGAAAGAGAACTCGATCATCCTTTTGGGGAATATCTCGTTTTTGAGTTTTTTCGGATCACCGGTCATGGTGATCTTACCGTCTTTCAAAATTGCGATCCGTTCACAGAGTTCTTCGACTTCGAACATGTTGTGGCTGGTGAAGATCACGGTCTTATCTTCCTTCTGCATGACCTCTTTAAGCAAACTTCTGAACTTCCTACTGGAAACTGGATCTAGTCCAAGGGTGGGTTCGTCTAAAAACAGTATAGGCGTTTCCCGGACCATGTTCCTTATGAGATTCAACTTCTGTCTCATACCGGTGGAATAGTCTGCCAACCTCTTCTCGAAATCAGATTCTGTTAGACCTAAATGCTCACCATATCTCTGCATCTTCTCCTTCCAATCGTTAACTTGATATAACTTCGAGAAAAATTTTATGTTCTGGTAGCCGTTCAAACGCCTGTAAAACTTATCACGGGCGGTGATTACGTCCACTAGGTTCCTTGCTTCTTTTGGATGTTTGACCACATCTGAACCCCTGATAAAAGCACGACCTTTGTCCGGTAAGAGCATGGTTGACAATATCTTGACGGTTGTAGTTTTACCAGCACCGTTGGGACCTAAAAGTCCAAATATCTCGCCCTCCTCTACTTCGAAAGAAATCCCTTTGAGGGCTTTCGTGTCGTCGAACGTTTTTTCGATACCCTGGACTTCGATTCCCATGGAATACTTGCACATAGGAACAAGTGTATAAAGTTTATCATAAGGAAAATATCAGCCCTGAAGAACCTTTCTGCATGTTTTTTGTACTTTTTTAGATGAGTCTTTGTTTGAGATCGAAACGATCCTATCTCTTATATCCATATCCTTGAACTGAGAAAGAGCTTCCACCGCCCTGCATCTTTTGATCTCACTTTGGTGTGAAGTCGCTACTCCGACCAGTGCTTCTACCGCTCTTTCACCTTTTACGTTTCTCAAGATCCATGCAGCATTTTTTCTACGCCATTTATTCTCATCGGTCAGCGTGATATTTATCAATTTGTCGATAGAATCCGAACTTTTGATTCTAGCTAACGCTTCAGAAGCGTGCCAGCCTAACTCCTCGTCGGTCATCGCCACCTCTATGAGAAGGTCTGTAGCTTTTTCAACCCTGATTTTACCCAAAGAAAGAAGAGCGTGCTGTTTCATCTGTTTGCTATCCCCATCCTTGATAAGGTTTATCAATTCATCCGAAGCCCTTTGGATACCTAATTCTCCGAGTTTCCATGCAGCATGCCTTTTAACTTTCTCATCTTCGTGATCTAGGTTTTCTATCAATGCATCTACGGCTTCTTCGTTAGATATCTGGCCAAGAGCAACTATCGATGCCCAGCGCACATCGGTGTTTTCGTCATCCAACTTTTCGATAAGCGATTCTACTACATCGTCTACTGCTATCTCACCGAGAGTTTCCACTATCCTCTGTCTAACTTTTGGATCAGGATCGTCAACCAACTCTATCAGGGTATCGACGGCTGATTCAGGTGCTAACTCTCTTAGCGATAGAGCAGCCCTTTCTTTTACTTCCTCACTACTATCTTTCTTTACCCGCTCTACTAGGGCTTCAGCGGCTCTATCATCTCCTACAATCCCCAATACCCATGCAGCATTACTTCTGATCTTCTTCGATGGTGAATTCAAAGCATCTATCAATTTATCTAAAGCTCTATCGGATTCTATCTTTTCTAACGCTATAGCGGCGTGTCTTTTCACTTTACTGTTAGGATCATTTAGGACTACTTCGACCATCTTTTCTGCACTTTCTTCCGCATAGAGTTTACCTAACTGGACTACTGCATTCTTTCTAATCGAAGCTTTGGAATCGTCCATGAGGTTCATCAGCATATCTATCTCGTCTTCGCCCAAATTTTCACCCGATCATTCTGTTTCTCCGATGATTCTTGGTTTAATAAAACTTTCTTAAATTTTTTAAAATACAGATTAAGTAATACGTGAATCATCGAAAACAACGGAAAAAGTATAAATATAAGTCTCGCACCCTGCCCAGTTGATAGGTGCCAATATGACAGGTAATGAGGATGAAAAAACCCTGGCTCAGATCATTAAAAAGCATGAATGGCAGATATATATCACTCTGATCGGTTTTATGTTGTTGATAGCTATATACACACTACCTATACCTGTCATAGAAGAACTATCCAGCGATAAAAGAGCTGCTATGGGTATACTCGTACTCGCAGCTATTTTATGGATAACAGAATCTATACCACTTTATGCGACCTCCCTGATCATCGTTATTTCACAGGTAGTTTTGATCAGTGAAGATACTTTAGGGGCTAATGAGATATTGGCACCTTTCTTCAACACCATAATCGCACTGTTCTTGGGTGGGTTCGTACTTGCAACTGCTTTGAGCAAATACAACGTTGACAATAAACTCGCTAAATTGATCCTCATAAGTGTAGGTAAATCCCCTAAGATGATAATGTTCAGTTTGATGTTCATCACGGCCTTCCTTTCAATGTGGATGTCGAACACGGCTACCACGGCTTTGATGATCGCCCTAGCAGTACCGATCTATACTCAGATACCAAAAGAAGAAAAATTCTCGAAAGCCATGATACTTGGAATACCTTTCGCAGCCAACATCGGCGGGATGGCTACGCCTATAGGGACACCGCCTAACGCTATAATAATAGAAACGTTGGGTAGAGAAGGTTTCTCTCTTACTTTCTTGGACTGGATGATAATCGCTTTACCTTTGACTATCATAATGTTCGTTTTCGCTTACTTCCTCTTGTATTACGCTTTCAAACCAACCATAAAGGAACTTGATATCGATCTAGGAAATAAAACAACAAAGGGATTCTCAAAAAAACAGATTTTCGTCTTGGTTGTATTCCTTATAACCGTTGTCCTGTGGTTAGGTTCTTCTTTCGAAATGGTAGGTTCTTTATTCCAGTCTGCCGGTATAATAGCTCTGATCCCAGCAGTGGTCTTTTTCAGCTCCGGATTGTTAGGTAAGAAGGATCTATCTGAACTCAACTGGAACGTACTTCTGTTGATGGGTGGAGGTATGTCTCTAGGTAACGCTATAGGTGCTACTGGACTGGCTGATTGGATAGTATCACTTATAGAACAGTATCCCCTTGGTCTGATAATGGTCGTACTGGTATTCTCGGCTTTGGCGATCATCCTCTCGACTTTCATGAGCAATACCGCTACAGCAGCCCTTATGGCACCGATAATGATAGTTATAGGCATGGACCTCGGTTCTTCGATCTCGGTAATGGCTTCGATCGCATTAGCTTGTTCCATGGCCATGGCACTTCCGGTGAGTACACCACCTAACGCTATAGCCTACGGTACCGAAATTATCAATATCAAAGACATGATAAAATACGGAGCTTTGATCAGTATCGTAGGTATTATCATGTTGACGTTACTCTTCGGATTATTCATGTCCAATATATTCTGAACCGTTGAGTAAAATTTAAACTAACTTAAACGTTAACTTAAAGTATGAAAGATTTCGAAGAGGAAAGAGAGAGGTTGAACGAACTCGTTCTCGAAGAGGGAACGCTTGAAACTAAACGGTTTTTCAACTTGGATACTAAAGTTTACGAAGAAGGAGCGTTATCAAAGAAAACCAAAGAACTGATCGGTCTGATATCTTCGCTTGTCCTTCGCTGTGACGATTGTATCGAATATCATCTGAACAGATGTTACGAGGAGGACGTGACTGACGAGGAAATCCAGGAAGCTTTATCTATAGGTTTGGTTGTTGGTGGGTCTATCACCATACCACATCTGAGGAAAGCTGTGGATAAGTGGGTCGACATGAGGTGAGATGGATGGATAGTGAGAAGATACTGGAAGAAGTTAAAGGTATTTTGAAGAAAGATATCGATAAAGATGAGAAGTTGAAACATATCTGTGAGTTGTTGGTAGATGATGTTGAACATTACGATTGGGTCGGTTTCTACCTGGTCAAGAAGGGACGCTTGGTTCTCGGACCATACGTGGGAGAACCTACAGAACATACTGACATAGGTTTCGGCGAAGGGATATGCGGACAAGCGGCTGACATGGAAGAAACTTTCCGGGTACAGGACGTTACCAAAGAAGACAATTATCTATCCTGCAGTGTTGATGTCAAGTCCGAGTTGGTGGTACCGATATTCAAGTATGGAGAAGTCGTCGGTGAACTAGATATCGATTCACACGAAGAATCCCCCTTTACCGACGAGGATGAAAGATTGATCGAAGATATTTGCGAAGAGGTAGCCGAGGTACTGTAGTTGTAGATCATGTACGATGAAGAAAAGGTTCGAGAATTGAAATCCGATTACAGTGAGATCTGTGATGAAATAGAGACTCGGTTGAAGGAGTTTAAAAGAGTTTGGGACGAAGGAGATGATAGAGTATTCCAGGAGCTGTGCTTCTGTATCTTCACACCCCAATCTAAAGCTAAAGTTTGCTGGGAAACGGTCAAAGAACTGGACCAGAGAGATCAACTGCTGTCCGCAGAGGAAAAAGAGATCGCAGAAAAAATCAAAAGAGTGCGGTTCAGATACAACAAGGCCGGTTATCTAGTTGAGGCGCGTGAGAAGTTCGCTGGAGATGAATGCATTTCACTGAAAGAGAAGATAGATTCATTTTCTAGCGGAAAAGAAGCTAGGGGATGGATCGTTGAAAACGTTAAAGGTCTTGGTTTAAAAGAGGCGAGTCATTTCCTCCGAAACATCGGTAAAGGTGATGAACTAGCCATACTCGATAGACACATATTAAAGAATCTTGATGAGATGGGAGTCATCGAAGAAGTACCAAAAACTTTGACGAAAAAGAGATATTTAGAGATCGAAAAGAAGATGGAAAGGTTTTCTAAAGAAATAGATATACCTCTAGATCACCTTGACTTAGTCCTCTGGTACAGAGAAACCGGAGAGATATTCAAGTGATATATCTTACAAAGTCCTCCGAAGGTTTTCTCGAAGGTGTTTTCGGAATGTTAACTGGATATCCCAGTGGAGTTACAGTTGCGACGAAATGATCTTTATCGATTTCAAGTCTTTCCTTCACATCGTCTCTATCCATAGCGGCTATCCAACACGTTCCTAAACCGTGAGACCATGCTGCCAGCATGAAGTGGTAAGCGGCTATATCACCGTCCTGCTTTGGTCTACCCGTTTCCTCGGAATCCACGCATATTGCTACCGCCATAGGAGCCTTTGCTATAGGTTCGCTGTTCGGAGCCCTTCTATCAGCCATGAATTCGATAGTATCCCTGTCTTTGATCGGTATGAAATAGTATGATTGCGAATTCCTAGAAGTAGGTGCGTACCGGCATGTTTCGAAGATATCTTCTAAAACTCCTTCCGGGACTTCTTTTTCGGTATAATCTCTAACACTCCTTCTGCCTTCAAGAAGTCCTATCCCATCTAAATATGGGTCTAACGGATGAAGGAAGGTTTGGAATTCGATAGTTCGACCCTCTACATCTTCGGCGAAGAAGTTATAGATGTTGTAAGTCTCGTTCTCCTTGGGTTTGGTCTCTGCAATGTCCTCGAACACATCATACATCTCGTTGACCTGCTTCTTGGTCTCATAAAAGAAGGTTATGACACCATCTGTATCGGGTTCATCCGCTTCACAGAAACCCAAAAGCATGTTGCCGTGTTTTAAAATCATACACTGCCCTTGATCAACCCACTTCTCCATGCCGATCTTGGTTGTGTAAAAATCCTTAACTCTCTCCAAATCTTCCGTTTTCATGAAATGAATCCCTGACATCGTACCCCGCCTTACATATGTTTCATGTGATATAATTATTTTGCTTCACTATGTGTTCATTATGTAATTTAAATCATATTCTCGATGTATTGACTGTTGTCTGTAAATTATTTGTAAGATATTTTTACATATGGTGGCTTCATTACAAATAACCTTATCAAAATCTAGATTTTCATATATCAAACTCAAGTAACCTATTGCATTCTTCAAAATAGGTGTTTCTGTGGTCACTTTGCAGGGGTCCACAGGCATACGCCTATATCCCTAGCTCTTCGGTTCATTCTCTTGTGAGTGCATTACACAGAACTTGTTCTGTTAATTAAAGGAATTTTTTAAAAATTCAAATAGATACAAAGATAAATTATAACTAGAATAAAATTCAATTATAAACATTTTGATATGAAACCACTTATATCGAAAATTATATTTAACCCAGTTCTATATTAGTTCGAGAGTGAGAAGATGGGGCTGTGGAATCTATTCAAGGGTTACGCCTTCTTTAAATTGTTAGGTATCGGGGTTGGCATGGCATTTTTTGGAATACTCCTCACGATATTAGCGATATTTGAATTTACTATTTTCCTTATGGGCTGTGGGATCACATTATTTTTGATCGGGTTTGGAGCACTTTACATCGCCTATGGCATCTGGAAAGGTGAAACCGAGAAAAAATCAGATTATTTCGGCAAGCGTTATTATAGAGACCGGAAACCAAAAGAATGCACGAGATGTGGAGCCGAGGATATGATGGTCGACTTCGACGGTCACGGTAAGTGTAGGAGTTGTGGTCACGAAACCGACGAGTATTATGAAGAAGCTGGGTACTAGAGCTTACTTTACGAAAGATCCCTGAAGTCTGATGGGTTCTGACAATGGTCTTCCTGTGATCACTACCAGTTTTGAGTCTTCAACTGCTTTAACGTTCAATTCTTTCATATCCTTAAGGATAACGGCTTTTCCGTTCTCTACGACTTGTTCCTGAACCTTTACATTCCCATGGTATATGTAGATGAACCCTTCGAAACCATCTTCGATATCTATCGATTTGAAAGAACCATCTTCCATATGGATATCTAAGTAATTGACCGGAGTTTCGAACTCTATAGGAGAATTCGGACCGACTACATGGCGGATTTTAATACCGTTTTCTTCCGTTTCGTGCACGTTGTTTGTTGTCAACTTTTGGTAAGATGGTTGGATGCTTTTCTTATCCTTGGGTAGATTCACCCATAGCTGGAAACCCTGACTCAATTCGTCTCCGGGCATCTCGGAATGCACTAGTCCTTTCCCGGCGGTGAACTTTTGTATCCCGCCCTTTGAGACCAGTTCATCATTACCCATGTTGTCCTTGTGTCTAAACGCTCCTTTTATCATGTAAGTTATAGCTTCGAAGCCTCCGTGTGGATGATCCGGAAAACCAACATCAGGTTGAACTATAAATTCGTCAAAAAGTACGAACGGATCGATAGGTTCGGTCTCGGAGGTTGGGAACAATCTTTTCACGGTAGCTCCTGCACCCTCTTTCTTCTCACTCGGTACTGCGATATTTAATTCCATAATACTCCCTTCATATGAATTAGCGGAGGTGAGTTATAAAAAGGTTCTGAAGGTCAATCTAATACAATTTTATGGAATAAATGGTACCATCGATCAGCAAATACGATGTTTATAGATCACGTCACAATATAAGACTAAAATATGTATATATAATTTTAAAAGAATACAGATATCTATATATATTACTCACGTATAGTGTTCGAGGTTGTGAATATTATGGAGGAAAAAATAAGCCGAATCAAAATAATGTCTGTAGTTATGCTTTTATTGATCTCAATATTTTCAACAGTGTCTATAAGTGCTGTTGAAACAGAGGTATCGAGTGTTGGATTAAACTCGTACGTAGAGATCTCTAACTGGACTGATCTGAACAATATACGCTATGATCTAAATGGTGATTATGTTCTGATCAAAGATCTAGATGAGAACACGGAAGGTTACGATGATCATGTTAGCGAGACTGCGATAACTGAAGCTAATGAAAGGTTTGGGGCTGGAGGAAACGCTGCAGGAACTCAATTCAGCGTATATCATACTCCGATAGAAGAAGTAGTAAAAGTGATCGATACCGCCGATGATTTAGAAGTAGCATTCAATGTTGTAAGTTACGAAGATGGTATAGTTGAAATAGAAGAATCCACCGATGGATATGCCTGGATAATTTATAGAGCTTCAGGACCTGGATGGAATCCAATAGGTATTGACTCAAATGCCCACTTATATGGGAGTCCGTTCACAGGAACCTTTGACGGACAAGGACATCAGATAAAAGACCTGTTCATCAATCGACCTACTGAACTTTGTACCGGCCTGTTTGGATCTGCTGGGGATTACTATAATCGTGCTGTTCTCAAGAATGTCGGTCTTGAAGATGTGAATGTAACGGGTGAAGGTATGGTCGGAAGTCTTGCTGGAACTTTCATGCATTCCGATGGTTCTGGAGAAAGTTATGTAGAGAATACATACGTGACAGGCGAAGTCAATACGAATGACTTTAGATCCGGCGGACTTATCGGTAGCCTAAACGGTGCATTCGGTTCAGTCGCCGGAGGCATGATCCGTGATTCATACGCAATGGTAAACGTTACTTCTACAAGTTACGATATAGGTGGACTCGTGGGATATATGATGAATTATGCAAGTGTAAATAATTCATATTCAATTGGTGGTGTCATCGGGTCCTTTAATGAGGGTGGACTTGTGGGATATGTTTCAGGTGGCACCGTGTCTAATTCTTATTGGGATATTCAGACTTCTGGTACAACATATAGCGCCGGGGGAACTGGTCTTACAACCGATGAGATGACTGGATACTCAGCTCAGGAAAACATGACAAGCTTCGATTTCATCGATACGTGGGGGATCTTAGATGGATCTCAGAAGTTCTTAAAGGAAGACGGCTATCCGATCTTACAGGGACTTGACAGATTGAATCAATTAAGATCCCAGAACATCGACCTGTACGCTGAAGGTGATGGTAGTGAATCTGACCCATTCCAGATAGCGGATTGGACTCATTTGTTTAACATCCGTGAAAACATGACTGCACATTTTAATATGATCAATGATTTAGATGAAACTACAGAAGGTTACGATGAAATAGTTGATACAACTGAGGGATGGGATCCCATAGGAGGATGGGACAGTTCTGAGGGTTACACGTATTTTACTGGTTCTTTCGACGGACAGAACAAAAATATATCGGATCTGTTCATCAATAGACCTACTGAATCTTTTGTAGGGCTGTTCGGCTACGTAGATGGTGGGGCTATATTGAATGTGACATTGAAAAATATCAATATCACTGGTGATGACAGAACGGGTTCTTTGATAGGACGGAATGATTTCGGCAGTGTTTACAATTCTTCCGCCTCTGGGAAGGTCGCCGGTGGCTATGTAGTGGGAGGTCTGGTCGCGATGAACCAGGGCACCATAAAGCAATCCTTTGCCTCGGTGGACGTCGTTAGCGAATCGAGCCAGACTTCCAGCGAAGCCGGTGGTCTGGTGGGAGCAAACCATGATACGATCAAAGACTGCTATGCCACAGGAAACGTTACTGGAAACAAAGAAAGGGTCGGTGGACTCGCCGGAAACAACGGCGCTTCGATCACCTCATCATACTCTATTGGAAAAGTTTCCGGAGATAGTGCAAGAGTAGGCGGTCACATAGGATATGACTACGGAACAGTTACGGACTCATATTGGGACGTTTTTACATCCAATCACTTCTTCAGTGCCGCAGGAACTGGTCTTCCAACCGCAGATATGACCGGGAATAGTGCTAAAGAAAATATGACCGGTTTCGATTTCACGAATATATGGAATATTTTCGACAACGGCACCCATGTATCATATCCATATCTGCGGAACAATATGCAGGAACCTGGACTTCAGCCTTCTGCTGATATTCGAGACGGCTTTGAGAATGGGGATGGCAGTGCGAGCGATCCATACCTAATCGAGAACTGGTATCATCTGGAGAACGTGAATTTGGACCTGAGTGCAAATTATACGGTAATGAATGAACTGAACGAAACAACAGAAGGATACCACGATGTGGCAAGCGAGTTAGCCCATGGCAGAAGCGGCTTCGACCCTATAGGTGGGTCGACATGGAGCGGGCCGTTCTTTACAGGACACTTCGATGGTCAAGGATACCAGATAAAGAATATCTTTATCAATAGATCTAGTTCGGACCTCCTTGGATTATTTGCATATATAGGGGAAGATGGATCCGTATCCAACACTAGTGTTGTAGATGTTAACATCACAGGTGATAGTTATCTTGGAGCTTTGGCGGGATGGAGTGATGGTACGGTGATAGATTCATGGTCGTCTGGTGATATAATAGGAGGAGGTACAGATGATGTAGGCGGTCTTATCGGAGGGAGCATGGGTATAATAGAGAGATGTTACTCGACTGCAAACGTAACCGGACATTCATATATTGGCGGTCTTGTAGGCGGTATTTATTCATATCCTAACACAGCTTTCATAAACGAATCCTACGCCACCGGGACCGTAAAAAGTGACAATCAATATGCTGGCGGACTCGTCGGATACCACGATGGAGTTATAAACATCAGCTATGCAACCGGAGATGTAAATGGTTCATCGGATGTAGGCGGACTCGTCGGATACATCGATGGAGTTGTAAACAACAGCTATGCAACCGGAGATGTTAATGGTTCATCAGATGTAGGCGGTCTCCTCGGCGGCAGCAATGGAGTTATAAACAACTGCTATGCAGCAGGATATGTAAATGCTTCATCATATGTAGGCGGTCTTATCGGCTACAGCAGTGGCACCGAGTCCAGTTCTTACTGGGACATGGAAACAACTGATCAGAGTACTTCATCCGGCAGCGCAACCGGGCTAACCACAGGTGAGATGAAGACTAAGAGCACTTTTACCGAGGGCGGTTGGGACTTTGACACGGTATGGAACATAAAGGAACTCGACAGTGGTTTCGTTTCCTATCCATATCTGCAAAATAATAAACAGGACCCAGCTCCCGGAGAAGAGGAATCATATCTAGATAATGTAGAGATAGTTCCATCTGATGATCAGACGATAACCGCTGGAGAAACGATAGACTTCAACGCAACAGCTTACAACCAATATGGTCACCTGATCACAGACACAGACTCAGACTTTATTTGGCAGAACACGGATACTGACGGACTATTCACTGAGACAACAGGTGGGATCTATAAGGTTAAAGCAGAAAACAACGCCATCGAATCAGATATGATCAACGTGACAGTAGAGGCAGCGGAGGCCGACAGTCTTCAAGTAACCAATGATCCCGGAACTGTGACTGCAGGGGAATCATTCCAACTGACCATCGATGTGACGGATGTATATGGCAATCCGGCTGTAAATCAGGCTCTTGATAACTTTACAATAACTTCTGAATATGATGGCGAAGTCTACAATGAAGGAACGATCTACCTTGATGAGAACGGCCAGCACGTAGCAACGGTTCAGGCAGGCCAGGTCACAACTGCCAGTGAGGAACACACACTGACCATCAGTTTTAACCCAGAGACCGAGATAAATATCACTGTGGAACCTGCCGAAGTCGATCATGTAGAGATATATCCAGATGAATACCAACTCGTGGTTTATACTGGTGAACACTTTAACTTCAGTGCAGCTGCATACGATGAATATGGAAATATGATAACAGAGGATGATACAGATTTCACATGGGAGAACACAAATGGATACGGTCTTTTCCAGGAGATGACCGTTGATCATTTCTACGTCAATGCCACTTACGATGGAGTCACCTCAGATACAGTTATCGTGACGGTGATAGAAGGCGCTGCTCCTTCGTTGGAGATAACTGCTCCTTCAGAGGCTGTTGAGGAACTGACTTATGATGAGGAATTCACTATTGAAGGTAATACCAATGCTGATATGCTTTGGATAAATGAAGTAGAAGTAGATGTTGACGGCACAGGTAGCTTCAATCAAAGCTTTTTGCTTGACGAAGGATTGAACGTGTTCTATGTCACTGCAGAAGACGAAGTCGGGAACAGGGCGGTTGTAGAGGTATACGCACTGTATCTACCTCAGATACAGGAGATGCAGTTAAGGATAGATGATCTAGAGATCGAGATAGATGCAAATAGGGCTGCTATCGAAGAACTAGAAAATTTGACCAAACAGTTGGAAATTGATGTCAGTGCTTTGGAAACTGAACTTTCCGTACAGGTCACTGAGTTAGAACAAGACTTGGATGAAAACGTCACTGCACTTGAAAATGCGATACTAGAAAACAGAGCGGATCTCATAAATATTATCGATTCAAATATAAATTATATCGATGATGAGTTAGCATCTATCAACGCAGATATCTCAGATATTTACATTGAATTGGAAGATTACGTTACATTTGAAGAATTTGTAGAGGGGTTAGAAGATTATCTTACATATCAAGAGATAAACGATCTCCTCGAAGATTATGTGAAAAATGGTGATCTTCCAGGGATACTAGAGAACTACCTTACAGAAGATGAGATCGAAGAGATGATAGATGGACTTAATAATAGACAAGAAACCATAGATGTTGAACAGGATGACGATATTTCTTCGTCAAAGAACCTCGGTATAGTAGGAGTTATCATCGCGTTGTTGGCTCTTATCATAGCTATATTTGCAGTAGCTAAAAGAGGCGGTAAAGATACGTTCGAAGAGGAAACGACTGATGAAGATACGTTCGAAGAGGGAACGACCGATGAAGATACGTTCGAAGAGGAAACGACCGATGAAGATACGTTCGAAGATACTGAAGACGTTTCTGAAGAGCCCGAAGAGTGAAACGGATG
>JBNJDY010000006.1:0-44895 GCA_051745305.1 Thermoplasmatota archaeon
TAAAAAAATAGTTCTATAACTCTAGTAGGCTTCAACTCTGCTAGATCTATATCCGATAATCTTTTGAAAGTTGACACTGCAGCAGTTGTATCATCTATAACAGAAAGGGCAAAGTCGTCAGCTTTTCTTTCTCTTGATCTACTGTAAGCCAAAATCAAAGGATCCACCAGACTGTAAAGTCCATAGATTATCAACATAAACAATGGTAAAGCGTAGAAATTCTCAAAAGATGCAAATGTGTTAAAGATGACTCTAGTCAAATAAAACATAGGAAATATCAGTAAACCTTGGATCAAGATAAATCGAACGATATCCTTGTTGACGTAGTGCCCCATCTCATGAGCGACTACTGTTTCTATCTCATTCTCATGAAAGTTTTCCAGTAAGGTATCGAAAAGAAAGATCCTTTTAGTCTTACCCATCCCAGCAAATCCAGCATTTGCTTTCTTTGTTTTCTTCCCAGCTTTGACCTCCATAATTTTTTCAACTTCATCAACGCCGTTTGATTCAGCGATAACAGTCAATCTTCGTCTCAATTCTTCATCTTCTACCTCATTTAACTCGTAAAATAATGGAAGAAAAATCAAATGAGACGTGTTCGAGAGCACACCAAGTATTACAAAATAAACGATACCTGCATAAAGCCACCAAAGGTCAGTATAATTTTGACCTAAGTAAAATATGCCTAGAATTAACGGTATGCCCAGCAGCTGCATTATCAAAAAAGCCTTGATTCGATCCTTTATCCAATCTTTTTTAGACTGATTACTAAGTCCATATTTATGTTCTAGAATAAAACCAGAGTGATAGGATACAGGTAAACCTATCAGATAGATGACACCTGTGAAGAAAAGCACAAAGATAGCACCGCCTATCCAATAATTGTTTACAGGCAAGTATGAAAGTACTTCAAAAGCCAAGAATTCAATGACCTCGCTCAAGCCGCTGAAATATAGAATTATCAATGTAGATAGAGTTAGTATGGTTCCCTGGACAAATCCAGTGTAGAACTTTTGTTTCGAGTAAAGCCTTGCCTTTTTCCGTTTTTCCTTATCGAATTTGTAAGGGTACTCGACTTCACTCATATAATTTCACTCGAATTTAGCTTTTGTGAACTCTTCTCCTTCCCATGGTCTTGTTGCGTCCAAGCCCCATTTGGAAGTCAACTCAGGTGCACTCGGATCTAGAGAACTTCCTTTTTGCTCTTCTAGAACGATTAAATCTTTGTGTGGTTGGAATCGAGTAGCTACGGCCCATTCCACTTCTCGATCATCGAATATATCGATATCATCATCGACAATTATCACTTTTTTCATGGACGTATGGGCTTCAAAGGCCTTTTTTATAGCTTCTTTTACTTCATCATCACTGCTTTTATTCACGGATATAATCCCATGCAGCCAACTGCACCCACCTTCTGTTAAACGAACGTCCTTAATGTTAGTGATCTTTCCGACCTCACTTTTCATAACGGACTCCCTTGGCAGCCCCATCAGTAGAAAATGTTCATATCCCCCGGGTAGTAGTGCATGGAAGATCGGATCGTCTTTGTGATATATCCTATCTATTTTGACAACCGGTTGTTTTCTAATTTTATCGTATGTGCCAGTTATATCTACGAAGGGACCCTCATCGTCTAACTCATGAGTGATCCGACCTTGGAATATGTACTCGGTGTAAGCGGGTACGAGTGCACCATCCTCCAACTTTACAGCCTGAATTCTTTCATCCGTCCCGTTTTTACGTAAAGCAGAGGCGATCTCGAACTCATCTATGTGATAATCCACGGATGTAGCACCGGCTAAAAGTATCGAAGGACAGAGACCGATGGCGATCGATATCTTCAACTCTTCACCGTTCCTCTTGGCTTTTTCATACATCTTGTTCAGATGTCTAGGAACGAGTCTTATGGTGAAGGTATCTTTACCTATGAGCATCATCCTATGGAACGATAGATTCCTATCTCCATCGTATTCTGAAAAAACTACGCCAGAGGTGATATACCTACCACCATCTCCGGGGTAGTATTTTGGGATAGGAAGGTCTCTAAGATCGAAATCCGTTACAACGTTATCCAATATCGGTGCATCGTCTAATATCTCTACGGGCTCAGGTTTTTCAACTGCTTGAGCCAACAGATCTACGATTTGTGATCTATCTACATTCAAAGCCTTCCCAACCCTTTCACGAGTGCCCCATAGATTGATCATTAGAGCACCTCCTGGGAAATTGGGGAAATAAACCGGTTCATCTAGATCTTTTAAAGCCTCTTTGGTGGCATCCATCTCGTAAGATACTTCTTCTTCAACGATCCTTTTCTCGAATTTATTGACAAAACTACTGAAGGACAATTTTCTCACTCCTTTTACTCTTCGACATTCTGATTTCTCTACAACACTCATAACTATTAAATTTACTCTTATTGAACTCTTACAAAAATAATTAATAAAGTTCGACAATAGGAAGACCATGAAAGGGTTATCTTACAAGGAAGCGGGAGTGGATATCGACAAGGAAGAAGAAGCTATCTCGGCTTTGAAGAAAAGTGTTCTTTTTGCTAGAGAGGGTATCGGATCACCACTAAAGAGTGACTTCACTGGATTGATAGATTTTGGAGAATATGCACTCTCACTCTGCACCGATGGAGTAGGGACGAAACTCCTAGTTGCAGATATTATGGAGAAGTGGGATACCGTGGGAATAGACTGCATAGCCATGAACGTTAACGATACTATATGTCAGGGTGCAGAACCCATAGCCTTCGTGGATTATTTAGCTGTGGAAGAAGCTGATCCAGAACTGACTGAAGAGATCGGTAAGGGGTTGGAAAAGGGTGCAGAACTATCCAACATGACCATCATCGGTGGTGAAACCGCAACTCTAGGAGATATCATCAAAGGATTCGATATAGCCGGTACAACCCTCGGTTTCGTAAAAAAAGAGGACATCATCGATGGAAAAGATATCAAAGTCGGTGACCACATAATAGGCCTTTCCAGTTCAGGAGTTCATTCTAACGGTTTCACACTGGCTAGGAAGATCGTCGATGAGAGTGAATACGATTATCACGATGAAATGGAATTTGGTGTTATCGGTTCAGAACTGTTGACCCCCACTGAGATATACGTTAAACCGATCATCAAAGCACTGAAAAAGTACGACATAAAGGCCATGGCTAACATCACTGGAGGAGGCTTGAGGAACGTTAAAAGGATGAACGAAAAATTCAGATACGTCATAGATGACCCGCTTGAACCCCAGCCGATATTCGAGTTTTTACAAAAAGAAGGAGGAGTCAGTGATCGAGAGATGTATCAAACGTTCAACATGGGCATGGGATTCTGTTTAGTCGTGAGTCCTGAAAAATCAGGAGAAGTCGCTGAAGAGCTCGGTGGAAATGTTGTTGGTGAAGTCAAAAAGGGTGAAGGTGTTTACCATAGTGGAAAAGGTCTAGAATATTGATATCTGTTGGATCTTTTATCTTCCTTCAAAATCTTCAACAAGATTTAAGTATCTTAAAAATAAAACCATAGCAAATGAATATCTCAAAGTTTTTAGAAAACCTTGATCAGGAAGATTACGATAGATGGGTCGAAGGTCAAAGTTCTATCTGCGACCTTATTGAAGAGCATAAAATTACTGCACTACTTTTCAAAAGAAAAATATTGAATGCAATCGATGAACACGAACCTCAGGACTTAATTCAAAAATTCTCTGAAGAATGTCCGGATATCGATATCAGGAACGAAGATGAGGTTCTAGAAAGGATAGAAGAGGAACTAGAGGATATCAAAAGAGTACTATAAACATTATCGATTTCTGAGAAATATTTATATTCTTAATTTAGTTAGCTTGAGTGATAGGTGAACCTATTGGAAAATTTCAGAGAGTATAATAAAAAAAAGGACAGAGAAGCAGTCTATCGTATCTGGTATGAGACTGGATGGCTGAAAAAAGAACAAAGGGATGCTATGGACCTCTTCCTGGAAGGTAGCAAAGAGATCTTAGTTGCAGACATCAACGGGGAACCGGAGTGTCTTGTAACGACTGTTCCTGCTGTGATCCAGTATCAGGAGAACGAAATCCCTCTTTCATGTATTACGGCCGTTACGACAAGTAGGATAGCAAGAAAACAGGGATTCGCAAGTAAACTTGCTGCAAAGGCTGTTGCTAGAGATGCTTCTGAGGGTTTTATTGTCTCAGGACTAGGCATGTTCGAGCAGGGTTTTTACAACAGGTTGGGTTTCGGAACTGGGAGTTATGAACACTGGTATTCCTTTGATCCCTCAACGGTAGATGTGGATATTAAACCACGTGTTCCCAAAAGGATCACAGTTGAGGACTGGGAAGATGTTTATGAAAATTTGGAAAACCGCATGAAAAAGCATGGTTATGTGACTTTCACCGAGAAAAAAGGGACGAAGGGGATGTTAAAATGGAGCGAGAAAAGTTTCGGTCTAGGTTATTATGATGATAGCGGAAAGTTGAGTCATCATGTTTGGTTCGGTGTCGACGATATCGAACAGGGACCTTACTGGGTGAGGTTGATGGCATATACGGATTATGACCAGTTCCTTGAACTGATGGGTCTTATCAAGAATTTAGGGGACCAGGTAAAATTGATTACCATGAAAGAACCGTCTGGGATACAACTTCAAGATTTATTGAAAGAACCCTTCAGACGAAAAAGGATCACCAATAAATCGAAATTCGAGAACAAACTCACAGCTTCAGCTTATTGGCAGGTCAGGATAAATGATCTGCAAAGTTGTTTGAAAAACACCAGTTTCCAAGCAGGAGAGGTCAAATTCGATCTAAAATTACACGATCCGATCGAGGAATTGTTAGAAAGGGATTCGCCCTGGAAAGGTATATCGGGTAGATATGTAGTTAATCTGGGGGAGGAATGTTGGGCTGAGGAAAGAAAAGATGCGTCCTTACCGACTTTGGAAGCTGACGTGGGAGCATTTTCACGGATGTGGTTGGGTGTAAGGCCAGCCTCTGGACTTGCAGTCACTGATAACTTGTCAGGACCAAAAGAACTACTTGAAAGATTAGATAAAGTGATCTGCTTACCCGAACCTCATCCTGATTGGGATCTATGAGACCCTTCAGGAAAGACTAATTAACGGCCGTTTATATATCTGTTTATATCAGGTGTTAATAATGAAGAATGTCTTAGTTACTGGGTTCGACCCTTATGGTAAAAACGAAGATAATCCCGCTTGCAGGGTTTTAGATATAATAGGAGGCAAGGAATTCCATGGATATAAGATAGAAACTCTAAAAGTTCCTACAGTTTATTATCGGTCCATAGAGAAAACTGTTGAGAAGATCAAAGAAATAAAACCGGAAGCTGTTATATGCGTGGGAATGTCGAATCGGAAAAAGATATCTGTTGAAAGAGTAGGTATAAATTTTAACGATGCAAGGATACCTGACAATGATGAGCAGCAGCCAAAAGATGAACTTATAGATGAAGATGGAGAAACAGCCTACTTCTCTACATTACCTGTTAGAGAAATATATGATAGATTAATAGAAGAAGGTGTTCCAGCACACATATCCAACACCGCTGGTACCTTCGTCTGCAATCATCTGATGTACGGTGTATTGAATCACATCAACAAGAAGGATTATGATATCAAGGCTGGATTCGTACATGTACCTATGATGCCCGAGCAGACCCTAGATAAAGATAAACCCAGCATGTGTTTGGATTTAATAGTTAAAGGGATTGAGATCGCCGTTAAGACAACTATAGAACACCTAGAGTGATCGATGATGTGGTACGTTTATATTTTAAGACTGAAAGACGATTCGCTTTACACTGGTATCACTAAAGATATCCAAAGAAGGATAGAAGAACACGAAGATGGACGTGGTAGTAAATATGTTCGTGGAAGGACTCCTATTGAACTCGTTCACTCCGAAGAACGTGAAACCATGAGTGAGGCTTTAAAAAGAGAAGCCGAGATCAAAAGTTGGAGTAAAGCCAAGAAAGAGGATTTCATAAAGAAAAATGGATGTGTTTGATTGATGGATATAGATAAGATCGATTATTTGATAACCGCTGTAAAATACGATAAAAAAGATCAACTCTTCGAGAAGGTCAGGACTCATGAACACATGGAGGATCATGCTGTAGGCTATCCATATCCGGAAGAGAGAGATAGGGTTTTGGAGATGTTAGAAGAGGGTTATTTCTACGCAACCTTGATCTCACCAGATGATGACCTATTCGACTACCAAGTTGGGAAGAAAGTATCATTGGTCAAAGTCGAAGGAGAGAAATTCATAAGGACCGATGGAGAAAAAACAAACAGGGACTACTTGGAAGATGTGATCGTCATACAAGAAGAAATACCATAATATTAATTATAGCTTCGTAAATATCGGTACGGATTGATTCAAATGGGTGTAGGAAAGATAATTACTATGGGGGGTAATGTTAGTATCTCTTCCACTGAACCACTATTTAAAGAATTTTTTAACATCTCCCAGATTATATCTGATGGACAGCCCACCATCGGGGTGATCCCCTCATCAAGTGCTGAACCGGACAGAAGTGGGGAGATTTATTCACGTCTTTTCAATGATATTGGGGCCAACACGGTTGTTTTAAACCCTAAAAGTAGAAGTGAAGCCAATTCTGAAAAGATTTTAGAAGATTTAGATAGGGTACATTCTTTCTTTATATCCGGTGGCAATCAGCTCAGGATAACTGATCTTTTACAAGGTACAGAGATGGTTGATAAGATCAAGGATAAGTTTCACAAGGGTGCTCTAGTAGGAGGAACAAGTGCAGGTGCAGTATGTCTTACCGAGGCCATGATCTTTGAAGGGACTATCAAACGACATTTTTATAAAGGTGAAGTCGACCTGATTAAGGGTTTGGGGTTTATAGAAGAAGTATTCATAGATACTCACTTCGCAGAGAGAGGACGTTTTCCACGTTTGATACAAGTGGTAAGTGAAAATCCCGCCTTTTTGGGTATCGGATTAGGTGAAAGAACAGGTGCTGTTTGGGATTTTGATAAAATGGAATTCGAAGTCATCGGGAGCGGTAACGTAGTTGCTATAGAAGGCAGACATCTAACAAAAAGCAATGTTCCAGAACTAGAACTCGGCGACAATATGTCAGTTAGTGGGATCAGAGTACATGTATTAGGAAACGGAAGTAGATTTCAGTATGAAACATGTGAACTCTACCTTCCGGAAAATGATGACTAGAAAATTATAGAAATGGGCCCAGAGAGATTTGAACTCTCGACCTCCCGGTTATCAGCCGGACGCTATAACCAACCTAAGCCATGGGCCCTTATGGATAAGCGATTAAGGGGAGGGTATAAATAAAATTTACCGATGAAGAAACTTAATACTCTTTCAATTTTTTGATATCCTTTTTCATCTCTGAAACCAAGTTAGGGTTGTAAAGTCCCGCAGCAGGATGGTAAAGTGGGATGAGGATCTTACTTTCGTATTCGAACTCCTTACCGTGGATTTTAGAGATACCTTTCTCACCAACTAGAGTTTCAGTGGCGTGATTACCTAGAGTTCCGATGACTTTTGGATCGATGGCTCTTATCTGTCGACTTAAATAGGGATTACAGGTTTTGATCTCACTTTTCCGAGGATCGCGATTCTTCGGAGGTCGGCACTTAACAACATTTGTAATAAAAACCTCTGCACGAGATAAACCGGCGGATTTCAACAATTCTGTCAACAACTTTCCAGCCCGTCCAACGAAAGGTCTCCCCTGCTTATCTTCATTCATACCCGGCCCCTCCCCTATGAGCATGATATCCGCATCGTCATCTCCTTCTCCAGGCACTGTATTTGTACGTGATTCGTGAAGGGGACAGAGAGTGCATCTGGAGATCTCTTCGGAAATCTGAGTCAGTTCTTCACTATTGTTGCTTTCATCGAAAAGAGTAGTCTGCGGTATGTTTCACACCTCTGGTTCTATTTTGACATCCACATCGATACCGTTCCTGATACTTTGAGTTACTATACAGTAATCCTCGAAGATATCTACACATTTCTCTAATTTATGTTTATCATCCTCACGGACTCCTGGAAATATATGCACATCTAAATGAGTTATCCTTAATCTTCCATCTATTCTTTCAACGGTCCCCTCTATTTCTCCCTTCAAGGACTTCAAATCAACTCTCTTTTTCTTTAAGCAGAATATCAAACTAGCCATGAGACAGTTCAAGGACGCAGCGGCTAACAGCCTCCCGGGATTGGGTCCCTCCTCATCACCACCCACCTCTTCGGTTTCGTCGGTTATGATCTCGCCCATGCTTTCTTTATCGAATTTAGCTTTGAACTTATAGCCCTCTAAATTTTCCATTTCGACCTTGATACTGCTGTTCTCCATAATTAATCTATACAAATTTAGGTTTATCAGTTATTAAATATTTTGCTCGATCCAATAACTAAGTTTATCAAACCAATCCTCTGTAAGTCCACTGTGCCCTAGATTTTCAGCAGCATGAAATTCAATTTCATCATTTACAGTTGCGAGTTTTTCTATAAAAGACCTCATCTTACCATACTCGCAATTTTTATCCTCTTTCCCATGAAAGAATATCATAGGGATATCATGGAATATGTTTACCCTTTCTGAGTAATCTGGTATGTTAAAATCACCTATAAACTCTTTAAATTCCTCTATTAATGAATACATACCAGAGATGATCACTAGACCTTTGTATAAATCTCCATTATAGTCAAAGTTTCTTAGAACGCCGTACCCACCCATGGAGAAGCCGGCTAAGATCACTTTGTTTTCATCAACCGGTAAAAGCTGAGTTATTTTTCTAGTGACTTCTCTAACATCCTCTAAAGCTACATCTGGACAGAAGGCGTGAGATGTACCTCTCGCAAATGGCGCCATTATAATCATACCATGTTTATCTGCCAATTTCGTTACATAAGGATTACAAAATACACTCCTATCGTCAGAACCACTGCCATGGAGGAAGACCATGAGAGTATGTTTTTCTCCTTCCGGCATGTAAATTGAATATGGCTGAAGAGTTCCATCATATTTCGACTTATGAGCCATCCTAACTATCTTGCCGCTCTCAAAGAGAGACCTTCCTTTTTTCACCTTCTCAAAATCCGAGAACAGCTGTTCCATATCTTTCTGGATGTCATAGAAAGGTTCGTAGGGTTTTAAATCATCGATATCTTTCAAAATCAGGTCGTATTTGTACTTCAAAGTATGTATGCTCTCTTTGATTTCATCATATTCATTTTCTTTCAAATTATCTATTTTAGATCCTAAATGATCAAAATTTTGAAGATCGTAAACGGTAAATTTCAACTTTTCACTCAGGGTAGAGGTGGTATCTTTCAATTCGATACAATATTCACCTGGTTTTAAACTTTGAACGTCTATTTTGAAAGACCATCTGTTCCTCCCGGGTTTTATCTTCACATCTCTTTTCAGTAATTTTTTACCTTCGGTCTCTGCTTCAATAGATGTTTCAATGGTATCATCCTTACCCAAAGCCCCTAACCACAATTCTAATTCCTGTCCATGATGGTAATGTACTCTACTTAGAGCAGCGTTCCAAACTAGATTATCAGATGCTTTAGGTTCTTCAAATCCGTAGAATTGGTATTTTCTTGGACTCTGTTCAGATTGTATTTTTTCGTCTTTCTTGAGCATATATATATTTGTACCTTTAGATACAGCCTGTACATATGATAGATTGAATCCGTATTCATCGAATAGAAGAGGTTTAACAGGTTCTACTTCACTAAATGGTACCTTTACCATAAAATAAAATCCATCTGGTTTTTTTGATAAGCGAGTTTCAACATTTTCAAGTTTTTTACCGATAAAGTCTATGTTCTTGTACCAAACGAAGCAGTTTTTAGGGCCATCTTCCATCGGTGAAACTGCAATAACATAAAATTCATCTGCCTGTTCTCCTCTTTTTTTTGGTTTAGCCAATACGAAGTGAAAACCGTCTCCATTCTGATATGCCCTATCTCGATTTTTCAAATCTAATTGATCTGTTCTTAGAAATAGATAAAAATAGTCATGGGTATAACTCGTAACGAACTCGACATCTATGATATCTTTTGAGTCATCTATCGATATCTCATCGAGTTTTTCACCGTTAAAAACATTCCAAATACTGGTTATATCATCGTTGATCTTTTTCTCAGTTTTTTCAGATATATAATGAATTTTTTTATTCGATTTATCCATCGATAAATTATGAATAATCAATTTGATATTAATTTATCGCAAATGGTCTTAGTTGTATTATTTGTCAATTAAGGTTTATAATTCAATTCGTAGAATATCTTCATCGTTTTTCCACTTTCACACATCCCTATGTGACACTTTTATAAACCCAACCCACCATAGCTTTTTTGATGGAGAACAAGTTGTCCTCCCCTATGAACGGAATTTTTCCCTATGAACCTCGGAAGAATCAGAAAGAAATAATGGAGTCGATTCTTGAAGACTTGAGCCGAGGGAAATCAATGGTTTATCAAGCGGCGACAGGTTCCGGTAAGACCATATGCACTTTGACACCGGTATTGAGTTATGCTGAGAAGCATGATAAGAAGGTTGTTTACCTTACCAGAACAAATTCCCAGCAGAAGCAGGTGATCTACGAAACCAGAAAGATAGGTGATTTCTACGCACTCGGTATCCAAGGTCGGAACAACACGTGCCTCTTAGCCCAGGATAAAGAAGAGTTACAGCAGGGTACTGCCGAGGAGCTTTCTAAATACTGTAGCGATAGAAAGAAGGAAGTAAGAACAGCTATCCAGGAAGATAGTGAATCTTACTCGTGTCCATACTACGCCGGTATGCTTCATTGTGACCTTAGCGAAGTTAGATTTTGGGCTAAGAAAAATATCCCGACTGTCGATGAGTTTCTAGATTACTGTCAGAGGAACGAGCTCTGTGCATATGAACTTTCTAAAGCTCTTATTCCAGAAGCCGACCTTGTAGTGGCACCGTATATCTATTTCTTTTTGACATACATCCGAAGAAATTTGTTAGAATGGATGAACGTGGAATTACCAGAACTTATAGTTGTTATCGATGAAGCCCATAATTTACCAGATTATGCCCGAGACCTAGCTTCCATCGAGATCACCAACAATTCGTTAGAACGTGCACTCGATGAGGGACAAGAAATCGGGGACCCAGAATTGAACGAAAATACCACAATCTCATCGTTCTGTAGATTGTTCGAAAACATACTTTTAGACGTGGTTCAGGAGTTCGTGATAGAAGAGGATGGTTTGATACCGCCTAACGAAGTAAGAAGTGAACTTCTCAACATAATGGGGATCAACACCAACCAGTTCAAGGGACTTATCAAAGATATGAAGGTCCATGGTGAGATAGTCCAGGAAAAGAAAAGGAAAGAAAAGAAACTCCCTCGTTCATACATTCACTCTCTATCCGAGTTTTTAAAGATATGGCTGTCTCTAGATCAAGCTGAATATATCAAGCTGGTTAATGGAGGTGACAATCCTTCCCTAGAGGGATTCTGTCTCGATCCAAGTAACGTGACGGAAGTACTCAACCACTGTCATGCCTCTATCCATCAATCAGCGACTCTAGAGCCTTTAGATGAGTACCGTGATTCGGTGGGCCTACCTTACGATACCGATATCAAGATATTCCCAAGCCCCTTTCCAAAGAAGAATCAAAAGATATTCTATAAAGAGGGAGTTTCCACACAGTATGAAGCCCTTCAGCGCAGTGACAAGATGATCCAGAAGCTTCGTCAAGATGTTAGGAATCTTGTTGAAAATATAGAGAGGAACACCATAGTGTTCTTCCCAAGCTACAGGTTGATGAACGAAGTAGGCGGCCCACTCATGGACGAGTACGACATATCGGTAGAACATCAGGGTATGACACAACCGGATTTGATGGAAACCGTTGATAAGTTCAAATCCGATGGTGGTGTACTATTCTCAGTCATCGGCGGTCGGATCAGTGAAGGTATGGATTTTCCTGGGGATGAATTAGAAGTCGCTGCGATAGTAGGAATTCCTTACCCCAAACCGACCGCTAGACAGAAAGGTCTCAGACATTATTACGATATGAAGTTCAATAAGGGCTGGGAATACACCATAAAGGCACCAACTGTCAGGAAGATACTCCAGTCAACCGGCAGGTTGGTCCGGAGTGAAAATGATCTAGGAGCAGCTGTTATTTTAGATGAGCGTGCTATACACTTCAACAGTTATCTTCCAGACCTATTTTTAACTGAAGAACCCGTATCATCGATCCAAGAATTTTTCCGTGAAAGAAAAGATTTATAACGAATGTAAAACTGAAATCTAACATGCATAAAGTCTGCGACGTTGATATGGAGAAGAACATACTCGAAGAGAATGAAAAATTAGCTGATAAGAATGCTGAACTTTTTAAAGAAAACGGTGTCAGAGCTTTCAACATACTGGGGGCTATCGGGTCCGGGAAAACATCTGTTGTAGAACGTTTATCCGAAGGTATGGACGGAGTCAGTATCGGTGCCATCGCTGGAGATCTGACAGGAGAGGACGACCATCTGCGTTTTAAAGAAAAGGGACTCATATCCACAGCTGTCAACACTGGTAAGGACTGTCATCTAGATGCACATTACGTTTCCCACGCTTTGGAAGATCTACCCGTTAAGGATCTTGATTATCTGTTCATAGAAAACGTAGGAAACTTGATCTGTCCAGTGGATTTTCCTCTTGGTTCGGAGAAAAATGTTGTCATCATATCCGTTACTGAAGGTGACGATATGATACGCAAACATCCTCTTATATTCGCTCAAAGCGATATTACTGTTGTAAACAAAATCGATCTAGCAGAGATGATGGATGTTGAACTATCGGTCATCGAAGATGACTACAAAAAGATAAACCCACACGGTACCTTGATAAAGATGAACGCTAGAAGTGGAGACGGTGTAGAAAAACTAGCAAAAGAGTTAGATTTACCTTATTCTTTACCACGATAATAGTAAGACTCCTCTAAATTAACGGTTTTCTCAGGATCCCTATTTTGGTAGAACTTTCGTCTTTTCTCAGCCAACACACCGATAACTACCCCGGCCCCTATCATCAATCCGATAGCGAATGATGGAAGATGGTCATAAGGCTCTGGTACGGGAACTGCGGTTCCTATGTTGGTTCTTTCTATTTCCAGTGGTTCTATGGAGATTTTATCAACCTTTTCATCAAAATTACCAAGGATAACTAAACCACCTATATCACCATTGTCGGTCCCTATATCACCTTTAGTAGGAATTGAAGTCAACTCTGTAGTTTTCTCGTCGAAAGTCAACTCATTCTTCCATCCATAATATCCAACATGGCCATTCTCATATTCAAATTTATAGTTCTCTTTATCTTCTTCTGGTTCTCTTACCATGAATCCGTTAGTGCTTATTTCTTTAATTATCTCTATACTACCGCCGCTCAGCTCGTTCATATCGCTCAAAGTAAAGGAGAACGTAACCTCTGAAACGTCACCTTGGGTAAGTACTTTGATATTGAAATTTAGATTTCCAATGAAATGCCCCTCTTCTCTCAATTCAGTTTCCATCACTATCTCTTTATGTGGGAAACTTTCATCCATTCTTTCAATAATCTGAATATTCCAATCTACTTGTTCCAAATGGAAATCATATCTTCCCTCATCAGTATCTAGGATGAATCTTTCGTATTCTATACTGTAAAGTAAAATATCTTCTTTATAAAGAGCGAGTTTGACCTCATCATCAGAAGAAACTTCGATATCTATATCTGATGAGGGATTTGTAGAAGCTGCGATCTGTAAGATAGATATAAAAATCAACAAAGAAAGAAAAACAACGATGAACCGTTTTATCTTGTGAAACCTGATCATATTTTTCATCTCCTTTCTCACTCCCATAAAAAAAAGGAAAGTTGAGGAGGTTTTTATCGTGATATGTGTGCCATATACAATTTATACATTGATATCGTTAATTTAAGTATAAAAGGTATTTCGCACAGTCTTCGAATTGATATATCTAAAACACACTATCGAAAAGCGGAGCTACCGTTACTTCACAGCCGTTAGATTCTATCGTATCTGTGCAGAAAACACTGTCACAGATTTCATCCAATTTATCAAAAGCATCATCTACAAATAGACCATGAGTACAACCGGCGTGTACCTGATCAGCACCCTGCTCTAATAACTGTCTAGCAGCTTCCCTCATAGTACCACCAGTCGATATGATATCATCTAATATCACCACTTTTTTTCCTTCAGCTTTAATGTTCTTAGGTTTTATCTCGACGGTCTCTCCATCCAACCGCTTTTTTTCCAGATAGTCCCATTCGGTGTTCGTTTCGTCTGCAGCCATCTTAACCCTATCGATGCCACCTTCGTCGGGCGAAATCAATAGATCTGGTTCGTAAAGTTCTGAATGCACACCTAATAACCTCATAGCGGAATAATTATCAGCATCAATTTTAAAGAAATTTATGATCTTCTCAGAATGCAGATCAACACTGTAGAATGAATCTGCCTGTAATTGAATTCTTTCAGCTATAGCCCTAGAACTTATCGATTCGCCCTCTTTGAACATCTGGTCCTGACGAGCATACGAGAAATACGGCACTATTACATTTACCGACCGAGCTCCGTTACCGATCAATGCATCCTGTATAAAAAACAGTTCCAGCAACCTTCGATTAGGATAAGTGGTTTGTACTAGATAACAATCTTCATCTTTTACACTTTTAGATAGCTTAACGTAGATCTCCTCGTCAGGGAAAATCTTTGACTTAACTTCAACATAATCTAAGTCGTTTCTTTCGATCAGTCTTTCACTGAGTTTTGGCGAACCAGGTCCTTTTATCAACTTCATCAGATACCCCTTCACCGCATAAGCTTTTAGAGATATAATATTTTTGACTATCTGATCAAAATGATATAGTAATTTAGCGTAATCGTTTTATAAGGACAACAACCTTGCAATTAATGGTTGAAAGTTATGATGCCTGGTGGATTAGGAAATTCAAGACAGATGAAACGCATGATGAAGAAAATGGGCATGGAAAGTAAAGATATCGATGCCGAGAAAGTGATCATAGAAACGAGTGATAAAAAACTCGTTTTCGATAAAGCTGAAGTCGTGCAGATGAAAGTCAAGGGTCAAGAGATGTACCAGATAGTAGGTTCACCTAGGGAGGAAGCTCTAGAGGGAAAAGTACTCATCGACGAAGAAGACATCAAAATGGTTTCAGAAAGGGCGGATGTATCTGAAGAAGAAGCTAAAAAGGCCTTAGAAGAAACTGAGGGTAATCTTGCAGAGGCTATCATAAAACTCACCACTTAAATTTAAGGAATATAAAGAGGTTAATCCTTTGTCAAAAAAAGGGAAAGATATCGGGAGTACTATACTTGTAGCTGTAGTCATATTGATCTCCGCGAGCGTAGCGGGTATAAATTTACTTGCCATGTTCGGTTACATCACTTCCGACCTTTTAACATATGCTGTATTTGTAGGGCTTGTGTTGGTCCCAACGGTGATCATCGGAGGTGCGATCAATAAGATCATCATCGAACAAAAAAAAGTCCTCAGTAACTTATTAGGAAAACCATCTGATGTGGGTGACAAACTCGAGCTTAGGATCAATTTAAAAAAGAAAGAAACTACGATGGCGGATACTACACTTCATCCTGCATTTTATTTTAAAATAGCTATAGCATCCATGTTATCCGTGTTGACTGGATTTTTTATATTGTTAGTGACCACTGAAGGTATAAGAGGAGATATATTGGTCATCTATCCCATACTTATACCCTTAGTCGGGGTAATTTCCATCATCCATATGTTCAGTAAAAATTTGTTCGAACCTAACGGTTGGAGAGAGTTTTTAGAACATACATGGATAGCTTTTTTCATTATATCCGTTTCGATCTCCTTCATGATCTCTTTGAAAAAATATATCCAGACCGCCTATCCAAGAACACTCTGGGAGACTTTTCTAGGACTACCTTTTTCTCTTCAGACTTTGATGTTTTTCGTGATCCTTCTATTGTTAGGTGGGATCTTAGTAAGGGTAGGGGATATACTAAATCTCGATTCATCCCCGTTCAAAGCATCTGGCATTACATTGGTTCTAGTATCCATGGTTTTCTTGATACCACAATTTCAATTCATCCCCTTAGATTATTTTCATGAACTGGTAACCTCGGCCTTTTCGCTGTTGTTGATTCTTTATGGGATCGTGACCGCGTTCCTTCTTTACAAAGACGCAGGTCTAAGGTACATCGTTACCAATGAACGGATCATCAAACTCAACACCAATAACCTGGAGAAATCTGTCAATTATCCCTTGAGCCGGTTCAAAGAGATAGGTATCGTCCAAGATTTTTTGGCTAAAAAATTCGGTTACGGTAACGTGAATATAATTTTCAGAAAAATTACTAGAGGAAATAAGGTGATAAACTTCTGTGTACTGCACGGGGTTAAAAAACCACATCAGTTAGCAAAAACTATCAAAGCTCTTGCTGAACAGAAAAGAAAAAACAAAAAACCAAAGAAGAAGATCAAGAAAAAAAAGCTCCCGAAAAAGTCGAGAAAGAATTCGAACGGGAATTATTATTACCGAATTTTGATAATCATTTTATGTTCATCTTTACTTCTTATAACTCCAACATTAACTTTTGGAAATGAAGCGGAGGGAGAAACACTATATGTCGAGGAATTCCACGAAATCGTGTTCGAAAATCTCACCCGAGTAGAGATGAGTTCGCAATACGATGTTCATCTAATAAATATAGACGGTGAGTATTATAATGCTACAGAGATAAGAGTACTATATTCTCAAGACAATGGAAGTACCGTAGATATTTTATCAGATCACATTGATTCCTTGATTACAGAAACTGTTGAAAACTCGTTCAGTTTAGATAACGATGTCCCAAAAGGGAATTACGAATACAGTACATCGGTAAACGAGACCAGTTTAGAGATTACTGAAAGCGGACCCATTAAGATCACATCTCAAGTAAATATCAATTTATATCCGGATCACTACCAAATACCCGAAGATGCAGATATTGAAGAACTTATCTATGGAACTCTAAAGATAGGCGGTCATCTAGAAAAGGACATACCTCTCTTCTGTCAATCGAATCATACTTCGAGTTACACAATCCATGCTCCTTCGGATCTCAGTTTTATAGAGGATGGCGAGGAGGGAGAGGTCATAACAGTGAACATCGATAATCGTGATGGTCAGACCCCAAGAAAAGATAATACTCTTGAAATCGTGCATGCTGAAAGCGTACCCATGGCAGATACCGAACCTGATCTTTCATTGATGATGGATATTTACGAATTAAAAAGGGATGTAGATAGGGAATATATCTCTATAAACACTAACTTTTCAGCTTATATCCATGGAACATCTATTCCTTCGACTGTGATGGATAGTCTTCCTGAACAACTTACTTTAAGATATGTAAACGCAGATATGCTGAGACTTCTCTATAACAACGGATTCAAAGATGAGATAGACTCATATTTATCAGATATAGAAGATGAGATAAATTACAGGATCTCCTCGATATCCACCATTCCACCAAGGTATGAATTTACAGTAGATGGCTTGAAAGAAGGTTACGATATCGAAGACATGGACTCCGAGATACCTTTAAAAGTATTCCACAATTCTTCATTCCAGAAGAACCTATCCATAAGGACTCAACAAAATGCTTTTGAGATACAAAGGAGGTATCTAGTTGATGAACAAATCTCTTTTGAACTAGAGAGTTTCCGAGATTGGGGTTTAAACTATACTATCAAACTTCCAGAGGGGGTAGAGTTGGTGGATGCTGAAATCCAGGGAAGACAACTAGATACAAACGAGGATGAAACGGGTAGATATTATATTGAAGATAGATTACATTCGGGGGCTAGAGAAACTATCGTTTTGACGGTAGGTACATATATCGATATTTACTCGTTCCTTCCCTTTGTGATAATGATGGCGATATTGTTCTTCACATGGATAGGTCTCAATATGTACCCAGTGAAAAAGAAAAGAAAAAGGTTGATTTGACCTCTCTATAGATTTACTAGTGCATCTTCGAGGTATTTTTGATCGGTTATCTCCACACCGGTGCACAGTACAGTATCTTCACCTTCATACTCCAGATGAGTCATAGTTAAGTATAGCCATCTTTCTCCCCCATCTTTACCCATCATATTCAATTCAAATCTGATCATCCCTTTGTCCTGGTTTTGAACTCTTTCCACTCTATCAAGGAACAATTCCCTTTGTTCTTCACTCACGAGCTCATTAATATCCATGGATTTCAATTCTTTTTCACTGAAACCGGTTATCAACTCTGCGGAGCGGTTGAGGTACAAGACTTGGGTGTTTTTAAGGATGAATACGGCTGAGGAGATACTTTCCACCACTCTTGAAAATTTCTCTTCAACTTTTTTTAACTGCTCTCTGGTTTTTCTTTCAGCGGTCATATCGGCAGCGATTTCGAGCATTCCGATGATCTCACCATCCTCATCTTTAATGGGCTCCCCACGAATATACCATACTCCATCATCAATGGAAGATATCATAGCTTCTTCTCTTTCTCCGGATTTATACGCTTCAACTATGGGACAACCTCTGCATCTTTCATCCCTGTCGAACCATACATCGTAACAATATTCACCGATCAAATTCCCAACTGCCGTATCGACTTCTTCCGAAAAAGCTCTATTAGCCCAGATAATTCGTCCGTCCTCATCTTGGTGATCTACCACCTCTGAGAGGGAATTCAATATAGATGTTTTTTCTTTTTCCGAACGTTCTAACTCTTTTTGGGCATGATCGTGTTCCACTGATTGCTTTACAGCCTGGGCTAGGAGTATATATTGAGGTTTTGGGTCTCCTCCTTTTTGGATGTACCTATCGGCTCCTAGATTCAAAGCCTTCATAGCTACTTCTTCTCTACCTTTCCCAGTGAATATAATAAAAGGGATGTCATCACCTCGGTTTCTAAGTTCTTCTAAGAATTCCAATCCGTTCATCTCAGGCATCTGATAATCGGATATCACTGCTGAAAAATACTTTTCTTCTAACAAACGCATTGCCTTTTTTGCGGAAGAAGTGATTTCAACGGTCAGATTACCATATATGTCTTCAAGGTATCTTTTAGATAGTTCCCTGATGTTTTCTTCATCATCAACCAGCAGTACCTTCATGTTCCCTAAACCCTTTAAAATTGATGAGATATAAATATATCTCCTTAAAACCAAAGAAATTCAATCGATTTCGTATCTTATCTGGTTCTCGGTAACAAATTCGCCTAGTTTCTTAAATGCATTCTCAACGTTCTTACCTGTTTTAGCACTAGTGAAATAGTATGCGGATTGTTTTTTATACTTCTTTTTGAAACTTTTGAACCAATCTTTGACTTCTTCTGAAGAAACAGGTACGAATCTAGATTCTTGACTGTATACACTTTTGTAATAATGTTCGTCAATTATGTAATCATGAAATTCTTTTTTGGTTTTTTTAGTCAATTTGACCCCTTTTTTTTTCTGAAAATCTATCATTATGTCCCTTTTATTACCCGCAAAAACGATAGGTACTCTTCCTATAACATCATAAAGATCATCAATCCATTGTGGAAGATTATCGAAAGTCTTCTTCCTAGCTAGATCAAAAACAACTAATGCTCCCTCCGCTCCGATATAATTGGATGAATGTTTTCCAGGTGACATAGATTTCTGCCCATAGAGATCCCAGATAGACATATCAAGATTAAATTCGTCTATAGATTTATGTTTGAGATTAACTCCGATGGTTGCGATGTAATCTTCGTCGAACTCGTTCTCAACGTATCTTCGTACAAGAGAGGTTTTCCCAACGGCTCCGTCCCCGAGTACTAGTATTTTAGCGGTATAGTTACCCATATTTAATCAGCCCCTTTTAATAACCATATATGTTTGATTATATATATAATTAAACCTTGATCGCATCTTCCAATCTTTCTTTGACGAAATCTTTCTCTAACTGAGAAAGGAACCGTCCTAACCTCGGACCTTTATTTTGTCCTAAAAGGATCTTGTAGAATACTCTGAAAGCCTTTCCTTTATTTAGACTCACGACATCGGCATTTTCATGCACCAACTGATGTAACTGTTCAGAAGTCCACTTTCCATCATCTATAGAATCTCTGTACTCCTTCAAGAATTCTATCTCTTTATCGGACAGATCCATATCTGGTAATTCCTCTTTGATAGAGAATTTGACCATGTCCTGGGCGAAATTTTCTAACCAGTACTTAACGCCCTTTGCTCTTTGCTTCATCCTCTCGAAATCCGCTTCATCGAGTGAATCGACCTGTTCTCCTTCAGTGACTACTTTCCAAATCTTTTCGTAGTCGTTGTATATTTGAACAAGGTTGACTAGATGTCTATAAGGTATCCTGAACGGTTTCCTTTTTGGAACTTCGTCGATCTGGGACAATTCATATATTTTTTTCATATCCTTGTCCTGGCCTTCGAAATACTCCTCTTCGTACTTGTCGTATTCATCTACCAGATCTAGCAGTCCAAATCCAGGATCAAAATCGATGTGAGTATTCGGTTTCGGACGCATTATCAAAAATCGGGCGATCTCTGGAGAAACCATGTTTAGAAGGTCTTCTGTTTTTACTGCCACTCCAGACGATGAAGACATAGGTCCTTCTCCTTTAAGTTGAATCCACTCGTAAATCACCGGATGTGGAGGTTCTCGATCGAATATTTTTTTGATAATTTCCTTTCCGGTATCCCATGACCCGCCTGAAGCTGCATGGTCTTTTCCAAATGGCTCACAATCTATACCCAATATCCACCATCTTGCGGCCCAGTCGCATCTCCAGGGAAGTTTACCGTCATCTGTTCTGATATCTGCTTTTCCCTGGTGCCCGCACTCACAGGTATATAATACGTACGGATCTTCGAATCCATTCACAACAGAGTTACCTAACGTACCACACTCTGAGCAGATGGGATTATACGGGAACCAATCATCTTTTAGTTCTCTTCCTGTCTTAGAACTTATTATCTCTGCAACTTCATCTCTCTTTTTGATAACTATACGTGTAGCTTTTGCATACTCACCTTCAGCATACATCTCATGGGCATAGATCAAATTCAGGTCGACTCCCATCTTTTCTAGAGATTCTAAAAAAGGCTCCATAAAATGTTCAGCATAATTATCATGTTCTCCACATATACAGGGAACTTCACTGAGAGGTCTGCCTATATATTCATTGTAAGAATCATCTAGAAATGGGTAGAGTTTCCTCAGAGGGTCTATAGAGTCTACTATCAAAATCAATTCTCCATCAGCTTCTCTAGCTATAGCCTCTCCGGTGAGTAACTCTCTGATATGCCCTAAATGTATCGGCCCTGAAGGTGCTTCCCCTGTTGCGATCAAAGGGTCTTCTCCCAATTCGTTTGCTTCGACTTCTGCCCAGTGCATTCGATCACTTGTTTACTTTCCTATAATTTTTGCACGGATGAGTGCTCTTAATGGAACACCGACGATCTCATCTTGGCTATCTTTATTGACAGTTACCATAGATAGAACTGGTTCTGCCCCCTCGTTCTCCAAGAAAGTGATAGTTCCCTCCATGGTTTCACCGGTACTCACTACATCGTCGACTATGACGACTTTCTTACCCTTAACTCCAGCATAATTTGAACTCAATGCACCTCCGCCGCGTCTTCTATCTCCACCTGGAGGTCTATAGATGGCCAACTCTTTATTCAACTCTTCAGAGATCAAAGTCGCCAGGGGTATACCGTTTATGGCGATCCCTACTACGGTATCAAAATCTTCTTCCATCAATTCCATCTCTTCTAAGATAACATCAGAGAACATGGTGGCGAGAAGACCTATCCTTCCACCAAAAACACCAATTGACCTCCAACCTATCTTTACGTCGGTAGGGGGAGTCTCCTCTCTAACATTCTTAGTCAAAAGCCAGGTAATAGTATCTACTGATAAATTTAGTTCAGTAGCTATTTCCTTTTCTTTTAGGCCATTCCTTTTATATTCCATGGCTTCCTCTACAAGGGACTCGATTCCTTTCATAACAAATCACTTTGATTCTGTAATCTCTGATGCTATTTATAATATTATGGTTTGTAAAAGTGTATAATAACAAAAATTTTAATAGACCTTTATATCTGTATATTTGTATGACACCATGTGGTTTTTTCTTTTGGCTGGTGATAGTTCTCCTTATCATAGCCGGTATCAGTTACATCCTTGGTGCAGATAAGTTGGGAGATTTCGCCATCGATGTTATCCGCCTGGTGTTCATACTGGTATTAGTGATTATTCTGATAGGCTTGATCCTCATATTGATGGGCAGGCTGAACTGGAGAGAAATATTCAGAGGTCTGAACGTATTTTATAATTTGATTCGATATACAGCACCTTTTTAAGCTAATCAAAAGAATTATGAAAGGGTAGTATATTCCGGAGATATGAAAATCAGTATCATTGGGACGGGATATGTCGGTTTGGTAAGCGGTGTCGGATTTGCCAGTAATGGACACGATGTTACCTGCATCGATATTGTAGAAGAGAAAGTCGATAAAATCAACCGTGGTAAACCCCCTATCTACGAAGAGGGATTAGAAGAACTACTTAAAGACGTTGTTTCAAATGATAGGTTAAGAGCCACTACAGATACCGAAGAAGCGATCAAGGAAACTGAACTAACTTTCATATGCGTTGGTACTCCATCGAAACAAGATGGAAGTGTAGATCTCTCTAGTGTCGAAAAAGCAGTCCAAGATATGGTTCAACCTTTAAAGGAAAAAGATAGGTACCATGTATTTTGCGTTAAAAGTACAGTCGTACCAGGTACTACGGAAGAAAAGGTTTTACCGATCTTAGAGAGATCTGGAAAGAAGGTAGGTGAAGATTTTGGTCTTGGTATGAATCCTGAATTCTTAAGAGAGGGGATCGCTTTAGAGGATTTCCTAAATCCTGATAGGATCGTTTTGGGGGGATGGGATGAAAAAACATTAGAAGTTCTCTCTCAAGCGTATGAAAAATTTGAAGTTCCCAAACTCAAAACAGATATCAAAACTGCAGAGATGATAAAGTACACATCTAACGCTCTTTTGGCTACGAAGATATCATTCGCCAATGAGGTCTCTCGTATCTGTGAAAGTATAGGCATCGACGTTTACGAAGTGATGGACGGAGTGGGTTTAGACCACCGGCTCAAAAGGGATTTTCTCAATGCCGGTGCAGGTTTCGGAGGAAGCTGTTTCCCGAAGGACGTCAAAGCATTGGTCAATTATGCTAAAGAAAGAGATCAGGAAACTAAATTACTGAATTCAGTTCTTTCGATAAATGAGGAGCAGCCAGTTCACATCATAAACCGATTAGAATATGTTTCCGAAGGTGTGAAAGGTAAAAAGGTCGCTTTTTTAGGACTAGCTTTTAAGGGCGGAACTGATGATGTACGAGAAACCCGTGCCTTACCCATGATAAAAAGACTATTAGAACTCGGAGCAGATGTGGTCGGATACGACCCAGAAGCATCGGAGAATTTCAACGAATTACTTCCAGATAAGATCCGATACGCCGATAATAGAGAGGAAGCACTTGAAGATGCTGATATATGTATAATCCAGAACGACTGGGACGAATTCGAGAATCTCACACCTAAGGATTTCGAACCCATGAAGGGTAAGATAATAGTGGATGCTAGAAGAGTATTGAATCGAGAAGAATTCAAAGATGATTTCGTCTACATAGGCGTGGGGATGTGACATTTTCATTCACTAAAGCTAAAATACCACCGACCATAATGCCTTACCGATGCGAATAGCTGTCGTCTTAGAGGATAAATGCAGGTCGGACAGGTGTAGTTATGAGTGTATACATTACTGTCCTAGGGTGAGAACCGGTGATGAAACGATAGTCAAAACCGAAGATGGTATAAGGATATCGGAAGAACTCTGCGCTGGATGTGGTATCTGTGTGGATAAATGTCCCTTCGATGCAATCAAAATAATCAACCTACCGGAGGAACTAGACGAAGACAAGGTCCATCAGTTCGGAGAAAATTCTTTCCGTTTATATCGACTCCCAGTCCCCCAAAAGGGCATGGTAATAGGTCTTTTAGGTGGGAACGGTATCGGAAAAACAACCGCCATTAGGATACTTTCCGGAGAGATCATACCGAACATGGGTAAGTACGAAGAGGAACCATCCTGGGATACAGTTTTTGATAGATATTCTGGTACTGGACTTGGAGATTATTTTAAATCGTTATCCGAAGAGGGAATAAAGACTTCCCTTAAACCTCAGTATGTTGATAAGATCCCAGCCCATTACTCTGGGAAGGTAGAGGACCTCCTGAGTGTCGTTGGAGACGACTATATGCACTGGGTCGAACTTTTAGACATTAAGAACACTCTAGATTCCACCCTCGACAAGTTATCAGGTGGTGAGCTCCAAAGAGTCGCTATAGCGGCGGCTTCGACTAAAGAGGCCGACGTCTACTTCTTCGACGAACCGTCTTCATACCTGGATATGAAACAGCGTTTGAGCGTAGCTAAGGCCATCCGTGAAAAAAGTAAGGATAATCAGGTGATGGTCATAGAACACGATTTGGCGGTGCTTGATTTTCTGGCCGATAACGTTCACATACTATACGGTGACAAGGGAGCTTACGGTGTAGTTGCTCAGCCTAGAGGTGTCAGGAAAGCCATAAACACATACCTGAAAGGTTTCTTGGACGAGGAAAATGTTAGATTTAGAAACAATGCTATCACCTTCGAAGACCACGTTCCGGCCGGTCAATGGCATTCGACTCCTTTGATCACATACGATAGACTTTTAAAGAGATGGGATAGTTTTGAACTTGAGACGGAACCTGGAGAGGTCCCAGAAGGTGAAGTGATAGGTATCGTAGGACCCAACGCCACGGGTAAAACTACCTTCGTGAAGATGTTAGCCGACGTGATAAAACCAACGGAAGGAGAGATAGAGAAAAATGTCACCGTCAGCTACAAACCACAGTACATCAAACCCAACTTCGAAGGAAGGGTCATCGATTTATATCATACTGAGATCAGCGATAATTTCAACAAGAGTGTTTTCAAGTCCCAAGTGGTAGCACCGTTGGATCTGGAAGATCTTTACGAAAGACAGTTAACGAACCTCAGCGGTGGTGAACTTCAAAGGGTGGTCATAGGACTGTGCCTCGGTAGGGATGCTGATCTGTACCTTATCGATGAACCAAGTGCATATCTTGATTCTAGTCGAAGGATGGACGCCGCCAAAACTATCAGACGTTACATGGAAAAGTCAAGCAAGGCCGGTATGATAGTCGATCACGACGTGTATTTTATCGACTACGTCTCAGATCTGATCATGAACTTCTCCGGCGAACCTGGAGTTCACGGAAAAGGAGAAGGTCCGTACAACATGCGAGAAGGTATGAACAATTTCTTAAGAGACATCGAGATCACTTTTAGAAGAGACCCTGACACTAACAGACCTAGAGTTAACAAGTTAGATTCAAGATTAGATCGAAAACAGAAATCTCAGGATGAGTACTACTATACGGGTTGAACGGTCATATAGTAGCTAACTGTTCCAGAGTCAACCCTTCTTCGTCTTTTTCAGAGATATACTTCAGTAATCCCTCTTCTCTTTCTTCCTCTGGAACTAGATTTTCTATATTGATAGGTCCATCTGGATAGAACTCCTGTTCCACTTTGATCTTCTTTTTGTTATTTAGAAATAATACAGAAACTAATGTTGTGACTAGATCCCTTAATCTGTTGTCATGTATCATATCGAAAGTCAGTTCATCGGTTTGATACCAGCATATTCTTTCCCATGTCAAAGCTATGTCGTGATATATGTCTTCTTTATGGGCTTTGGTGTCGTAATTTTCTTTAACCCTTGCTCTTTCCTCTTCTCTTTGTTGTTTGTTCTCTTTCCTAAGCCTCTCCATTTTTTCTCTATACTTAGATTCTTTTCTAGCTTCCTCAAAGGCATCTACTAACTGGATCAGAGAAACAGGTTTCTTTTCTTCCCGTCTAACGGCCTTTTCTAAGATTGGCTCGTCATCCTGGAGAACTTCCTGTTCGTAATCTAAGTCCTCAGGTTCATCGTACATATCGTAATCGAAACATTCCCACTGTGAAATGAATTCATCCTGGACGAATTCTTCTTCCTCGCCGTTTTCAGCAGATAAAAGTGTTTCTTCACACTGCATCTTGAGTATAGACCATGCCATGTTGACCAACTGACCGGCGACGATGAAGTCGATGGTTTCTTTGTTCTGAGCCTGTTCCAAGTACATTGTAGTGAAGGATACAAGGTCGATGTTCCATGGATCAAGATTTTCGTCTATAACCAGTTTAAAGATCGAAGCGATAGCATTTTCAAAAGGGTCGTTAGATATATGGTATTCTCCATTCATACCGTCGACCATCTCTAAGTAATCGTTGATCCTTTCACCGCTCCTATTTTCATCGATCAAAGATTTGTGAAATATCAGGTGATTTACCACTTCTTTTTTAACATCGTCCTCTAGATCAACCGGTTCTTTAACATCACATACCATAGTTCACACCTCCGTCCTCAGCTTACTCATGCCTGAAAGTTCGGGAATATCTTTCTCCTTACCTTCACTGATATTCACTTTCATTATCACGTCTGATAGCCCGTTCTCATGCATGGTTACACCGATTATGTGGTCTGATTTCTTCAATGTGACTTTTCTCAGGGAAACCTGTATGAATTGTGCAAAGTTAGAATTCTTGTTGATCATCTCAGCAACATTTTCTGCGTTCATGCCATCCAAGTTCTGATCGATCTCATCTAAAAGATAGAATGGGGAAGGATCATAGTGTTGGATAGCGAATATGAAAGCCATGGAAACCAAACCTTTTTCTCCACCGGATAGGGCGTCGATCCTGTGAACAGTCTTACCTGGAGGCCTTACTTTTATGATCAATCCTCCTTCGAAAGGAGAGTCTGGGTCTTCAAGCTCTAGGTGTGCTTCTCCTCCCTCGGATAGTTCTTCATAGACTTCCTTGAAATTTTCGTTTATCTCATCTTTAACGTCCATCAATCCTACTTTCTTTTTCTCGTCCAGCTGTTCGATCAAATTATCCAATTCTTCTTGACGGTTTTCTAGTTCAGTGTACTTTTCTTTAAGCTCGTCCATCCGTTCTTTCTTTTTCTTATAATCCGTTAAAGCCCTCATATTGACGGGCTGCAGTTCTTCCATCTGGTTCTCCCCTCTCCTGATGGTGTTCTTCAATTCTTTCATTGGCGGGAGCTCTTCATCTTCGTAATCCTTATCCTCTTCGATCTCTTCTTTAAGAGTACTCAAAGTATCTTCAAGGGATCCGATCTTCTGCTTTTGGGTATGGATGTACTGTTTTTTAGCTTCGAGTTCACTACTTAAACTTTCAAGTTTATGTTTAAATTCGATTTTCTTTTCCTTCTTCTCGTCCATCTCTTCTCGCAGTTCCTTGATATCATCTGAGAACGAATTCTGTCTTTTTTCGTATCCCTCTAGTTCATTTTCCTTAGATTCGATGGTTTGTTCGTTTTTTCTTATTGCGGATTTCTTCTTTTCGATCTCGTTCTTCAACTCTTCCCGCTCGGCCTTCATAGATTCTATGTTTTCTTCCAGCCTCTCTTTCTTATCAACCTTCATCTCCAGCTTGGATTCAAGTTTATTTAATTTCTTATCCAATTCTACCTCTTTATCCTGGAGTTCAGAAAGGGTGGTTGAAAGTTCTTGGGGACTGACCTTTTTGATCTTTTCAGCTATCTCTTTTCTTTTACCTTTAAAGTTACTTATTTCATTTTCAATATGTTCAACTGATTTCTCCAACTTGCTGACATCTTCTTCTAATTCTGATTTTTCATTTTCTTTCTCACTCAGGGCTTCGGTTTTACGATGTATCTTCTCCTTGGTCCTTTTGACCTGAGTTTCAAGGTTCTCTATCTTCCCCGTTTTATCGCCTTCAGATCTCAGTTCATCCATTTGATCTTGTATCTCATCGATCCTCTTTTGTACTTCTTTAAGTTCAGAAGTGATTTTCTTGAGGTTTTCTCGTGTCTGTTTAAGTTCAGTTCCAACTCTATCTAATTTACCCCTGTCCGGAGCGGAAAAACTCATCATCTTTTTACTCAAAGTCCCTCCGACCATAGCTCCGCTCCTCTCTATCTTTTCACCGTCTAGTGTAACCATCCTTACTCCACCCATCATCTCTCGAGCGGAATCGATGTCTTTCATCACTACGGTGTCCTGGAATACGTACCAGAAAACATTCTCATACTGATCATCAAAATCAACTAATTCCAAGGCGAAATCCACTGCATTATCATCCTTCACAGCTCTGATAGCTTTACCTCTAGGCCTTCCTTTCCTCATCTTATTCAAAGGCAAAAATGTGGCCCTTCCTGCATCATTCTTCTTTAGGTATTTGATAGCTTCAGAGGCCACTTTGTCGTTTTCAACGACTATCGACTGCATCCGTCCACCAGCTGAGACCTGTAAAGCGGTTTCATATTTTTTATCCACGTCAGCCAACTCAGCGATGGTTCCATGGATACCGTCAAGTTTCCCTCTATCTCTACTTTCTAATATGGTGGAAACTGCTCTACTATAACCCTTTTTTACATTTTTCGCAGCTTGTTCTTGTGCTTTCAATTGATTATATTCTCTTTCCAATCGATTCATCCGGTCCTCGAGGTCACCTTTGTCTTTCCTCAACCTCTTTTCTTTACGTTTTTTCTCATGGAATTCATCCTTCAATTCTTTGAGTTCACCTTGAACATCTTTGTTATCCGATTTGAGCTCCTTCAAAGTCCATTCGCTTTCCTTCTTTTCGAATTCCAATCCTTCTTTCTCCTCTTCGATCTCCGAGATCTCTTCTACTAGACGGTCTATCTTATCTCTATTTCTATCCAACTCTACTTTTTTATCGGCAAGAGAATCCGTTTTTTTATCTATTTTATTTTTTACGCGGATACCTTCTTTACGAAGTTCACTTATCCTATCGTCGGATTCAGATTGTTTAGATTTGACCTCTTCGATGCGTTCATGAACATCCTCTAGTTCTCCTCCGGTTTCTTTTTTATCTTCTTTTACGCCCCGAATATCTTTCTTGATGTCTGAAAGCTCTTCTTTACTCTTGGATATCTCCTCTCTAAGCAGTTCTCTATTCTCTTTATTCTGCTCTATGGTATGTTCAGCATCCTCGTTTTGATCTTCAGCACGGGCGATCTCTAATTTAAGTTGATTTATCGTGTTTTGAAGGTCTTTACTCTTCTCACCGGTTTTCGAGTCGAGTTCATCTTCCAGCCCTTTGATCTCTTCTGCCAATGTTGAAATCTTTTCTTGGATATGTTTTTTCTTCTCTTTGATCTCTTCGATCCGTTCCCGATTTTTTTCGATATCACAGTCCACATTTGATATTTCTTTCTCGGTTTCCTTATAGGTCTTCCAAGCTTTCATCGATTTTGCTTCTTTAACTTTGTCAGACAATTCTTGGAATTTGAGTGCTTCGGACCGATCTCCCTCTAGTTCCTCTACCTGTGTTTGTATCTCATCTAGTATGATATTTATACGATCTAGATCGTTGATAACATCATCTTTCTTTTCTTCTGCTTCTTCGATCTCGCTATCATATTTTGTGATGCCAGCGATGTCGTCCAGTATTTTCCTTCTCTCGAAATCGCTCATCTTGACGATCCTTGAAATATCACCCTGCTGAACGATATTGTAACCATCGGCAGATATCCTAGCATGTGACAGCAGGTTCTGGAATTCTGTCAAAGACGACGTTCTCCCATTGATATAGAAGTACGAATTATAACCCTGCTGGTTATCAGACCGCTGAACTTTTCTTGTATAAGTTATTTCATCCTCATTCATGGGAATAGTTCTGTCTTCGTTATCGAAGGTTAAACTGACCTTACAAAAGTCAGCAGGTTTTCCATCTTTGCCGCCGTTAAATATAAGATCCGTCAGACGACCTGCCCGTATCTCTTTAGAACTTTTCGGTCCCAGAACGAAAAGAATAGCATCTCCGATGTTAGACTTTCCAGAACCATTTGGACCTGTGATATTGGTGTAACCTTTCTTCACAGGTATTTCCATCCTATTCCCGAACGATTTGAAATTCTCCATTAAAATCTTTTTTAGATACAAAATATCTTCCTCCAGTGGAAAACTGGGTTTCTTTCTATGTTGCTTTCATCCTGATTAGAGTGCATGCTTGATCCCATCCCAAGGGATAATAAAGTCCGACAAATAATTTTTATACGTCGGACAAAGACATAAAACAATCTAACGGTATAAATAAATTCCGGTCGTTATGGAATATGTTGATTTAGACGATGACAGACTCAATTCAACGTTTCAGATTGGATCTTTTTAAACAATTCAAGTGCGGCGTTCGAATGCATCTCACTGTTTTCCAAAACGGAATCAAAAACAAAGAAAACAGTCATGAATTTGTCTGAACCTTCGACCGTTACTACTTCTTCTTCATCTATTTCGTCGTGATACATTTTTAATCTGCAACCCAAATTTTGTATTTAACATTAGGTTCTTTCAACTCTGTAAATATCCTTTCCTTAACAAGCTTTTTCGGCTTGTGAAGTAAAGGCACCCTTTCTTCTAGATCATCAAAGCTTTCGAACTCACCGTTCTTTTTTCGTTCATCAAGTATTGCATTCATCTTTTTTTGTCCCAGACCAGGTAACAACTCCAGCATATGATATCTTTTGGTAATGGGCCTAGCAACATTATAGAATTCTATGTATTTGTCTTCTTTTTCCTCGATGATCTCTTCGACGATGTAAGGAACTTCACTTTTTGCTGCATGTGTAAGTTCATCCCAACCTATCCTACGTTTTACATGCTTTACTTTCTCTCTCTTATCGACATCCTTTCCGATGTAGACTTTTTCACCTATGAAGACCGTTTTACCTTTTTTAAGTATAAGTTCAAAAAGTTTGAACTCGTCCTCTCCTAACGCGAGAGTCAAACTTTCATGTTTGTAACCGCCCTGGTCGGGTCTTCCCTCTGCTAGATAATCCAGCACATAAGCGTAGTCTTCCATATTACTATCCTTCCACGTGTTTTTTTATCATATTTGTTATACTCTCTGCTTCATCTTGTGAAGGTGTATATCTGTCTTTCGAAAAGACGGCTAAAACTCCGTCTACATCAGTGGGTAAGATATCAGCCATTTTGTAGGCTAATTTCTCCTTCATGAAATCGAATTCATCCTGAAGTTCCTCTATCAACTCATCAGTTTCTTCTTTATCAAGTTTAACAAAATTCTCAGCATGGCTAAGAGCAAGACTCTGCTCATAAGAAAGTTCTCTCTCTTCAGCCTCCTCTTTTAAAAGCTTTTTAACCTCCGCTAATGAAACATATCTTGACTCATTTGCCATCTTTATCCCTCCTTATTTTAATTTACGAAGGTGTTCGGCCCTCGCTATAACCTTTTTAATTTTTCCTCCAACTTTGACTTCCACTACAAATGCATCACCCTGTTTACCTGCGATCACACCTGTTTTTCCGTGGAAACGTCTATGTGGCTGCCCCTTATGTACGCTGGGTTCTATCTTGATCCTAGCTTTTTCTCCTTCTTCAAACTCGATCAGGGCTCGATTTATGGGGATCATTCCTTTTTCTCTAGGCTTTTTGCTGAGTATCTTTCTAGTTCCCTGTCGTATTCCTTTAGACTTCTTCATAACCAATCACATCTTTTTAGTAGTGTACTTTCAACACGTCCAATTCTAGGACTTCACATTCAACTCCCAGTTCGTCAGCCAGGTTAGGTTCTGTACGACTGTCATCCCCGTGTACGAGTTCTTTGACATACATACCCGATTCACAGGTCATGACTAATTCCGATATTTTACCGTCATATCTCTCTAGGCTGATATCTTTCAATTCCCTTGTCCTAACCTTATCGCTTCGCCTGTGGCTAACTCTCTGAGGGGTCCTCTGTGATATCTTCGTTCCTTTCAAAGAATGTAGGGCCTTTTTATATTTTGCCCTATCTACTTCTGAGGAATGTTCCACCTTTACTTTATATGTTTTATCCGCAGTGGCTTCTTTGATCTTCACAATTTTATCCCTATCTGAGAAAGATAACGAATCTACCTCAACACGATCATCCTTTTCGATCTCATTCTTCAGATTTTTCAAATCAACATCCCTTATTATAGGATTCTTTATCTCCATAATAAACGGGCGGCCGTTGCCCAGCATTTTAGCGTCGATATCTTCTCTCCCCATCCCGTGCAAAGTAAAATTTTCCCCGAAGGCCATCTCTTTAAGTGGTTCTCCAATTATCTCTTCAACACTGGTCTCGTACATCTTACCTTTCCCATCACAGTAATCGCAGCCCTTTCCCCAGCATTTTTTACAGATCCATCTTGTTTGTGGTATCTCCCTGGAAAGCTTTCTATACCGGCCGTATATGAAAAGAGGAGCTATCTCGATTTCAACGGCGTCAAATCTCGTATCTAATATACCCTTTATATCTGGTTTTTCCAGGTCCACATCAGCATCTATCCTGTCAAAAACCCTCTTTCCAATCTCCCGGTTTAGCTCAGATTTTATAGGTTCTGAAGTTGTGATATTGAATTCTGTCCAGAGAAGTTCCTCATTTTCTTCTATCTCCGGATCGATCCTAGTTCCTACTAAAAAAGTATCGAATTCAAAATCTTTGAACTCTTCAGCTATCAATGAAGCAAAATGATCCAGCTCTTCGAATATATTTCCGCAAACTGAACAATCGTCACTGCTTTCAGGGACTTCAATTTTTTTCTCGTCAGTCCTAGCCATGGAAAAATAAACTCTCAAAGCTTTCCCTCTCTCTTCATTTGTTAGCCCATGACCTAATTGAGCGAACATTCGTCCCAAACAATGGTCACAAAGCTCTTTTTCCAAAGCTTTCTCAGTGATATCTAACAATTCCATAGTCTAACTCGATTTGTTCCCATCATATAAAATTATACCCCTCTACGTACCGATGTTCCTGGCGATATTATGGAGTCTTTCTTTCGTCAGCAGTAATATAGTTACGAAAACAGTCAAAAAAGCGGACTCGACCATGAATCCTATCTGAACCATAAGCCCGATAAGGAATGTTAGGAAAAAAGCTACGGGTGTGGTTATCCCTATCGTGTGGACTTCGTATTTGAGGTAGGCTAACAGAAGTGCAAAACCACCGAATATTATCAGACCTACATCTATTATCGAGTATCCCAACTGTTGAGATAAAAAAGCAAAGATAACGCCTGCTAGAGATGTCATGGGAAAGGTTCTAACACCGGCTATCACCATCTTCTGATCTTCCCTGTGCTCCCTTTCCAACCCTATCAAGGCACCTAATGCAACTGCGATGATAGCATTTATTATGAAGTTCAAATCAACGAAACCGTATGTCATCATTTATACAGCATCGAAAGTATATTTTATATTTTCCGAAAGATGAACAACGGATATAATCGATAGATAAAAATATCAAAGTGTTATAAACAAATCCATGGAACGTAGAACTCGCGCTAAGAGGTTTTTGAAAGAAGAACCACTAAAAAACTCATATTTGATCGCAAAATTGGACGATGAAGATGTTAATTTATATATGCGCGGTAAGCCCGAAACCGTTCTCATAGAATACGATGGCTACATCTCGATGAGGGGAGAAAAAAATAGCTTGATAACTCTATTATCAAAATTAAAAAACAAAGAGTACAGATTCCACGCCATAGATAACGCAGCGTTTGAGGCTGTCAAAGAAGTTATCGACATCGAAAATGATCGCCCTACATGGTTTTTTAAACGTCCTAATAAGTATTTCGAGGAACCGGATCTAGAAGTTGAAGAGTTAGAGGTTGAAGATGCCGAGGTGATCAACGAATACTGGGGACTCCAAGGAAGCGACTCTACAGATTATATAGCTGAAAGGATAAGAAAAGGCCCTGCTATTGGTATCAGGAGAGATGGAGAACTGGTGGCGTGGACTTTGACACACTATGTTACAGACAATGTATTGAATCTAGGCTTCCTTCACGTTAAAAGGGAATGGAGAAGAGAGGGCTTCGCAAAAGCTATCACGGAACACATGTGCAAATACGCTGAAGAGAACAACCAGGTTCCCGTTGTTGACATATTCAAAACCAATAAACCTTCGATTTCTCTAGCTGAAAAACTAGGATTTCAAAGGATAAGTGAACACCACTGGTTGAATGGGATAAAAGAAAAGTAGAGCGTTCCATTGGTTAATTCGGTATTAAAAATCTAATTTTCACCGGAAAAAAGATAAATACCTTATTTAGATAAGACCCATAGATGCCTATAAGACAGCCCATCGTCAGCGTTCTCGGTCATGTCGACCACGGTAAGACCACTTTTTTAGACAGGATCAGAGGAACTACCGTTGCAGATCGAGAGGCAGGCAAGATAACACAGCATATCGGTGCAACTGAGGTACCGGTCGATGCCCTTAGATCTGCTTGTCAAGAACTGGGCTGCAAAGTTACTTTTTCATTACCCGGTTTACTTTTTATAGATACACCAGGTCATCATTCATTCATGACTTTAAGGTCAAGGGGAGGTGCACTTTCAGACCTCGCAGTACTCGTCGTTGATATAAAAGATGGACTGATGCCCCAGACTAAAGAATCTATCGAGATATTGAAGAGAAACCAAACACCATTCATAATAGCGGCTAATAAGATCGATAAGATCGCTGGATGGAACTCACAAAATAAGCCTTTCATCAAATCCTTTTCCGAGCAAACCAAGAGTGCTCAAGATAGGATGACTGAAGCTCTTTACGAGATAATAGGTGAGTTATACGATATGGGTTTCTCATCGGATAGATACGATTCCATAAACGATTTCTCAAAGAACATAGCTATCGTACCCATGAGTGCCAAAACGGGAGAAGGTGTAGAAGATACTTTGATGACATTGATAGGTTTGGCTCAACGTTTTCTAAAAGATGATTTGGAAGTCGAAGAAGGCCCGGGCCAGGGGACTATACTAGAGGTGAAGGAAGAGATTGGTTTGGGGACCACATTAGATACCATAATTTATCAAGGGACTCTGAGGAAGGGAGACGATGTTTTCATTGGTACTAGAAACAAACCCATCAAAACGAGGATAAAGTCACTACTTAAACCTAAACCCATGGACGAGATAAGAGACCCTAAAGAAAGATTCGACGAAGTAAAAGAAGTAACCGCTGCAGCGGGTATCAAAGTGATCACTCCAGAATGTGAGGGTGTAGTTGCAGGTGCACCTGTAAAAGCGATCTGGGACAGAGACCCAGATGAGGTCATGAAATCAGTTCGAAAGGAAAGTGAAGCTAATATCGAGCTTCATGAAGAGGGATTGGTAATAAAAGCGGATGCTATCGGTTCTTTGGAAGGCCTAGCATTCGAACTCAAAGATGAAGAAATCCCCATAGCCATGGCTTCGGTGGGAGATGTTTCCCAAAAAGACATCGTTAATGCTGAGACCATGAAAGATCCGCTGCATAAAATCATACTAGCCTTCAACGTCAGCATCCTACCCGATGCCAAGGAAGAACTGAAACAATCCGATGTAAGGATCATAGAAAATGATGTCGTGTATCGGTTAGTGGATGATTACAAAGAATGGAGAGAGAGGGAAAAGAGAAAGATCGAGGAAGAAAAGAGAAGAGAGATAGTCTTCCCGTGCAAATTACGTATACTCGAAGGCCATACTTTCAGGGTCAGCAAACCCGCTATCGTCGGTGTAAGAGTACTTGGAGGACAACTGCAGCCCGATCGACGTCTACTCAAGAAAGATGGAAGGGTGGTTGGTAACATCAAGAGCATCCGAGATGGTGATCATTCTTTAGACATGGCTGAGCAGGGTGATGAAGTAGCCATAGCTATATCAGGTGTGACTGTTGGAAGACAGATCGACGAAGAAGAGGACCTTTACATAGATATGCCTCAAGGCGATGCCAAGAAACTCAAAGAACTCGAACTAACATTCGATGAACAGAGGATCCTTGATGAAATAAAAGAGATAAAACAGAAAGAAGAAACTTTCTGGGGTATGTGAGTTATTCTAATCCACTTTCCGTATTCTGATACTTTTTATAGTACCATACTGAAATAATACTAATAATCACTACTAATGCAACTATTATCAATATGATTAATAGATGTGAGACTCCTTTTTCTACAACCACAGTCTTTTTGATGGTATCACTCTCACCTTCTTCATCGGTTACGGTCAAACTTACTATGTATTCTCCTTCATCCTGGAATAAATGAGTCGGATTCTGTTCTTCCGATACCGTTCCATCCCCAAAATCCCATTCCCGTGAAACGATATCTCCCCTCCCTTTGGTACTGTTATCTAAAAATTGAATTTCTTCATCGACCTGGGGGTTATCGGGTTGATAAGTGAAATCTGCCGTGGGATCCGGACTTTCTACGGTCAAATACCGATGAGTACTGTTAGTAGCTCCCATGTTATCTTCACCCGTCAAAGTGACTCTGTATTCACCAGGTTCCTCGTAGGTATGAGTTGGATCTGAAGCCTGAGATGTCTCTCCATCACCGAAATCCCATGTCCGATCAACTATCCCGCCATCGTAGTCAACACTGTTATCTTGGAAGTTAACTTCGTCACCGGGGTAGATTTCATCAGGAGTATAGTCAAAAGAAATTGAAGGGGGGATGTTCTCGATCTCTATCTCTTTAGTTGTATAGTTTTCTTCACCTTCCTCATCCCAAACTACCAACGTTACTTTATAAGTTCCACTCGACGAGTAACTATGGATTGCATCTTTTTCATCTGAAAAGTTCCCGTCGTCAAAATCCCAGTGATGCTCTACGACTTCTCCGTCGGGATCATAAGACTGATCTATAAATTCGATATCATCTCTAGCAGTTGGACGTTCAGGTTGAAAAGTAAAGTTTGGACGTGGTGGGATATTGATGATCTCGATGTTTTTACTAGTTTGAGATTCTATACCACTTTCATCTTTAACCGTCAGAGTTACGTCATAAACACCCATTTCATCGTACCTTTTTACAGGATCTTTTTCGTATGAGTTATTACCGTCACCAAAGTCCCATGTGTAGTTTACGTCACCATCTAAATTGTAACTTGAATCGTAGAAATTGATATCATCTAGACGGGTAGGATTTTCCGGTTCATAAGTGAAATTAGCAGTAGGTTTTCCAGTTCCTACTATGCGGATATCGTCTATCCACCAACCTTCGTGATCCGTATCATGGGTATCGGTACCTACTCTGAATCGGAATCGGATTGAGTCTCTTCCCTCTGAAATGTTTATTATCTCTTTCCTCCATAGGTCTTGGTTCCCAGTAAAAGCTTGTTCACCTTCTATCGGATTATTATAACCCGTTTCTAACTCTCCATAGTAACCATCTTCCGGGACCAATTTTTCCCAACCTGAACCTAGATCAGCTTCTACGATACCCCCATCGTACCCTTCTTCGAAATCGTATCTATGGTACCATGATAGTGTCATGTCACCCCATCTGCTTGTATCTATCTTTGGTGAAATGAGTGATTCATCTAATCTAGTATCATAATTCCCCTGACCAAAATTCCATGAGAAGTCTCCAGAATAAGAGATCGTATCTACGACTTCCCATCCCTCATCGGGTTCCCATCCGATGTTACCTTCCTCTACATCATCGATATTTGAAGATCTGAATCGATGATCTTCGCTGTCGTATTCCATCCAGTTCCCGACTTCGTCAGTGGCATTTATTTTAAATGAATAAGTTCGATTCGGGCTCAAATTATCTAGGACCATAGAGTGCTCTTCTGAGAAGTTTTCAGTTTCAACTTGCCTATTTAATTCATCATCGATGCCATATTTTACAGATATTGAAGCGGGTTCATCTGTTTCTAAAGTCAACTCTGCGGCTAATTTTTCTTTGACTTCTACGTCACTGATCTCCGGCGGCATACCGTCTATATCTGAGGTGACGGTCTTTGTTTCAGATGTTCCATCCCCGATATTCTCGTCATGGTAGACCCCTTCTATAACATCGTTGTGGGATACCTGTAATATACCATCTCCACTCTCTTCAGATATATCGATGGAACCGGTGAATACCCCCTCAATATCACTTTCGTACAGTTCAACTATTTCACCATTTGGATCAGTATTACTCTCTACCTCCACTTCGATACTTCCGTTCCCAATTAGATCGGAATCCATCACCATTATATTGACCGTATCTCCCACGGCATATTTATCTTGATCAAAATGGACACTCCCATCTGATTCAACTTCTCGTGAATTATGAGCTAAAAGAGAGTAATCCTGGTTAGCCGTACCGTCGTTGTTAGCATCCTCCGGGATATCGTACCCTTCAATCCTTATCTCATAAAAACCCTCTTCTAAATCATTAGGATGTATGTACACATTCTCTACTACGTTCCTGTTATCGAACCCGTCTCCGTTATCATCAAAATCTTCAATAGTATCTGTGTCGGCTTGTGTCCATCCGTCGGAGAATGCGTTCCCTTTGTACCTTTTTCCACTGGGTGAGACGACCTCAAGATTTAGATCATTTTTGATCGTAGGAGTGTCTCCTTCATCAGCATATCTGTCGGTCCAGGTGAGTGTTATTTTCAGCGGTTCATTCATGTTATCTGGATATACTGAATATTCATCGACTTTACCAGTCTCTAAAAGGGAAGTTTGATCCTGTGAGATGTATGATATATTTGAACCTATGATGTTGGTTAGATCTACCAAACCCCATCCCTCATATCTGTTAGGTATGTGATCGATCTCACCATCACCAGAATGATCTGTTTCTAGATCGATAGCAGAGTTTATCAATATCGCTTTGACCATAGCTGGACTCGGGATATGCCCGTGAGTCTCTTCGTAATATTGAGAAACAACTGCTGCAGCAGATGCCACGTTAGGCGTTGATTGTGATGTCCCAGAACCCCATTCATATCGATCGTCCTCACTGTACAGACCCCAGAGATTACTATCATCTACCAAAGGCGTACTTGTGGAAAGAGATACCCTTCCTGGAGCTACTACCGTGGGTTTAACCCGGTTGTCTTCTGTCCATCCTCTAGAGCTGAAAGAGGTTATCGAATAAGGATCGTCAGAATAACCTGAAGAACCATATATGTGAGCATCGGGCATGTATGATTCCGTAGAACCAACCGTGATAACATTTTTACCATTCCCCGGACTACTGATCGAATTCATGTTAGACCCGTCATTTCCAGCACTAGCCACTATCGCCATAGGTTGGTTTCCTGTCGACAAGGAATCCGAATCCCTTACTGCTTTATCATAATCGGAATCACTACTGCGGTAAACACCGTCCCCATTATCTTCACCCCATGAATTAGAATGTACGTATACATCACCATTCTGCTTCGCATCCTCGACGATATCATAATAAGAAACTGTTAAAGGTACCGACCATGACCCCTCGTTATCGAAAACTTTTTGGGCATAAAGTTCAGAATCGTATCCCAAACTCTGCGAAAGGTAATATGGAGCATGACCTTCGTACTGCTGTCCTGTACCTCCATAGGTATCTCCTGCTGCTAAACCGGCAGTGTGTGTACCGTGTCCATGTCCGTCACCCCAATTTTCATTCCAACCACCTATAGCACCGAAATCAGTACCACCGACGACCCTGCCATTAAAATCAACATGCCCTGCATCACCTACGGTTCCATCACCGATACCAGTATCCGCAACTGCTATGGTGATACCTTGTCCAGTATAGCCTAGATGGTTTATATTAGCACCGAAATCTCCGGTATCCCGGTACACTGCAGAGGGCTCATCAGGGTCCCAGAAGCCACCTAATAGCTGAGATTCCATCTCGTTGTTTAACTTCATTTCATCGATGTTCTGGATGTAGATCACATCATCCATGTTGGCTATTTTTTGTAAATCCTGATAACTTCTAATTTCTGTAAAAACTTTGTTGCGAGATCCCCTGATACCTTTTATATCCGTGAGTTCGTTTATGTTGAAAAGATCTGATTCTGAGTTGAACATATCAACTCTGACCATACCTGGTTCTAGATTCCTATCTATCTTGTATTCTGGTTCATATTCTCCCACCCAGGAAACATATCTTAAATCATTTATTTTTTTCAGTAAATCAGAGTCCATTTGAACATGGAATGCGTAGTTTGGGACGTAATTCAATATGTTCACTCCCATGGTTTCTAATTCTCTTCTCCATTTGTTCTTTATAGGACCATGCATTCTGATCAAAAACATAGATTTTTCAGATACGCGGACGGATTCTTTCGATGAGATATCTACAGTCCTACCTTTCACGAATAATATTGAATGATCTTTGAGTTCCACAATATCTTCATGTTCTATTCTTAATATATTATCTGATTTTCCCTTGATCAGAGCAAAATTATCATATTCTTCGATTACGGTAAAATCCAATTCTTTTGATCGTTCTAAAACTGGGCTGGAATGATCCCTTACTAAAAAGTAATCCTCATTGAGGTTTTCTTCATGATCAGGGGCTGGAATGATTAAAAGAGAACTCAATACCAAGGTAAATACTAGAAGAATTGTCAAATACTTTTTAACCATCAGATCTCACCAAGTATATCAAATTTAGTTATTATACCGATGATCTGGCCCTTTTTGGATGTTAACACACAGGGATAGTATACTAACAATTTTTTAACAACATCTAATTCTGCATTTTCATCTATGATCGGAAAGGGAGGGTCCATTATGTTTTTCACTGGTAGGTCTCTATCTATCTTTTCGTAGTTTCTTAAAAGACCGCTCTCGGTTATTCCACCTAACACTGAACTGTTCTCTATGACTGGCATCTGAGAAACTGCGTTTTCGTCCATGATCTTGAGTGCGGTTTCGATTTTATCATCACGTTTTAGTGAAAGGACTTCTTCAGATTGCACTTCTTTTGCTTTTTTATCGGGTGTGTTCTTAGCCATCTCTTCTTCTAACTTATCTAATATCTTTCTACCTTTTATGTATGATGGGGATGTACTACCATTCTCTATCTTAGCTATCAAAGATTGACTTACACCAGCTTTACCAGCCAGTTCCGTTTGGGTTAACCCTAGTTTCTTTCTTATCGACCGTACTCTGCTTATATCTTTCAACATCTTTAGTAGAAATTGTTATTGACCATATATAGATTTATTCCTATTCGAATAATAATGACAATAAATTATTAATACAATATCAATAGTGAAGATTTCCTGTTCTCGTTGGATACGAAAATCCAAGTGAGATTATTATGAATCGACTTAACTTAATCAGCATTTAAAGAGGAGAAGACCATGAAAAATAATATAGCGGCAGAAACTTTAGTCGAAACCCCTATCGAACAGCAGGAAATCGAGATAGTGGAGAGAAAGGGTATAGGTCATCCAGATAGCATAGCGGATGGGATAGCAGAGGGGATCAGCAGGGATCTTTCCAAGATGTATATCGAAAAGCATGATAGGATACTGCATCACAATACGGACGAAGTCCAGATCGTAGGTGGACAAGCGGATCCAAAATTCGGTGGAGGCGAGGTACTTGAACCGATTTATATCCTATTAGTTGGTAGAGCTATCACTGAGGTAAACGGAAAAAGACTGCCCTATAAGAGTACAGCATTGAATGCAGCGGAGGAATATTTACGAGATACCTGTACTCATCTAGATCTAGATCATGACGTTATGTTAGACTGCAGGATAAGTCAGGGTTCAGTAGACCTTAGAGATGTCTACGACACCAGTACGAATAATGCAAATGATACCTCTTTTGGAGTATCTTTTGCTCCATTGAGTGATACAGAAAGAGTAGCTTTAGAAGTTGAACAGTTTATCAATGGTCCACTGAAGAAAGACTTGGTAGAGGTTGGACAGGACATCAAAGTAATGGCGGTAAGGATGGGAGATGAGATAGACCTTACCATCGCAGCGGCGATGATAGATAGATATATCCCGGATCCAGATCATTACAAGAGTGTAGTTGAAGAATTGAAGTCCAGAGTACACGATAAAGCTTTGGCTATTACAGACAGGGATATAAAAGTGGATGTTAACACTGCTGATAATTACGATAAAGGTACTTACTACCTGACAGTTACCGGTTTATCTATGGAGAATGGTGACGACGGTTCCGTGGGAAGGGGTAACCGGGCAAATGGCTTGATCACACCCTTCAGACCGATGAGCATGGAAGCTGCAGCAGGAAAGAACCCTGTTACCCACGTGGGTAAACTGTACAACATCGCTTCTAAATTGATAGCTGAAGACATCTATGAGGAAGTCGGAGATAGTATCCACGACGTGTTCGTTAGACTCGTTTCTCAGATCGGTAAACCGATATCAAAACCTCAAGCAGCTAGTATCCAGTTGGTAGTTCCGGAAGAAAATGATTATTCAAAGGAACTTGAAATTGCTGAAGCTATTACAGAGAAACATTTAGAGAATATACATGACATCACCGATATGGTCCTCAATGGTGAGGTAACGGTATTTTAACCGATCACTATCTTAGTAAATACTTTGCAGTCTTTGACCATGTACTTTAGATGAGCGTACTCGTTAGACTGATGTGCTATCTCGTCGTTTGAACACCAAACTACCGCCGGTATCCCTTGCTCTCTTATATGTGCTGCGACAGTTCCCCCACCGATGCCAACTAGACCTGGTTCGTCACCGGTAACATCCTTTACTGCATCTTTTAATTGAACTACAACTTCCGAGTCCTCAGGAGTCTTTTTTGGAGTATTCTTTTCTTTCCTGTAATGGATATCGAATTCAGCTCCGGTTTCTTTCGAGATCTCGTCAGCAGTTGATCGGAAAACATCCTTAACTTTCTCTATATCGATTGAAGGTAATATCCTACAATCGAAGTTCTGGATATCGGTACCTGGGACAGTATTGATGTTGGGAACGTTCGCTTCTCTTTTTGTCGGTTCGAATGTGCTGCCAGGAGGGCTGAAAAGTTCGTCCTTCTGATCGAATGTTTTATGTAATCTCTTATCGACTTCAAGCATGTACTTAGCACCGACTCTGTTTGCGTTTATGGTATTATCTAGTATAGCGGCATGTCCCTGTCTACCATGTGTTGTGATCTTCACCCATAGTGCAGATTTTTCAACTATCTCTATCTTTTTACCGTGATCCTCGCTGTGATCTGGAACTATAACAAGATCGTCATCGTTGATCAAACCCTGTTCTAAGAGATAATCGATACCGTACTCGCTGCCGGTTTCTTCGTCGGATACCAGCATGATCTTGAGATTATATTTATGGTCTATATCGAGTTCTTTTAGAGCCTTTGCTGTGAAAAGTGAAGCTATAACCTCTTGTCCATTATCCTCTGCACCCCTTCCGTATATCTTACCGTCTTTTAAAACTGGTTCGAAGGGATCAGTATCCCAGTCGTCTAAATCTCCAGATGGGACTATATCTATATGAGCTATGATCACGACATTCTGATCCGTACTTCCCTCTTTGGTAGCAACGATATTAGGTCTTCGGCCTGATGGTACTCTATCGTCCGGTGCATCGTATCTTTCGATCTCGTCAAATCCGAACTTCGGTAAAATATTCATCAAGTACTCAGCTTTAGCCATCTCCCCTTCACCATCGTTATCTGGACCTATAGCTGGGTACCTCAACATCTCCATCAATGTATCTTTCATCTCTTCAGAATAGTCATCGATCAGATCGTAAACTTCTTCCATTTTATATATCTCCTGTCTGACATATTTCAAGCCGGTAGTGGGTGCTCTTCATAATCCTGCTTGATATCTTCACCAGTCAAATCGAGATATATTTGTGTTGTGGTCAAAGAAGAGTGTCCTAACATCTTCTGTACACTTCTAAGATTCATACCCGCTTTCAGACAATGGACTGCAAAACTGTGTCTGAGCATATGGGGATAAACGTTCTTTTTCAAACCGGCTTTCTTGGCGTATTTTTTTACTATCCTCTCGACCTGCCGGGTTGAAAGTGAGTCACCTCTCTCAGAAAGTATCAAAGTACCTTCTTCTGCACCAGCTTTGTAGAATTCTATCAAATCTAAGGTATCAGCATCCACAGGAACAACTCTATCTTTATCTCCCTTTCCACTCCTTATGGTGATCATCCCTTCTTCAAAATCGATGTCCTCGATCTTCAGATTAGTAAGTTCTGAGACTCGGAGTCCACATCTATATAAGATCCTTAAAATAAGCCTATCTCTCGTCTTCTTCCTCGGAGGAGCGTTAAGAAGTTTTCTAACTTCATCATCCCTAAGATACTTGGGTAGTTTGCGTCCCATTATCCCACCAATGTCTGACAATTCGTATGACAATTAAATTAGGTTTAATAAAGTATAAATAAATTTGGGTTAGAATTCGATCTTCCCAATGGTGAAAATATTTATATCTAGGTCTTTTCTAGAAGTTCCGTACCATGGGCCTGTAGCTCAGCTAGGTAGAGCGATCGGCTCTTAACCGATCGGCCGGGGGTTCGAATCCCCTCAGGCCCGCCTTGTTCTTTATACGATTCGCTTGGATTCGAACATTTTTCATTCATTATAAATCTCTCTAGTACTTTTATATTTTTATAGATACTATTTAATCTTAAAACTTGATTATTCGAATCTCACTTTCTGTTTTATAAATGGGGGAACGGATGTAGTCACTTTGTATTAATAACACCATATATATATATATGGGAATAAGAAAATATATATAACTCGAACCCGTTATGAGTCGGGAAAATTATGATAGGAGGAAATAAATTATTCGCATTTGTTAGTA
>JBNJDY010000007.1:0-39594 GCA_051745305.1 Thermoplasmatota archaeon
TCCGGTTCTTCCAAAACGTCTATATCGTTTTCCGTTAAAACCTTTTTAAGATGTTCCACGGTTCCATATATCTCATCCTCGATCTTAGCACCCGTACAGACCATCTTTCCACTTCCAAAAAGCAAAACCGATGTTCTTATACCTGGTTTCCTAAGTTTATATATTACGCCTCTAAATTTCTCTGGCTCATACTCAGCCCCTTCCAATGTTTCACATATCTCATCTAAGTCGAAAGACTTTCCGAGAGTGACCGAAGCAACTATGTTTTGCACTTTTATATCAAACAAACGTATCCCTCCTCAAATTTTTTCGTATCTTATAAGTAGTCATATAGAATATATTCAATATTTATAAAACTTCGCTTCTATTATGTTTCATTCGAAAGTTAATTAAAGTAAAAGAGTTTAGTTGATAACGATGAATAGACCTACAGTAGACGAGTATTTCATGGCAATGGCAGAACTTGCAGCATCTCGTTCGACCTGTCTTCGAAGAAAAGTTGGTGCAGTAATAGTAAAAGATAAACAAGTTTTGAGTACGGGTTATAATGGGGCACCAAAGGAATTACCTCACTGCGAAGATGTGGGATGTAGAAGAGAAAAGATGAAAGTTAAATCGGGGACTAGACACGAACTGTGCCGAGGGGTACATGCAGAACAGAATGCTGTAATACAAGCCGCTGTTTTTGGGGTTAGTGTGAAAAATGGGACTTTGTACTGTACCCATCATCCATGTGTTTTATGTATGAAGATTTTGATCAATGCAGATATCAAAAGAGTGGTCTATAAGGAAGGATATCCAGATGAGCTTTCAAAAGAGATGTTAGAAGAAAGCAATATCATCATAGAAAAAATTGAATGAACAGAAAAATTAAGATGGACCTTTGAAGGCCCGTGAAACGTTTTTACAGGCTTAAAGCATCAACCGGACATACATCGATACAGTTACCACAATCTATGCAGGTATCCTCATCTATGATGGCCACTTCTTCAACTGTTATGGCATCCACTGGACATTCAGGTTCACACTGACCACATGCTATACACGCATCTTCATCTACATTTACTACCATATTATCACGGCGGATGTGAAGGGGACAGTATATAAAAGTTTTACTGATTTATTATAAAGACAGTGCGTCTACAGGACAGACTTCCACGCAATCTCCAATATCCTCGCACTTATCAGCGTCAACTTTAGCCACTTCTTCTACCGTAAGAGCATCTACAGGACATGCTTCTTCACACAACCCACAGGCTATACAGGTATCCTCATCGATTTTAACTACCATATTATCACAGTGTGAAATGAGTTTATATCAATAAAAATCTTTCTATTCCCATGGCCTCAAATGAAAAACTATAATTACCGAATCCTCTGATTTAATAATATGCAAATAATTCTTGATGAAAATCTACCCATCGACATAAAAGAAGAAATCAAAGACATTCACAATCAAGAAGATATCTTGGACGTGGAGGAGGAATACAAAGGAATACTAGATCTAAAGCTCGTAGACAAGATGGAAGAAGACGATATAATGGCGACCAGAGATCTTGAGCTACACAAAAATCTTTTGGATATGGGTAAAAAAAGTGTTTATTACGATATACAGACGAATAATATCGTTGAAGTACAGATAAAGCTCAAGTATTATCTAAAAAATTACGATATCTCAGATGTAGAAAACGTTTCTAAAATGAATGAACATATATCCCCAGGTCCAAATTCTCTGCTTAGGAAAAGATTCGAAGAGTTAAAACAAGAGAACTCAGAATTAAAATGTCGTGTCAATGTTTTAGAAGGGAAACTCGAATCAATACATAACACTGTTGAATCCGTCGTTGATAAAAATCAAAGATGAAAAAGTTTTAATAACTGCAAACCCATATATTTTATTGAGGTGCCCTGATATGATAGATTCGATGTTAGAGAAGAAACTCAAAAAATTGATTGGTGGGAGTTTGGTTGTGGTTATGGACGATGGACTTTCTTTTATTGGTACTTTAAAGGAGTTTGATAAAAACACTTTGGTCTTAACTGACGTTTATCAAGGTTCTTCTAGCGAGATCAACTGGGAGAAGGTTAGTGAGGATACCGATTCAGATGTTAAAGAAAAAGTTGAGTCAAGAGATGAGAGGTATGGATTTATCGATTGGGCTGCTGTCCATCTTGAGGAGGTCTACATAAGAGTCGATCACGTTTCAAGGATATGGCCTTGGAAATTGCTGGAAGAGAAGCCAGCTATGACACAAAAGTATAGAACTGGACCTGTTTATAAAAACGACCATTCTACACCGAATATATCCGCAGGCATGGATATACCTGAAGGAAGGATAAAAAAAAGTTGATCTGATATGTCAACCTCTTATTTTCTTTATCTTTTTTTCTAACTCTTTTCTTAACTCTGGTCCTTTATTCCTATTACCGAAGTAATCTATTCTAGCAGCAATCGCAATTTTGTTGGCGAATAATCTAGAGATTTTTCCTCTAAGTTCTGGATCCGTTTTATGAACGAATGGATGTTGTAATATAAGACCGTGTTTAGGTGGTTTGGTCCCTTTACTGAGATGACTGAACAATGCCTTTTCAGCCCCGAGCACTTGAATAGTACTTGAGGGCATCTTCGCTAATTCCTCTAACGAACCCGCCTGGGCTATCAATTCCGAACCAAGCTTCACCCCAGTTAGTTCAGTTAAAGTAGGTGCTCGTTCCTTCATCAAATCCTCAACGTAGCTCCAAAGCTCCTCCCTGAATTTTCTCTTTTCTAATATTATACCTGCAAACCTACGGTACATATTTTTTTCAGTATCAGAAACATCACTACCAACAGACTCATCTGCCATCCCCGTTTTCTCTTGAATACCCTCTTTGATGCCGTGATTCGTTATAAGTCTTATATAATCTTCATCATCAACTGTCTCTTGTAGTTCTGGATAATGTATCGAGTACCAGTCCCTCAACCTTTCCATGAGTAGATTTATTGTTTCGTTCAGGTCCTGTATAGTTTTCACCGCTTTTGCTAGATGTTCCCCTTGGTCCAAAGACTCACTCAACTCTAAACTTCCTAAGATTGTCAATGCCTCTTGGAGCAATTCCTGGGGATAAGAGTGATCTTCAGACGATATAAAAGATACATTCGAAGATACAACTTTGCCGAATTTTGATAATCTTTTTTCAGTGACTTCGAGTGATTCGTATTTATTGGCAAGTTCCTCTTCCTCAGCTAAAATTTCACCTTTGTTGACTTTAAATCTTTTTTTGGCTATGATCTCTGGATCTTTATCAAAAAGGATTTTATCTGTTAAATCCTCTCCCTCGATTACGAAAACCCCGAACCATGTTGTGTAAATCAATTTTTCATCTTCTTTTGACATAGAAACCAAATTAAGAAAAGAGCGCTAAACTATAAAATTTACTTACTTCCTTCCTCGATAATATATAGATGTTGTTTGACCTTGATAACATCGACTTCTTTATCTTCTGTTTCAAACCCCTCCGGTTTAAGGACCGTTACTGTATCATAATTTTCAGGATCTAGAAGTTTCATTTCTTTCTCACTTTCTGAAACCACTACGGATTTATTTACCAACTCAGTACCACCCAGAACTTCGGCATTTTCTAACTCCTTGTCATCCATTCTGACTTTTTTTCCGGTTTTTATATCTTTCAGAATGACTTTTCCCGTACCTCCTTTTAGTTTCTTGACTCTGTAAATACTGTCTTCGACCTCTATAAAATCACCTGATTCGTAGGAAGGGATTCTAACCAAATATGTCATCCTGTAGATATTTTGACCATCCTCTCTACCGGCCAGTTTGGCAGAACTTTTTACACTACCTCCCACTGCATTCGATATCTCCCTGGCTAAATTTTTTGTAACCCCGGTATCGCTGAGATAAAAATCTATACCACCATGAATTTCTTCCTGGGAAGTCAAAAAAATACTCCTTTTCTTTCCTTCCTTGACATCTATCCTTTTTTTTACTTTATTGATAACTAACTCTTTCTGTTCCTCAGTCATCTCTTTTTTTGTAGGTCTGACTTGAAGTATCGCTTCGTAATAATTGCCGTGGATCTTACTGCAGATTTCACATTGAACCTTCTTTAGTATTATTTTTGCAGAGATCTCATGTTCAGCAACTATTTCGTCCCTTTCAAGCTTCACCGATATTTTTGCCACGATGTTATAAGGGTCTTTTTCTTCGAATTCAACATTAAAACCGTACCTTTCCGCTTCATAAGGGATCGATATAGCATCATCGATCTTATCCAACATTATAGCTTCTAAATCCGGGTTTTCTATCCAATTGTTCTTTTTTCTTACACTGCCGCATACTGGACAAATATCGATTGTGATCGGACTGTCTACTTTAACTTTCATCTTAGATTCAACGAAGCAGTCTCTGCATAATCCCTCGTATAATTCTTCTGGCTCAGCTCCACATTCAACGCAGAACATGAAATTACATCCTCACTATCTGTAGATGAGGCACCCCTTCGATCATAAGAATATCCTCTTCATATCCAAATCCCAGATCGATCGCTTTGTTGACCGTTTTTTCGCCTACAAGGTTCGCTATGGTGCTCGACTTGAAATGTTCTACTAATCGTTCTAATTCCATTTCGTTACCACCGTAGAATGATTCCTTCACTTTAAGATGAAGTTCACCTTCCTCTAAAGTTTCACCTAGTAGATCTTTGTCACAGGCTGCAAGTAACTTTTCTCCTTGTTGATCATACACGCAATAACTTACCATCATTTTATACATCTCTTTCTCAACTGAATCTGTATTTTCCTGGAGAAGGTGAGTAAATCTGTCCATTCCTTCTCATCTTCTCAAGTTCCTTCCTGATGTTATCAGGGGATATCCCAGCTTTTTCTCCACGCTCAAATATCTCTTCTTCAGGGGCACCACCGTCATGGAGTTGTTCAAGCTCTTTGATTACATCTCGTATGTCATGCATTATAGTCCTTTCGCTCGATGACACTTCAGAAGCAACGAAATCTATATCCAAGCCTCCTTCTGATGTAGAGGCGACCTCGTTAAGGAAGTATCTTGTGACATTGATCGCTCTTTTAGCATCTTCTTTTGTGACCCTCTTTCTAAGATGTGCCCTTGCACTAGCTTCAGATAATCTAACGAGTGATTCTAGTTGTCTAGCCGTTATGGGTATTGAGTCCTCACTTCCTCCTCCCGCCCTTATATCAAGATAAAAGTTTTCTAGTTCGTCTCTAGATTCATCTGTCATTATGGGATTTACAGTTTTAGCATAGGATACATATTTCTTTAAAAATTCCTTCTCGAATGGAGGGACAAAACGTTTTTCCGGTTCATAGGTATCGTCATTTATCATCTTCTCACCCACCTGGTGCAGTTCCAAGATATGCTGTGCTATATCTCTATCCTTCTCCTGATCTGGTTTATCCATGATAGCGAAGATGAGATCAAATCTAGATATCAAAGGAGGAGGTAGTTTGATCTGCTGGGAGATATTTTCATGCTTTTCAAATCGTCCATATTCTGGATTTGCTGCACCTAATACAGCACATCTAGAATTCAATCGAGCGTTGATACCCGCTTTCGCTACGGATATACTCTGCTGTTCCATGGCCTCGTGCATGGCACTCCTATCTTCGTCACGCATCTTATCCAACTCGTCAACAGCGGCGATACCATTATCAGCTAAGACGAGGGTTCCAGCTTCAAGGATCCACTGGCTCTCACCCATGACTTCTTCTCTAACCGCTGCTGCAGTTAGGCCTGCTCCAGTTGTACCTTTTCCTGAAGCGTACATACCTCTAGGTGTCAGATCAGAAATATATCTCAATAGCTGAGATTTAGCAGTACCCGGGTCACCAACAAGAAGTATGTGAATATCCCCTCTTACATTGCTACCATCAGGAGTTTTCTTTTTAACACCGCTGAATAATTGAAGAGCGAGTCCCGTTTTTATCATCTTCATACCTTGGATACTTGGAGCTATAGAGTTAACTAGTTTTGAGAATAGCCGTGGGTCTTTGGATGTTTCTATTATCTCGTTTTTATCTTCTTCCGAGAGTTTTACATCCTTGTATTCGTAGTCCTGAACTTCTATACTATTGAGTCTCATGAAAATATTAAAAGTTCTAGATTTAGATCCACCGGGTCCGCTTTTCGGGGTTCCGTCTAACATTCCATTCATCACTATTCTGTCACCTGGGGAGACAATTCCGACCATATCCTCCTTGGTCCAACCTTTCAATCTCTGAGGTTGCTCTCCACCTCTAAGGTCCTCTGGACTTTCTTGGATCTCTAAAGTTTGATAATCAGTGAATTCTGAGTCTTCTAAAATAAGTTTGAAACTTGTCTTGTTAGCTGACTTTCCACAACTCTGACATTCCATAGGTTCCTCTATTTTACCTATACTCTGGGGCTGCTTTATCTTCGCACCACACCTCATACATTGGAAAACTGCGACGGTGATACGAGGTCTGACCTCTGTAGCTTTTCTAACTAAACCGGTGACACCGATAAATTTGGTTAGATCATCTGCCCTCAATTCCCTGACACCTTTGTTATGGGCTGCAGGTAGATCCTTTATCCTCAATCGTATAGAAGTGTCCTCATAACTGGAGCCAAGTATTTCGTTTATCGCTTCGGTGGCAAGTTCCAAACAATTTCTAGGGTTTTCATGTATGTATTCTGGAAATTCAACGTCAAAATGGTCCATCAGATCTCCGTATGTTATCTCTATAGATCTGTCATCTGGATAGTTTTCTGCAACCCTTCTAATTTCAGATGTCAATCCTTCTTCTTCGAAGAATATCTTGAAATTTTCCCTGACTTCATCCTCTGAGTAATTTTTCATTTTCTATGCTCCGGATTTTCTGCATATATCTTCACTTATTAACACTTTACTTGAAAACATGGGGGGTTTTAAATATGGTATCAAGAGGGAGATGAAAGTGATCATGACCAATTCTATATTCTATGAAACTAATATTATAGGGAAAGGTTTTTTGGTAGCCGAATTGATATACAGTAACATGGAAGGTTCATTTAAGCCGGGAAATACCATTGTTATTATAACGATATTAGTTTTGATATCATCGTCTACTGTTCTGACGACGAATCATATTCAGGCTTCAGAAAGTCACAATAGACAAAGTATCACAGACTATCCGCCTCTTCCGCCCCGAGAAAGAGAGTCCCCTATCCCTTTTTACGAGGGCGATACTATACTATTTATTCTAGGTGTGATAGTTATTGCCGCGGTTGCATGGACCGGATACATATATTATAGATATTTCAAGAAAGTTAAAGAACGTGAAAAGAAGAAACGACAGAGTGGTAAGAAAAGGTATTGAAAAAGATTGTTTAAAACTGATACCCCTGAAAGGTATACTTATTTTTCAATAATCTGACGACATGTTTTAAGGGGCAAGTTTATAAAGGACCCGTTATGTGAGATAGTCAAAGAACTAATAATTGATCATTAGAGATCTAACAAACAAAGGGTTGACATTTATGAGTAAAACAACTAAATTCGAAGAACTTTCTATAAACAGAAATACACTTTCTGCTTTAGAAGATATTAATTTTGAGCAAGCTACCGAAGTCCAGACAGAAGCGATACCACCTGCAATAGAAGGCAAAGATGTTGTGGTACAAGCTAGAACTGGCTCGGGTAAAACACATTCCTTTTTGATACCTATATTTGAGAATGTTGAAGGAGGTAAAGGGGTAAGAGCTATAGTTCTGACTCCTACAAGAGAATTGGCACAGCAGGTCGAACTTGAAGCTAGAAAAATTGCAAAACATCATGACTTAAAGACTGTAGCTATATATGGAGGAGCTAGTATCGGCCGTCAGATAAACAAGCTGAAAAAAGCTTCTTTCGTAGCAGGAACCCCTGGTAGAGTTATCGACCTTATGAAAAGGGGCGAACTCGATCTTAGAAATATAGATTTTTTTGTACTAGATGAAGCTGACAGAATGCTGGACATGGGATTCTTACCAGATATCAGATGGATAATCTCAAACACATCGAGTGATAAACAAGTGATGCTTTACTCTGCAACGATGCCAAGTGAAATATTGAGATTGGCAAAGAAGTACATGGAAGATCCACATAAGATACTTCTCTCTGAAGACGATGTTTCCGCTAAAGGGATCGACCAATACTTTATTAGGGTGGGTAAGACAAATAAATTAGCTAGGCTTTCTGCTCTCCTTGATACAGAACCTGGCAAATATCTTATATTTTCCAACACAAAAAAATGGACTCAAATATTATCCGAAAAACTTCAAAGACTCGGATACAAAGCTCATCCTATGCACGGAGATATGAGCCAATCTGCTAGGACAAATACTATGAACCGATTTAAAAAAGGTGAGATAGATATCTTGGTTTCAACTGATGTTTCAGCAAGAGGCATCGATGTTGAAAATATCACCCATGTAGTGAACTATGATATTCCAAGATATGAAAAAGATTATGTCCATCGTATAGGAAGAACAGGTAGATTAGGTAAAGATGGGAAGGCCATCACTTTCGTCACCGGTGATGAACTTGAATTTTTAGAAAGGATTGAGGAATACATCGACAAGAGCTTGAGAGTGAAAAATATCGGTGGAACCGGTCGAGTCAGGATGAAGACAGATTACAACGAACTTTCTAATATATACGGAATGGTTCCGTTCAGATTTTCATTGAAAGAAGGTGCATCTAAATGGGATATCGTTAAGAATATGAAAAAACACGGTATCCGTGAAGAAGAAGTCGGAAAGATCGAGATAGAGAACGATACTGGTGAAGTAGAGGTAATCAAATCCAAAGCTAACAGGGTTCCTAAGATCGATTACTTCGACAATATCGAGGTTATGGAGAAGGACCCTAGGAAGCAGTGATTTTAGGTATTACTCCTTTGGAGTGATATCGAATCCACATTCTTTTAACTGTTTTAGCAGTTGCTCTACATCGGGATACCACTGACCCCATTTCCTACATATGTGCTCGGTCCAGCTGTAGTTTTCGTAGGTATATTCATCTTCTTTTTCATCTTGGATAGCTATTTTAGCGTCTGATTTTCTGTAGTAATCTTGTTCGAGATATCCCTCATCCATCTCGTCCATGGCTCTTTCGATCATCTCTTCCGTAAATTCAGGGTATTCATCCTCGAAAAGAACATATTCCATCGGATATCTAGGTCTGGGGGATGGATCCTCATTGGGATATCCCATTGCTAACTGTACAACTGGGAACACTTTGTCCGGGAGGTTGTGCTTTTCTTTCAAATTTTTGGCTTTGTAAGGTGCCATACCCAAAAAACAGCTTCCTATATCAAAACTCTCTCCTGCGGTCACCATGTTCTGGGCCATGTAACAGGCGTCCTGAACAGCGAAGAACAGTATCGATAGATCATTTGTTACCGGTTCCCAATCCCTCTTCTCCATAATCTTTTCAAATTTGTGGAAATCGGCACAGATCGTGAAAAGTAAAGGGGCGTCGAAGGGATGTTCTTCTTTATTTCTAGATAATATCACGCTGTAAAGCTGGGATACAAAAGGTGCCTGCATTCCCGCCCTAACTATGGACTCTATTTCCTCATCACTAGGAGTTTCATCTTTATATTCGCGTATAGACCGATGATTCATCATGGTCCTGATGACTTCATTTTTGATCATATGTATAATTAACTAAATTATGGTAAATATAATATTGGTTTATATCTAAGCATTTTAAGAAAGTTTAAATCCCTGCTCGACGTAATATAAATTTAGGATATACATAAAAGGGGGTGAGGGTCATGCCAAATAAGGAAGAATACAAATGCAAAGCCTGTGGAGACGTTTTCTCAAACAGAAAGATGTATCGGAAACATCTGAACGAAGAACATAGGTGACATTTTTTATAAAAATGTGTACCAATAAATGAAAACGTTAATAACACAGAATATATTCTATAACAGAAAAGGTGGAGATATGAATAAAAAAAATCTCGCAGATAGGTTATTAGAAGCTATCGACGATAAGAAGAACCCATCAGTTGTAGGATTGGACCCAAGAATAAATAGGATACCAGATCATATAAAGGAAGAGGCGGGTGACAGGGCTAAGACACCCTTTGAAGCTGTTAGATACGCTTTTGAGGAATTCAATAAATCGATCATCGATGAGATCAAAGATATCGTTCCAGCGGTGAAGCCACAGGTGGCATTTTATGAACAGTACGGCAGCCAGGGTATGAAGGCCTTCGAAGAAACAATAGATTATGCCAAAGATAAAGGGCTGATAGTTATATCGGACGTTAAGCGGAACGATATCGGGAGTACTGCTAAAGCATATGCATCTGCTCATCTCGGAGAGGTAGAACGGATAAATAAGGAATTCACATACTCCTTCGACTCAGATATGGTGACTGTAAATGCATACCTTGGAACTGATGGTGTGGAACCGTTCTTAGATGTGTGCAAAAAATATGGTAAAGGTATATTCGTATTGGTCAAGACATCTAATCCATCCTCAGGGGAGCTGCAGGACAAGGAGATAAAAGGTGAAGGCAAAGTTTACGAATTGATGGGTGAATTAGTCAAGGAATGGGGTGATGATTTGGTGGGAGACAGAGGTTACTCATCCGTAGGTGCGGTTGTTGGTGCAACTTATCCCGAAGAAGCGGAAAAATTGAGAGAAATGATGAAAAAGGCGATCTTTTTAGTACCTGGCTATGGAGCACAGGGTGGAACTGCCGATGATATCATTCCATGTTTCAACGATGATGGATACGGAGGTATAGTAAACTCTTCTAGAGGTATTATATTCGCATACGAGAGAGAACCATATTCTGAAAAATTTGGAGAAAACAATTTTGCTGAAGCATCTAGGCAGGCAGTTTTGGATATGAAAACAGATATACGCAAATCTTTAGAAAAAGGAAAGATAGTTCCTGATGGGTGGTGACCGGGGCCACCACCCTTTTTCGTTTTTAATACAGTCCAGTCAATAATCTTGCTTCGCTATATTTTTGGCTTGGGTACCTTCTTCTCATTTTTTCACCTCTATTCTGTTTTTGATCTTAATTCAAACCCGTCAACAATCTAACTTCGTCTAGGGTTCCGGTCGTATACAGGCCCCTTATCCTTCCGTTGGTGTTTGTTCTTCTCATTTTTCTCACGATAATACCATAGCCCGGCATATATTTATATAATTCTTGAAAATATAAATAGATAAATGCAATACAGTGTTAGAAAGGTTCAACTTCGAAGTTGAAAAAGGATCTCTGGCTTATAATTATTAATATTTCTAGAGTTTAATGTAAATACAGACCATTTTCCGTTTTACACACATAACTTCCAAAATGCTTTTATCTAAAAACCTCACTGCTCACCTTGAGTGGATAATATGGGCCAAAAAGGTACCAAAAAAAGAGAAACTAGTGTATTCGACGGAGATACGTTCGTTGATATAGAGGAGATATTGGAAGGCCAGCACACTGGAAAAGAAGTTAGTATCCGTGGATGGATACATCGTGAAAGAGATATCGGCAATATAGTTTTTTTAAACGTACGCGATCCATCAGGGATAGTTCAAGTTACGATAGCAAAGGACAATTTTAATGAGGACAAGTTCGAAGATATCAAAAAATTGTTGGTCGAATCTTCCCTGAAGGTCCGTGGTGAAGTGGCTGAAGACCACAGGGCCCCAGGAGGTTACGAGATAAGAGCTAGTGATCTAGAAATAGTCCACTCCTCAGATGATTTTCCAATTCATAAGGATCAGAGTGTTGAGCATTTATTAGACAACCGTCATCTATGGATCCGTTCCACACGGATGAGGGATATACTTTCTATCCGTTCTACAGTTTTCGGAGCTATTCACGAATTCTTCAGAATGAATGGATATAAAGAATTTCAATCACCGATCATCACACCGCTAGCGTGTGAAGGAGGTTCGACTTTATTCCCTGTTGACTATTTTGATGAGGAAGTATATCTTACCCAAAGCTGGCAGCTTTATGCAGAAGCAGCTATATTTGGGTTAGGAAATCTGTATACTATCGCACCTAGTTTCAGAGCAGAAAAATCTAGAACTCCTAGACATCTGACTGAATTCTGGCATGCCGAGGTGGAAGGACTTTGGTTAGATAATGATGGTCTGATAGATATGGGTGAAGGACTGGTACTTCATATCGCTAAAAAAGTGTTAAAAGAGAATAGAAAAGAGATGAAGAACATCCATGAAGACGGGATCAAATATCTAGAAGAGTTAGAAGGTCCGTTCCCAAGGATCACCTATGATGAAGCGGTAGAAAAGTTAAAAGATGCTGGTATGGATGTGAAATACGGTGACGATTTCGGTGTTCCAGAAGAGAAGAAACTTACATCCATGTTCGATAAACCAGTGTTTGTTACACATTATCCGAAAGAGATCAAAGCCTTCTACATGAAGAGAGATGAAGAAGATCCAAGTAAAGTTTTAGGTTATGACCTGATGGTACCCCATGTTGGTGAATTGATAGGAGGTAGTGTCCGGGAAACGGATGTAGATTCTCTCATAGATAGACTTGAAGAAGAAGGAGAAGATCCATCCAACTATGAGTGGTTCTTGGATACAAGAAGATACGGAAGTGTTCCACATGCGGGATACGGTCTTGGTATCGAACGTGTAATCATGTGGTTGTGCAATCTGGACCATATACGTGATGCCATTCCTTTTCCGAGAACACCGAACAGATGTAGGCCTTGAATTATACATGATGGGGTAAACTATTCGAAACGATACCCAACTATAATATAGTCCTATGAATTTGAAACAGATATGGAACCGTTAGAGGACTTGTTGAACCTTAAGCTTCTCAGGTATCTTATATCCGGAAATTTCGTAAAAGCAAATATAAGTTTTTTATCTAGAGAGTTGGGGATCCATAGGGCGACCGTTAAGAGAAAACTGAATATGCTCTATGTAAACAACATTTTGAACCCACCACTATATCCCTTTCCTTATCTATTCGAAAAATATCCTTTACTGGTTTTGGTTAAAGCGGACATGCCTAGAACATCCGAGGCTACGGATTTCTACAAAGATGATTCTCATATTTTCGCAGCTTTTTCCTGCATGGAAGGTTCATACAATACACTTTTGATAGAATTCTTTGAGGACCTAGAATCGTATCATTCCTGGAGAGAACAGATAGTAAAAGATAAAAAGATCCCTCCGAGAGAGAACCGTGTACCTGCTCATGCGGATATATTCAGTAATAAACTGACTTTCAAGTATGATCCAAATTGCTTTATCAGAGCTATGAAAGTTCAGTTTGAAAAAGAAAATAGTTTAGAACTTGGTGGTGTCCATTTTGACGATACTTCCTTCAAACTTTTAAAGCTTCTCTTGAACGGCGAATGCTTCAGAACTAATGCATCCGCTTTAGGTAGAGAAATAGGTGCTGATCGAAAGACAGTTAGAAGAAGGATAGATTCCTTGATAGAAAACGGTATTATCAACGAACCTCGATGCTTTTTCAAAAACCTATTCGTCCCTCCGGGTTATAACCTCGTTGTCTCATTAATAGAAGTGAAATCCAATGCGGAAAGTGTAAAAAAATACATAACAAGGGACGATCATGTTCCCAGAGCAGTCGAAACCAGTACTGAAAAGTATAATTTTCTTTTGTTCTCAGCTTTTGAAAATATCGAAGATTTCTTCAGATGGGGTGAAAGATTGAATTCTAAATTCCCAGGGAGTATCGGTGCGATTTCTAACACTATCCTATCTTCTAAAATGATACACACCATAAAACCTCATAAGGTTTCACTAGGTTTGATAGAACATCGATTATGGGATTTAAAACATAGATAATTGCACACTTTGGAATTTTACTAAATATTCATATCCATATTTTAGATAACAACGGTTAACAAGTGAGTAAAAGATCAAATATCTGATCTATAAATGCAAAAATGTTAAATCTTACCTATTAGTATAACCCAAACTGTACACATGTAAGATAAAAAACTGTAAATCAACTATTTATACCTCTTATCTTTTGGCTCAAATACCGGATATAGAAGGTGGCGAAAAAATGGCAAAAGAAGGTTTTAACGCGTATAAAATGGCTCAAGAGCAGTTTGATAGAATAGCCGATAAATTGGACCTCGATGAAGGAACGAGGGATATCCTTAGAAAACCCATGAGGGAATATCACTTTAACATACCAGTCAAGATGGATGACGGATCTACAAAGGTATTCGAAGCTTTCAGGATCCAACATAGTGACGCTAGAGGGCCCTGTAAAGGAGGTATCAGATTCCATCCTCAGGAAACCGTTGATACCGTAAGGGCTTTAGCGATGTGGATGACCTGGAAAACAGCAGTTGCAAATATACCACTAGGAGGAGCTAAAGGAGGAGTGATCTGTGATCCACACGATCTCTCAGAACGGGAACAAGAAAGGATATGTAGAGGTTTTGTTAGAGCTATCCCGGATCAACTCGGACCAGAAAAAGATGTCCCCGCCCCAGATGTCATGACCACAGCACAACATATGCTATGGATGATGGACGAATACGAACAAATACATCGTTCAAAATCACCAGGAGTCATAACCGGCAAACCCGTGGATATGGGGGGTTCTCTTGGAAGAACAGAAGCTACTGGATATGGTGTTGTATACGTTCTAAGAGAGGTCTTAAAAGAAATGGATTTAGACATCAACGAGATGACAGCTTCTGTACAAGGCTTTGGAAATGTGGCCCAATACGCTGTTGAACTGTTCACTGAATACGGTGGCACAGTGGTTTCCGTATCATGTTGGGACCAAGAAGATAGCCGCGCTTACAGTTATTATAGAGAAAGTGGCGTAGATCTAGAAGAATTGAGAAGTATCACGGATAGATTCGGGTCGGTCGATAAGGAAAAGGCCAAGGAAAAAGGATACGAAAGATTGCCTGGTGAGGATTGGTTAAAACATGAAGTTGATATCTTAATACCTGCAGCTTTGGAAAACGCCATTACAGAAGATAATGTAAACCACATAAAGGATGATGTTAGATTGATAATTTCCGGTGCAAACGGACCTATAACTCCAGAAGCTGACGAGATATTAGAAGATAGGGACGTGATAGTTATACCTGATTTCCTGGCAAACGCTGGCGGCGTCACATGCAGTTACTTTGAACAGGTACAAAGCAACGAAAACTATTATTGGCCAAGGGAAGAAGTATTGGGTAAACTAGATAATCTGATGACAGATGCATTCTACGAAGTCTGGGAATTGGCCCAGCGAAAAAATATCCGTGTTCGTGATGCAGCATACATGATCGCTATCGATAGAGTCGCCGAAGCCTGCAGAAAACGCGGTTGGGTATAGTGAAATATAGATGAAAGGTCGAGAAGAGGAAATCAGAGAAGTTATAAAGGAAATAACCGGAATAACCCTAAAAACCGAAGAAAAAACCAGGGGAGAAGAATATATCAGGGCTTCCTATGTGGAAAATATCCTGATAATATCCCCTTCTTTTGATTATTTTTTATTTGAAGAGGAAGGAAGATTAGAAGACCTTTTTCAAGAGATATTTGGAAAACGTGAGTTCGGACCTATACCTAACATAACTCATGTCGAAAAAGGTCACGACGCATTGGACATCTTGGACAAGTCTAAAATAGATCTAGTGATAGTTTTTAACAGACCAAATGACATGGAAATATTGGATTTTTCAAATAAGGTTAAAGAAAATTATCCGAAAAAACCGGTCGTTTTGATAGGAAATGATACTTCTAAAATAGAAGATATAATCAGTGAAGATAAAAAAGGTACTGTTGATGAGGTCTTTACATGGTACGGCGATGGGAAGATCGTGTTGAGTATTGTACAGTACATCGAGGATCTTAATAACATTGAGAAAGGGGTTCTTTCAGAAGAGGGAAAAGGGATATTGGTTATCGAAGATTCTATACAGTTCTATTCAAAATATCTACCGCTGATTTATGAGGAGATATGGAAATATACTCGATCCATAATCGAAGAAAACCTGCCAAAAGATATCAGGGCTAAAAGATACTGGAGCAGACCTTATGTTCTGTTAGCAACTGACATTCAAGAAGGAAGAGAATTTTATAAAGAATATAAACATAATTTGATCTGCCTGATCACCGATAATCATTGTGGTGTAGAAAGGGAGAGGGAAGATCATGTTGGGCTGAATTTCGCGCGGGAAGTTGAAAATGAGAAAAAGAATATATCGATCCTTGTACAGTCCTCAGAGCCTATAGAGAAACTTCCAGAAGATAGCAATATTGATTTTGTTTTAAAAGATTCCACTGTTCTCACATCAAAAATAACTGAATTTATAAAACAAAATATCGGACCTATCGAATTGGTAATAAAAAACGAATATGGAGCAGAACTAGCAGTGGTCAATAGCTTAGAAGAGCTTGAAAAGACCATATGGAATCTTGACGAGAAGATTTTGAAAAAATATTTAGAGGGGGCTAAGATCCAAAATTGGTTGAGAGCCAGGGCTGAATTCCAACTAGCTGAACAACTAGATTACTTAGTTTCTGAGATCGAGGATGACGAAATCAAAACTGAAGTTGTAAATACGCTAGAAGAACATCGATATAAATTTCACAAAGGTGCAATATCCGATTTTGAAAGGAAAAGGGAGAGCCATTATAGCAATATAAGCAGGATAGGAAAAGGTGCACTAGGTGGCAAGGCTAGAGGGATAGCTTTTATGGCCAAGATATTAACAAAATACATCACAGATGGTATGTTCAAAGGGCTTCGTATTACTGTTCCAAGGAGTGTAGTCCTTTCTACTGAAGTTTATGATAAATTCCTTGAAAAAAACCAACTTCTAACCGAAGATATAGAACATACTTCAGACAAACGGATTTCATCTAAATTCATCGATGGAGCTTTACCCGCAACGGTGATAGGTGATTTGAGGTCTTTCGTAAGGAATACCCGTACTCCCTTGATCGTAAGATCATCGGGGGTTTTAGAAGATTCTATGATGCAGCCCTTCGCAGGTATATATTCTTCCGTACTTCTCCCAAATGACTCTTGGGAAACAGATCTCAGGTTCAAAGAAGTATGCAATGCGATCAAGCATGTTTACGCTTCTACATTTTTCGAAAAGGCTAGAACTTACCTAAGATCGACTCCTAAAAAGTTGGGTGACGAGAAGATGGCGGTGATGCTTCAAGAAGTTATCGGTGAAAAACATGAAAAATACTTTTACCCAACTATCTCCGGTGTAGCTAAATCTTACAATCATTACCCTTCTAACCCATGTAAAGCTGAGGACGGGATAGTATATCTAGCGCTTGGATTGGGTAAAGCCGTTGTGGATGGGAGTAATACGTTCTGTTTCTGCCCTGAACATCCAAAAGCACCATTATCTGGCACTCCTAAGGATTTCATGAAATATTCCCAGAATGATTTCTATGCAGTTGATCTTGAATCAGTTTATAAGAGTATAAAAAAAGATGAAGAAACTTCACTTGTAAAGTTGAATTTAGATAAAGCAAGGGAGCACGGAGTTCTGGAAAAAGTCGTTTCAACATACTCACCTCGAAACGATAGATTGTATCCTGGCACGAACCATGAAGGACCTATGGTCGTAGATTTTGGACCGATAGTGAAGTACAATGCGATACCTTTAGCTAAGGCATTTAAAATGCTTTTAAAGGTTAGCGAGATCGCACTCGGTTACCCTGTGGAGATCGAATTCGCAGTCAATCTAAACGAAGGTAAAGACGAACCTGCAGAACTGGTCATACTTCAGATTAGAAGCATGATATCCAAAGATATGTTTTTAGATGTAGATTTCGACGAATGTAAGGAAGAAAATTTGGTATGTTCGAGTCAAAACGCATTGGGCTACGGTGTTATGAAAGGGATAAAGGACGTCGTTTACATAAAACCTAAAGAGTTCGATATGAAGAATACTCAGAGGGCTGTGGAACAGTTGCGTGAATTGAATAAGAAGTTGATGTCCAATAACAGACCATATATCCTGATCGGACCCGGTAGATGGGGGAGTTCAGATGAATGGTTAGGAATACCGGTTCTTTGGAGTGATATAGCGGGAGCTAAAGTAATAGTAGAAGCTCCTACAGAAGGGAGAAGGATAGACCCATCACAGGGTTCCCATTTCTTCCATGACATGATCTCTTCACAAGCCGGTTACCTCATAACTGAACCAGGGAGTATCGATTGGGATTGGTTAGATTCGCAGAAAGTTGAAGATGAAAAAAAAGATGTTAAGCACGTGAGTACTGATCAACCATTAGATGTTATGATAGATGGTAAAGTCGGAAAAGGTGTGATAGTCAAAAAGTCTAAAAATGATGTTAACGAAGATTGATCAAACGACAAAACTATTTAGCAAGGTTCCTTAACTATATTTAAAGGGTCAATAGCATGGACGATAAAATAAATGTTGAAAGAGGTCTAGAGGAAGAACTTGAAAGTAAGATCACTCCAAGGAAGGAATTAGACGAACTTCAGGAACGTGTAAAAGAACTTAACTGCATATATGGTATCTCTGAGATAGTTAACAGTAGTAATCTATCGCTAGAAGAAGCTTTACAGAAGATAGTCAAACTCATCCCTCCCTCATGGCAGTATGAAGATATCGCCTGTGCTAGGATCAAGATCAACGGTGATGTATATAAAACCGATAATTTCCAGGAAACTAAATGGAAGCAGCAGAGTATCATTGAAGTTGAAGGTGATATGAAAGGTTCCCTTGAAGTTTGTTATTTGGAAGAGAAACCAGAGATGGATGAGGGACCCTTTTTGATAGAAGAACGTAGATTGTTGAACACCATCTCAGATCTTCTTGGTAGATTCATCGAGGATAGAAGAGTAAAGAAAAAGATATCTGAAGAAAAACAGGACTGGGAAGTTATCATAGAACTGTTGATAAGGACTGATCCCAAAACCCTTCTTCGGATGACTAGGAAGATGGTATATTACCTTTATAGGAACGAGAACGAAAAAATTTCCATGTTATTGAACGATGTATGTCCCGTCGAACCAAATTCTGAAACTCCAAAATGGTGCGGTATCAATATGCCAAATCCAAAACAAGACCTGGAATCTTTGAGAGAGGTGCAGGAAGGAGTATTCGAGATCGCTAGAAAGAGTTTGGATCCTGAGGAGATTTCAGAACTGTTCCACAGATGGTTGAAAGAGGATAAGGCAAGACCCATATTATTGGCGTCTCAAAGAAAAGGTATTTCCCTGGTAGAGATCACGGACGAGTTGAACCGATTTTTCGATAAACCTGATGCTGAAACTGCATTGGCACCTGAAGATCAGATGGCCATCAGGACAGCTCTGATTCAGCGATTCTTTACCGATAGACTTGAATACATAAATGTTGCGAAAAATTACATAGAAGTTAGCGATTTCGTATCTCTGTTAAAATGTGTAGTAGGTCCAGCTCAGGGAGCCGGGAAATTAGGAGGTAAAACATCCGGTGCGTATCTTGCTCATAAAATACTTCAAAAAGAGATGGACAGACATAGTGAATTAAAGAAAATTAAATTTCCAAGAAGTTGGTACATTACTTCTGACACGATGTTCGACTTAATTCACTATAATGACTTAGATGAAGTCATCCACATAAAATATCTAGATCCTGAACGTATAAGACAGGAACAACCTTTTTTAGAACAGATAATGAAAAACGCAGTATTCACTTCTGAAATCGTTGAAGGGATGAAGAGGATATTACGAGATATCGACGATAACCCGATCATCGTGCGCTCTTCTAGTTTATTGGAAGATAGTTTCGGGGCTGCCTTTTCTGGGAAATATAAAAGTCTGTTTTTAGCAAACAAAGGAAGTGATGAAGAGAGATTACAGGCTCTGATGGAAGCTGTAGCAGAAGTGTATGCTTCTACTTTCGGTCCGGATCCAATAGAGTATCGTAAAGAAAGAGGTATGCTCGATTTTAGTGAAGAGATGGGCATTCTGATACAGGAAGTAGTTGGTCAACAAGTCGGTCCTTACTACGTACCAGCCTTTGCCGGTGTAGCCTTCAGTAAGAACGAATTCCGTTGGTCGCCAAGGATCAATAGAGATGACGGGATACTTCGATTAGTTCCCGGATTAGGTACGAGAGCTGTAGATAGAGTCGGAAACGATTATCCGATTTTGGTTTCGCCTAACAGACCCGAATTAAGAGTCAATACCTTAATCAAAGAGAGAATAAAATACTCTCCTAGATATATGGATGTGATCAATCTCGAAACTGAGGCTATCGAAACTGTTGACGTGATCGAGGCTTATGAAGAGTATGGAGAAGATTTTCCATATCTGGATAAAGTCGTTTCAGTTTACGAAAATGGTGATTTAAGAAAACCAAAGAGTGCTCTTTTCAATCCAAAAGAAGAAGATATGGTGGTGACTTTTGATAATCTATTCGATAACACAGACTTCTTACCTATGATGAGCAAAATTATGGATATACTTGAAGAGAAAATAGATACGCCAGTTGATGTCGAATTTGCTCATGACGGGGAGGATCTTTATATCCTCCAGTGCAGGCCTCAAAGTCAAGTTCAAGAAATAAAACGTAAACCCATCCCCATGGATATAAAGAACAAAAACAAATTATTCTCAAGTAAAAAATTCGTTACTACCGGTTATATCGAGAATATCGAATACGTAGTATACGTACCACCAGAAGCTTATACTAGTTTAGAAAACGAAAGGAAGATGAGAAAAGTTGCGGATATAATTGGGGAACTAAATAAACGCCTTCCTAAAAACAGATTTGTCCTGATGGGACCTGGAAGATGGGGTAGTCGAGGAGATATAACCCTAGGCGTTCCTGTAAAATACAGGGATATCAACAACACCTCGTTACTAGTCGAGATAGCTAAAGAGAAAGGAGGTTATCTACCTGAATTGTCATTCGGAACACATTTTTTCCAGGATTTGGTCGAAGGCGACATAAAATATTTGCCGCTTTATCCGGACGAATCAGGAAATATATTCAACGAAGATCTGCTGCTCAGGTGTGAGAACAGATTGACAGATGTATTACCGAATTATGAGGATTATGAAGATGTAGTAAGGGTAGTCAAAACCAATGAGATATGTTCTGGTGGCACATTAGACGTAGTTATGGACGGAGATGCTAACGAAGCTCTTGCCTATTTAAGGCCTCCTGACCACTGGGAATGGAGGATGAATAAAGTCAAAGAGATAGGAGAAAAATTAGATTCAAATCTTTACGGTGTAAAAGGGCTTTATGTAGTTGGTAGTACAAAAGAAGCGACTGCAGGAGCTAGAAGCGATATCGACCTGATCGTTCATATCCCTAAGGACGAAGAAAAAAAAGAAAAGCTTGAGAACTGGTTCTACAAGTGGGATAAAAAATTAGTTAAAGAGAACAAAGAAAGAACTGATGTTGAGGTCAACAATATATTGGATATCCATTATGTTACAGATGAGGATATAAAGAATAATACGTCCTGGGCATCCCATATCAACTCTAGGTATAGATCTGCCAGAGAGATCCCCATCGATAGTAATGAGTCATAGCTTTAATACTTCTCTTGAAGCATCCTCTAAATTTTCAGTATCGAATACCACAACGGCTAGACCTTCACCCGAGTTCACACCCGTAAAGCAGGGAGTATCTCCGATTTTACACATCCATTTTCCAGTTATATCAATTGTCTCATGGACATGTCCATGCAAAGTTAATAATGGTTGTTCATTCTGAATAAATTTCTTGATGGCAATACTCCCCACATGAACGTCCATTGGGACGTGATCAATTTCTTTCCCGTCCAAATCGGCTCTATCTAGATCTGTTTCATAAGGAGGTGAATGGAAAAGGTAGATGGTTTTATCAGGCTGGGATTTTCCTTTCAACGTGTCAAGATCTTTCTTGATCGTATCATATTTCTTAACGTTTTTTTTAACTTCTACGGTCCTAGTTCCTTTCTCTGGAGATACGGCTCCTACATCGATAAAGCGTGACACATCATATTTTTCCCAGTCTTTGAGTTGAAAAGGAGTAGGGGATATGAAGCTGTACCCACACACGTTGAGATCCCCAAATTCAACGCATCTTTGATTAACATAGGTTATCTTCTCTTGATCATCGTATCCTGATATGATCTTTTCAAAAATTCTTGGATCGTCGTTGCCCATAATCACGAAACATCTGATTTCTTTATTCAATTCATTTCTAACACGTTCTAGTGGTTTTATTAGATGTTCAGATAGAAAATTTCGAACTCTATCATCACTTCTGATAAAACCCGGCAGCATATCTCCTCCTATGAAAAGGGCATCCGGTTCATATATCATTAAAGCTTTCTGAAGAAGTTCGTACCGTTCTTTTTTTCCGTGAATGTCTGAAACGAAGATACATCTCAAGATCTCACCGATTTATGATTTTATCATCACTTTAGCATACTCAACATAGATATCAACTATCTCAAAAATTTGTTCAATATCTATGTATTCATCAGGTTGATGAGCAGATGACACTTCTCCAGGGCCGAAAATTAATGTGTTTTTGTTGTACTCATTAAATCTGACCATCTCTGTACCATAAGGTACGGACCATAGTTCAGTATCTGCTATCTCTAGCATCTTCTTAACACAGTCCATGTTCTCATCTACTTTGACTGCATCTAAATACTGTATGACGTTCAAATCGTAATCCTCATCGATATCGCCGAATAGATGCTTTTCAAGTTCTGACCTAGAAAAGCTCGGTGGGAATCTAACATCAACTTCTACTCTGCATCTTTTCGGTATCACGTTCGTAGTATCACCTGCATCTATGACGTTAACGGAACAGGTCATCTCATCTTTGGTGGCTGGAACATGACCTTTAGAATCTAGATTCATAATTATTGGGACCATCTTTATAATCGCATTTTCACCTTTTTCAGGCATACTAGCATGGGCGTTGATCCCTTTTGTGTTTAATTCGAACTGATAAACTCCCTTTTCCTGTGTTACCACTAGTTTCGCTGTGGGCTCTGCAACGACCACAGCTGGAGCCTCCTTTATTTCAGGTTCAGATGCAGCTTCTAATGCACCGTTCATTGAGATCTCCTCATCAGTTGTGAATATCAATGAGAAAGGTATGTCCTCTTCGATAAGTTTTTTAGCTGAGGCTATAACCGCTACACATGGCCCTTTCATATCTAAAGAACCTCTGCCGTATATATTACCGTCTTCGATCTCACCCTGTTCATGCTCCCATCCATCACCTAATGGAACGGTATCTAAATGGCCAGAAAAGCACACACCGCCTTTACCGTGAGATGCTATTATGACGGGATTGAAGCCATCGCCTTTTAGTACTCGATACTCCAAACCGATATCTTCTAGTAAAGAGGTTGTGAACTCTATGATCTCATCCATCTCGCCTTTACTCTCACTGTCGATATCTATCATCTTTCGTAGATTTTCAATTATAAATTCTTCCATATCTGTTTCACATCCTTTAAGTAAATATTATTAGTGTATAAATTACAGCCATGATGACCGCAATTATCAGACCGATATAAAGCATGGTCTTTGTCACACTTCTATCCTTTCCCATGACTATCGGGATAGGGCCTATAAATATGATGCCGCCCCACTTGGAGTCCCTTTCACTTTCAGTAAGTTGTGTGTCATCATGGAAAGGGAGAATGAAAAATAATGAAATAAAGGATAGGAAAATAATAAGAATACCGATCATCATGATAACTCCTCCCCCATAGATCACTGGAAATATAAGGAACAGTGCTAGTTGGGACTCCCCTGTCATCACAGATAAAATTATGAGTGATATACCGATAAGGAACAGTATCAAAGGGAGCATCCTTCGTTTCATGTATAAACCATTGATTAGTAGAATTAAAAAGTTACTAAGAAAATATTACCTTGCGGAAAATCTTTTTAAGATGATTTAGATAAATAGAAAGATGTTCAAGGACAAGAAGAGGTTTTGGGAAGTTGACTTCATCAGAGGGGTCGCTCTGCTGATGATGATCACATACCACCTTATCTACGATCTTTACTACTTCGGGGACTATGGAATCGATGCTAATTCTGGGGTATGGTTGGTATTGGGTAGGTCTACAGCGATATTATTCATAACCATTGTCGGGGTGTCCCTTTCATTGAGCTATTCACGTGTCAAGGATGAAGTATCTAACTCTGAGATCGTTATTAAATATGTCAAAAGGGGAGGTTTCATATTCTCGCTGGGATTATTGATAACTATATCTACTTACCTGTTTTTGAAAGGTGAAGGATACGTGAGATTCGGTATATTACATCTTATAGGACTATCTGTGATATTGGCTATACCATTTTTAAGATACAAATATATCAACTTGATCATTGGAGCGGTTTCGTTGGTAGTTGGTTTTCTCCTCGCTGATTTAAATTTCAGTTTTAACTGGCTTCTGTGGCTTGGATTTAGACCTGATAGTTTTTACACAGTGGATTATTTTCCTGTACTACCCTGGTTCGGTTTGGTTTTGTTAGGATTATTTATCGGAAAATCGCTTTATCCTGGATACAGTAGGATCATAAAAATTCCTGATATGAGTAGAAATAAATTAATAAAATTTATCAGCTTTATCGGACAGAATACATTGGTGTTTTATCTAATACATCAACCGATTTTGATATTACTCCTCTACCTATTCGGTCTGATAGATATCCCCCTATAGAGTTTACACAAAGATTTAAGTAAACATAACACCATAATGGAGATTACAGGGACGATGGAGGTTTGAAAAAATGGCAAAAGTAACAAGACAAATGGTAGAAGACGCAGGCGTAGATGTGGATGAACTCGTGGAACTGTTGGTGAAGAACGCGGCAGCTGAATTGACAACGTTCTATTACTACACGATCCTCAGAGTGAATCTCATAGGTTTGGAAGGTGAAGGGTTGAAAGAGATAGCTGAAACGGCGAGGATCGAAGATCGGAATCACTTCGAAGCACTGATACCCAGGATATACGAGTTGGGTGGAGAGTTACCCAAAGATATGAAGGATTTCCACGACGTATCCGGATGTCCACCAGCATATCTACCGGAGGATACTTCGGATGTAAAGAAGATCATGGAAGTTCTAGTCGAGGCTGAGAGATGCGCTGTTCGACAATACACTAAGATCTGCAACATGACTGCAGGTAAGGATCATCGTACTTATGATCTAGCACAAGCTATACTTCACGAGGAAATACAGCACGAATCATGGTTCTCAGAGTTCCTAGGAGAAGGTCCTTCGGGACACTACCTGAGAAGAGGAGATACATCACCGTTCGTATCAAAATTCCTTAAGTAAAACCATTTTTTTTATTTTTTATAAACGTAGTTTTTCGGCTCTAAATAGGAAAAATTATTATAAGTTGATATTAATTATCTGTTGACATGGAGATAGGGATCGTAGGGAAGGCATTACTGTTAACTTTTTTTGCAGGTATATCGACTGGCATCGGAGGTTTGACTCCTTACTTCATCAAAAAACCGAAGATGGTATACCTTTCTCTAGGTCTAGGTTTTGCCGGTGGAGTGATGATTTACATATCATTCATGGAACTGCTGCCTGAAGCTTTCGAAGGTGCTGGAGAGGGTATTGCAGTTCTAGCATTTTTCTTAGGCATCATTGTTCTCGGTATCATTGATTTTCTTATCCCAGAAAGGGAAACTTACGATCTATCATCCATAACGAAGGAAGATAAAGAGAAAGAAAAGAAATTACTCACAACGAGTAAACTCACCGCCTACGCCATAGCTGGACACAATTTTCCAGAAGGGATGGTCACATTCTTTACAGCCCTTGTTGACATTCGATTAGGTGCGATCATCGGGATTGCCATAGCTATCCACAATATCCCAGAGGGAGTAGCGGTAGCTGTCCCTTATTATTATGCCACCGGTGATAAACTCAAAGCATTCTTTCATTCACTTGGAGCCGGGCTCGCTGAACCTATCGGAGCTCTGGTAGCCTTTTTGATACTATGGAGCTTCTTGACACCTGCCCTCATAGTCACCATGTTGGCCTTCGTCGCAGGTATAATGGTCTACATCTCATTCGACGAACTGTTACCTTTAGCACATGACTACAATTCATCACATTCGGCGATCTTAGGCATCGTATTGGGTATGCTGGTGATGGCAGTCACTCTACTGATAGTATGATACTTATTCTTTAAAATATAACAGATAAAATAATACCTATATTATATTCTAAGGTACCGATATATATATATATAAGAGTGTCCCATTATATCTTGTCGAGAGTGATAATATCCCCGGAAGTATTTCCGAAGAGAATAAAGTACGTGTGATGGTGCTGCCTATAATTGCGATGCTTGTAGTGACGATGATAGTCGCTGGGTATCAAGATGAGGGAAAGCCGATTGAAGTGGATGAAGGATACGATGAGATGAATTTAGGGTATCTACCGGGCCCTAATGAAAGTGAAACGTTTTACGATGAGGACAATGATAGCTCATCTAAGAATGCTACTGCAACGACATCCCTAAAAGATAGCAACGGTACATTGGAATTTGAAGTCTTAGTAGAAAGTATCATTTCAACTGAAAACCGTCAATTCATACATTTAATCCTTTCTACTGATGGTTCTTTTGAAAAAAATGATCAAATCAATAAAAATTTATTTAAGGTTAAAGGCTTAGATGGAAATAACGGATCAAATTACGTCTATAATTTTGATCTTTCCTGTTTTGAAGGCGAAAATGTAGAGTTATGGTTGCCGGATGAATTCGTTAGTGGATCATCAGGTGAATCCGAAAGTTTCATCGGTTTCGATGTAAAAGAAAACGAGTTTTCCGCAGGTGTTCGAATTGTTTGGAATGTTCCACGGCGACATTGGAATGAGAGCTATACTATACGAATTGAGAGTATTGCTAGAGGGCAGTCTCAAGATATAATCTCGAATATAGACGTCCATATCCAAGAGGAGATGGAAAAATGAAGAAAAGGATTATCACATTTTTCGTAGTCATGATTATTGGTATCTCTGTATTTTCTGTTTTTACTATTGACACAGTAAAGGCCACGGATGGGGGTGATGGAAATCTATATTTCCAAACAACTGAGGGTGGGAGCCATACTTATGAATTTAATTATACGGGGACAGATGATGATGATACATATACCCCGAATGACATAACGACGAGGATTATGGTTGAATCTATAACTAGTAGTGAGAACTATAATCCTTTTCCAATCATCTCCTACTTCTAGAGCCTCATGTTGAATCTATAACTAGTAGTGAGAACTATAATAGGGTCCATATTTGGGTGTCTGCAGTTGGTGCATGTAAATCAGAGAGTGGAACTGTTAACGATGATATGGGTAACCCTCACGATACTTATTACAGTACTAAAGGTGTTGAGCTTTCAGCAAAAATTGATGAAGACGCCCATGATACTACCCATTTAGATGTACAGCAGTCATTCAATAGTATAAGTGAAGATATGAACGACGGAGAATATGGGGGAGATAAGACCACTATGCATCTCAGAAATACTACTTATTTTGCTGCAGAAACATTGATTGGTGAGATACCCTATATTGGTACTGGGTATAATATAGCGAAATTTGCGTATGAGGAGTTTGGGCCTGGAGGATCAAAAGAGTTAGATCCTTATGCCACTGGCCCTGGTGGGAAAGCAGGCCAAACATTTGAACGATTAGGTGATGGAGCATCTGGATCAGATAGTGAAGATTTATATGGTGTGGGTACAGAGTTTCGGTATACATTTGATAACGATCATATACCAGATGAGTTTGATATGACAATATCTGCAAAAAATATAATGGGAAATTATTACGATGGAAATCTAATAACAACTGAGGATGGTGCTGAAGCCACGGTTTCGATCCCTATCAAGAACAGCAAAATTAAATCACTAAGGAACTATCCAGACTCGCAAGATCATACCACTTATGATGGGAGTGTTACAGTCAGTACAGATATAGGTGCAGATTTAATTAAACATAGGTATGTAGACCCTAAATTAGAATATTTAGAGATTAATTGGGGTGATGATACAGGATGGAAACGAGTAAAAACAGATTGGAAACCATACTAGTATGATTATAATTTACAAGGATTTATTAATAAACTAGTAGAAACAAGTCATGAATATCAAGTTAATTATGGTGGAACTCATGAATATACAATACAAGTAAGCGCAAAGGTACAAGACCGATACGGTGGATGGGAAAAGGTAGGTGCTAATGAAAAAATAAGTATATATTATTACGGTGGCGGCGGTGGCGGGGGTTGCCCCTATGCCTCGCCGTGGACCGGGGAAAAGTACAAGCGTGAGAACAACCTGCTGATGGATTCTGAGTTTGAAAGCGGTGAAGTTACAGACAAGTATCTTTTGGAGAACAGCCTTCAACCGAAAGACGATAGTTACCAGATGAAGATAGAGGAATTCGAGAATTCGGAAGATTTCATCGATCAACTACAGCTCTATACATTGGACCATACAAAAGATACCAGGCTGGGACTCACGCCGGGTGAAGAATTAGTCAGTTATTCCAAAAATGATTTGGATAAACCTAACTCGGCGTCTTGGAATGACAGCTCGATATTGGAAGAAGTGAAAGAGAAGAATGATAAGAAGAGAGCGACCGTAGAAGATAATGACACGGTCTACCTTGACTTTGGAGATATGACCAACTACAGATGGTCGCAGTCGAAGCTAGTGGTTACAGCTTCGGGATTTGAATCTTCTACGGAAGATGACTTTTCGACCAATGCAGAAATAAAGAGTCTTCGGTCGTTATACTTCAGCATCAAAATAGGCGACGGCGAGTGGACAGAAGTTGACGTTGTGCACCCGAGAAATAATCCTTCGGATTATGTTATCCCTCTCAGGGAAGCGATACAAAAGAATAGATTTAACAATAGCGACCTAGATTCTTCTCTACAGGTGAGAATAAATTCAACGGCTAAACACAATATTGACAGAATAGCACTAGATGACTCCAATCCTACGCCGGTAAAGATAAAGGAGGCAAGTATAAGGGAAGTAGTTAAGACAGAAGAGGATGGAGAGACGATATATCAAAACAAGAGTCTAACAGGGGACGATAATGCAGTTATGCACCTTGTTCCAGGAGAATCATGTACGATAAAATTCGATGTACCATCTCAGGAATCAGGAAATGCATTCGAGGAAAGAGATTTTCTAGTGATGACTAAGGGATTCTATACTAAGTACGAGGAATAAAAAATCCATAAACCCTTTTCATTTTTTCCACGTAATCTTATTCAAGTCCTCCCTTACCTATATTACTTATTTTATAATTGTTTCAATTTAGGCTCGATATTCGTATGTCAGTTGTCTTTTGGAGGATCTATGTATTCTTCGCCTCTTGGATCTCCCAAAAGGCCTCCACCCGGAATATCGGCAGCTCTGTTATCGTCTACACCAGTGTTTCCTGTCAGCCCGGGAGGCCGTTGTCAACTTCCATCTCGTATTCCCAGGTATAGTAAGCATCTGTCCATTCCTCGTTATAATGATCTCTTCCGACAACTCCGAAGTACCAGCTTCAACTAATTTTTCAAAGCATTCTATTCAACTTATATGATCATGAAACATATTCCAATCGTAAAGATAATTTACCACTATTCGAATTTATAACCATGATAAGATACGATCCTTTAGAGTACCCCTACGCTTCTCAAAGAAAGATGGTTTATGCGAAAAATGGTATGGTGGGAACCTCACAGCCCCTAGCGGCTCAAGCAGGTTTAGAGACTTTAAAAGAGGGAGGTAACGCAGTCGATGCAGCTATCGCGACGGCATCCTGTTTGACCGTTTTAGAACCTACTTCCAACGGTTTGGGTGGTGATGCCTTCGTTCTTTTCTGGAAGGGTGGCAAACTGCACGGATTGAATTCCAGCGGACCTGCACCTGGGAACATCTCGATAGATGCAGTCAAAGATCGTGGATACGGCGAGATGCCGAAAACGGGTATCATACCTGTTACGGTCCCGGGTATTCCGGGAGCATGGGCCGAACTATCTAAAAAGCATGGAAAACTGGGTTTTGAAAAAGTACTGGAACCGGCTATCAAGTATGCAGAAGAAGGTTACCCGATTTCTCCGATCGTGGGAAAGTACTGGAATTATGCTTATAAAAGTTACAAGAAATTAGAGGGCGAAGAATTCCAACACTGGTTCGAGACCTTCGCTCCAGATGGACATCCTCCAAAAATCGGTGAGGTCTGGAAATCTTCGGACCACGCAAAAACGTTGGAATCTATCGCTGAAACCAGGAGTAAAAGTTTCTACAAGGGCGAGATCGCAGATAAGATAGATGAATTCTCAAAGAACTATGATGGTTTCCTATCGAAAAAAGACCTCTCTAGTTTCTCACCGGAATGGGTCGAACCATTAAGTATCAATTACAGAGGTTATGATGTTTGGGAACTTCCACCTAATGGTCAGGGGATGATCGCTTTGATGGCCTTGAACATCTTGAAAGGGTTCGATTTCAGTGAAAAAGACTCTGTCGAAACGTATCACAAACAGATGGAAGCACTCAAGCTAGCTTTCAGCGACGGTAGGAAATACATCACAGATCCAGAACACATGGACTTGAGTTTCAAAGAACTGCTATCGGAAGACTACGCAGCTGAAAGAAGAGAGATGATAGACGAAAAAGCAATAGAACCTGAACCTGGAAAACTACGTGATTCCGGTACGGTTTACTTAGCAACAGCTGATAACGAAGGAAACATGGTTTCATACATCCAAAGTAATTACATGGGTTTCGGTTCAGGACTGGTAGTTCCGGACACAGGGATCGCACTTCAAAATAGAGGGCATACGTTCTCTTTAGATCCGAATGAAGCAAATTGCCTAAAACCCAAAAAGAGAACTTACCATACTATAATCCCTGGATTTTTAACAGAAAAAGACAAAGCTATCGGTCCCTTCGGTGTTATGGGTGGATATATGCAGCCCCAGGGACATCTACAGGTCATCATGAACAGCATTGATTTCGACCTGAACCCACAGGCAGCACTGGATGCACCTCGGTGGAGATGGGAAAGTGGAAAGAAGATCCATATAGAACATAGTTTTCCGAAATATATAGCTGAAAAGTTAGCGGTAAAAGGACATGATCTAAATTACTCGCTGCACAGTGGTGGATTCGGGCGAGGGCAGATAATTTGGAAGAAAGATGATGTTTACGCTGGTGGAACCGAACCAAGGGCTGATGGACAGGTAGTAGGATGGTAGATAAGGGAGTATATGTATTAATTATACACCTCGAGAAAAACCATAAGATCTCAGTGGGTGCAATGGGCGAGATAGAGTTCGAACCCGGCTTTTATCTGTACATCGGTTCAGCCCAGAACGGACTAGAACATCGTATCAACAGACATCTCAGGGAGGATAAGAAAAAGCACTGGCATATAGATTATCTTCTAGAATACGGTCAAGTGATCGATATTAAAGTAAAAGAAGGAGATTCAAAAGAAGAATGTCTTTTAGCTGAAAAGATCGAACGATTTACAGAAAAAATCCATGACTTCGGTTCTAGTGATTGCAGGTGTGATAGTCATCTATTTTATCACCTAGATAATTTGTCCAAACTGAAGGAGAAATTAAAGAACCTAGATTTAAAAGATTACGGACAGTAACTTTTTTATCCTTTACTTATCTCACATATTACACTTCAGGGCCCGTGGGGTAGCTTGGCCCATCCTTCGGCGTTCGGGGCGCCGGAACCCGAATTCAAATTTCGGCGGGCCCATCTCTAACATTTTTAAAAAAAGAAAGTCAAAGCTAGATTTACCCACCAATCTGCTTACAGCCAACTTAAAGATTCACCCTTTAACTATCCATCTCCATCCTGGAAGACCAAACACCGTCTGGGATGTCATCGTAAACTGACTGTTCTTTCTCTCTCTCAGCTTCACTTTCCATCTGTAATTCCATAAGTTCTTTGATCTTTTCTCTTCTAAACAACCAGTAATGTATCCTCCACTCCCTACCGTCGTATAGAGTGGTCTCTTCCCTTTCAGTAGTCAACAAACCAGCGTCTTCAAGCATATAGAAAACATCCCTATCTTCCTGCTCCAGTATATTGTCTATTATCCTTTCACTATATCCGAAGAAATTCAATACGTGTTCAGCCATCATTCTGGCCGCACTCTCCTGCATAGTTCTACCATCCACGCTGTTTTGAATGGCACCAGTAAGTTGTTCGATAGTAAGTGCTGTAGATAAACCGTTCTCTTCTTTTTTATCTTCGGCCATAATGATCATTACCTTGTACTCTATTATATAAATTGGTAGTTTATCCTATAAATATATTTCGTTGAGCGAATGTGTAGTAGTTAATCTATGGATTTCCTAAACTCATTCCATCCATCTCTAACCCGTTGGACAGGTATATCTTCGTAAGAATCGATCTCCCTATAGAAATTATGGTCAAAATCGGAACAAAGAAGTTGCCAATTCTCCCAGTGCCCCATATTCTTCCACTGCCAACCAGCATCCAACTCTAGATAATGGTACCGACCATGCTCTTTCCAAGTAATCTCGATGATCCCAAATTCCACTGCTAGTTCGTAGAGGATCCTACCTAAAAGAACAGTATTTCCGCTGCCCTGTCTTAATTGGTACCCGGTTTTCAGCATCTTTGGATGCTGTACCCTGATGGCGTTCAAACCTTCAGCTTCACCAAGGGATGAATTGGTTTTGTCCATGGTTAAAAAGTAAACACCCTTTCTTAAATCGATCTCCTGGACAAAAGTTCTGAATTGGTCCCTGATCAAGGAGTCTGCATTTTGAAGTTTTGTACTATCTTCACCAGCATATCTCAACTGAGGAGGATTCGTCTTTCCAACAACTAATACAGTATATCCCGAATTCTCCTTATTCTCCTGTAGTGTGTGTATCTCTTGTAGAGCTCTAAAACCCATTCTCCCTATGTGTGTCAATCTGCCTTTGCTTTTATGATTTGCAGCGTTCTCGATCTCTTTCATGACAACGCCTGGAACAGCGAAAAGTATCCACTTGGGTATCTTAGAATAAGAGTATGGATTCATCTCATCTAAGGCGCTAAGAAGTTGTTCTGAAATGATACAGTTGTACAATAAATTAGTATCTAAACCTAAAATCAAATCTTTGTTGCTTGCTAATTTCTTTGCAACTTTATTGATATCATAAGGTTGGATCAATCCGCTCCGGGTCATAGCTGATGTGATATCATTAAGTACATTGCCTTTATCGGAGAGGATGTCTATGGTGTAATCTGTTGGACTGCCACGTATAGTCAGTAATTTATCCGTAGGTCCTTCATCGCCCTCAGATGGTTTAGAATTGACCACAAGATTACCTATATTGTTTTTTAAAAGACTAGACAGCATCTGGAGGACTGGAAAGTCCAATAACCTATTTTTATTTACAAACTTTTTCCAGTTCATTTTATTCCTCAAATAATCTTTGGGTCATCCAGCGGGGGTCAAATTCTTCAAGGTCCTCATAACCCTCACCAGTACCTACGAACAATATCGGTTTGTTAACAGCGTGACCTATGGATAAGGCTCCACCACCTTTAGCATCAGCATCAATCTTACTTAAAATCACTCCGTCGATACCAACTGCCTCGTCGAATTTCTGAGCCTGGTCAACAGCATCACTTCCTGTCAAAGCGTCTCCAACGAAGATGACCATATCAGGTTCTGCCACCCTTTTGATCTTTTTCATCTCATCCATCAGGTTGATATTGGTCTGCATCCTTCCAGCGGTATCGATCAAGACTATATCTTTACCTCTAGCTGTTGCATGCTCGATTGCATCATATGCTACAGCTGCTGGGTCACTGCCTTTAGAATGTTTTATAACTTTCACGCCCAACCTCTCACCATGCTTCTGTATCTGCTCTAAAGCTCCGGCCCTAAAAGTATCTGCGGCGGCAAGTACACACGTGTATCCATTATTCATCAGTCTATGAGATATCTTGGCGATGGTTGTAGTTTTTCCTGTACCATTCACACCTACAAACATGATGGAAAAAGGTTTCTCTGATTTTTTAACCTTCCTGTCAAAATCTATCGATTCAACGTCAAGAGCAGATTCAACAGCTTTTTTCAGGCTTGTTTCGATAACATCTTCAATTTCATAACTTCTATCGATCTTTTTGCCCAATAAATTGTCTTTAACGTCTTCTTGGATCTCATCTGCTATCGGTAAAGCCACATCTGCTTCCAAAAGTGATAATTTCAGTTCCCATAAGATTTCATCAAGTTTCTTTTCCTTGATTTTAGAACCCCAACCATCCACGAATGCCTCATCTGGGGATCCCTCTACACTTTTCTTACCAGACTTTGTTATATTCGATAATTTACTCTTTAACTTCTCAAACATCTATCCGCACTCCAGCCTTCGAATATCAGCCTATTTACATCTGTCCTTGGGATTGTAGTTCTTGATACTCCTGTCTAACTTCTTGTTCCAATTCCTGAGCCTGTTTTTTCATCTCGTTGAAATCATCCATGAGTTCTTCTTTCGTATCATTAAACTCCTTCTTCCTATCCTCAACTATCTTCATGGCTTCGCTGACTTCCTTTTCTGCGGAAACATCTGCGCCTAGGCCTATGAGAACCTTATCGTTATCCCCCACTTTTGATTGGAGATATGAATTCGCTCCGATAGGCACCAATAATTGGCTACCAGTTTCTTTTTTACTGTAGTTTTTCATTGTTTCCATTGCTTGATTATGTCCTTCTATCAGTTCATCTATGAAATCAAGCTGGTTCTGGAATGCTTCAACTTGGGAATTGAGCTGTTGTAACCTATTTACCTTCTGTCTAAATTCTTGCTGATTTACCATATTATCTAATTCTCCCTTTCTAATAAATCCTCTATATAAGCGTCCTCGACTTGTTCCTTATCTATCTCGTTAACGCCTCTAATCTTTACATTAGTACGTTTTACTCTATGTTTACTGCCCAGGATGGAATATATTTTTTCTTTAGCTGATTCCTCATCATCTCCAACTACTTCTTTAGCGAAGTCCTGCCAGTCGGTTCTCCTGCGCCCCATTCGAAATTTACCTTTCACTTTGTATACTTTCATCTGTAACACCTTTTGATCGTTGATGAAACGATTTTAACCAACTCATGATGAGGGGGGTATTAAAAATTAACCCTTGAGATAGTAGATATAATAACTTGTATTATAAAGAAGATCGAGTAAACATTTACTTTATTTAATTGCATATTAGATTCTGTTCTTTAATAAATCAAATACCAAGATAGTAATTGGTTCTTGTAGGTATTGAGCTTCAAATACTTTAACATCAAATTATGAAAAATATTAATGCAAAATGCTTTTATAGTGCAAAAAACTTTCAAATAAGTGATGAAAAATCTAAAAGATGATTCTTTATGGAGGCTAAGTAAATGAGTTGGAGAATTGGTGTTGATATCGGTGGAGCTTTTACAGATCTTTACGCAGTTAATCCTGAAACAGGAGAAACAAATTGGACTAAGGTTGAATCTACCCCCCCTGAATTTGAGAATGGGGTGCTTGATGGGGTAAAACAACTTGAAGAAAAAGGAATATCCCTAGAGAATGCTGATCAAATCATACACGGCCAAACCGTCGTGATAAATACGATCATTACAAGATCTGGTTCTAAAGTCGGATTTATCACTAGTAAAGGATACGATATAATAGATATGCAGCGTGGAAATAGAAGAGATATTTTTAATTTCAAATATAAAAAACCTGAGCAGTTCGTAGATAGGCACATGACTGAATGGGTTGATGAACGTATTGATGAAGATGGAAGTATACATAGACCCTTAGACGAAAAAGAAGTTGAAAAGGCTACAAAATCTTTGATAGAAAAGGGAGCCGAGGCTATAAGTATAGGATTTATCAACAGTTATCAAAATCCTGAGCATGAGAGAAAGGCAAAAAAGATCGTCGAAAGAGTGTGCAGAGAAAATGGTATTGAAAATCCTCTATTAACCATCTCAAGTGACACAACCCAGGAATGGCGAGAATATGAAAGGTTTAATACTGCAATATTGAATTCATATGTACAACCCACATTTGTGAAATATATAAACAAACTAGAAAAGGCTCTAGAAGAAGAGGGGTTCGACGGGACATTCTATCTTACTCTTGCCTCAGGAGGAATGGCTACAGCTAAATTTTCTAAAGATTTCCCTATCACAACCGTGGAAGGCGGTCCTATTTCAGGTATTATGGGTGCGACCTCATTAGGAGAATTACTTGATGAAAAAGACATTATTGTTATCGATGGAGGTAGTACGACATCCAAAGCTGGTCTTGCTGAAAATTTAAGACCAAAAACAAAAACGGAATATTGGATAGAACAAGACAAATACAATCCCGGTTATCCTGCTAAAGTACCTGTCGTTGATATACAGGAAGTTGGGAACGGTGGAACAAGTATACTATGGGCCGACGAAGCTGGCAATTTACAGGTAGGACCAGATGCTGCTGGAGCACGTCCAGGACCTGCATGCTATGACATGGGAGGTGAAAAACCTACACTCACCGATGCATATGTAGTGGCAGGTTACTTGAACCCAGAATATCTTCTTGGCGGAGATCTTAAGATAGATAAGGACTTGGCATTGTCTTCTCTTAAAGAAGTAGCGGATAAGGTTGGACTCGATGTAAAAGATACAGCCTATGGTGCTATTAGAGTTGCAAACAACAAATCTGCTAGGTTGATTAGATTGATTTCTATAAGGAAAGGATTCGATCCAAGAGATTTCACCATGATCGCCCACGGTGGCTCAGGACCTATGATGGCTCCATTTATAGCCAAAGAACTAGATATACCTGAAACGATCGTGCCTGCTATACCCAGCGGTGTTTTTAATCCGTGGGGTATGATTGGATTAGATATTAGACATGAACTTGTAAAAACAAGGGACATCGTAATGGGTGAAGACGAAGAATCGATAAAAGATATCAATGAAACCTTTGAAACACTAGAAGGTGAGATCAGGGAGGCCTTTGAAAGTGAGGATATCGGTCAAGAAAAAGTGGTGATAAACCGAAGGTTGGACATGAAGTATGAAGGTCAGGCTCATACATTAAAAATCACATGTCCCAACGGAAAAATCACAGTCAAAGAAATACAAGCTTTAAAAAAGGAATTCCATAAAACACACAACAGAGAATACGGTTTTAAATTAGAAGACAGCCCAATTAAGATAGTTAATTTCCACGATATCGGTTTGATACCCATAGAACCACCTATAATAGAAAAATACGAAAACGAAGCTACCTTAGAAGACTCTTTCCTAGGTGAAAGGGAAGTTTACAACGGAGAAGAAGGAAGCATGACCCCAGTGTACCAAAAGGAGAAATTCCCAATAGGTGTAGAAGTGGAAGGTCCTTGTATAATCGATGGTAAAACCGCCACAATAATCGTTCCAAAAGAATTCAAAGTAAAACACGATGTGTACGGCAATCTCAGGATGAAACACTAAAACCTCTTCTCTCTAAACCTTTTTCTTTGAAGGTGATCAAATGAACGAAGACGATAATCCGAAAATAATAAAACAAGATGAGATGGAAGAAAAATTAGATCATGCATTGAATGAAGCTCTTTCACTTTTTAGGATAGAAGACAATATACAGGTAGGTCTTCTAAAACTAGAACCGAAAACCAGACTCCCACCCGACGGCATGAGTGAGCATGAGTTATGTCATGAATTTTCTTATGTGATCCAGGGTGAAGTAATACTTGGAACGGAATCCGGGGAAAAAAGGATGGAAGAAGGAGAGATGATGTACAATAGACCTGGTACTAAGCATTATACTTACAATGACTCTTCAAAACCAGCAGAACTGCTCTGGTTCCTTTCTCCACCACTAGAAGAGTAACAAAATATTGAGATTTATCTTTTTATTCATCCTCGTCTCTAATGTAGGGATGATCATTTTGCAGTACTCTATTCCATGCCTTTGGACTTATCGAAGCGGGTAGTATCTCATAGTCTTCAACAACATCCCTTTCTAACATGAACCTAGTGATATGCCTATTTATATTTTCCAGATCTTTTTCTAAAAATCGGAGCAACATGGCTTTTTTATTTAAGTACTGTGTGACCTCGTATATTCTCACATTTTCAACAGCATCTTTTATGAATTCATCAAGTTCATCGATACTGGCATCTGAAGAGATTTTTACTAAGACATCAGTATAAACTGCCTTTGCTTTTTGTATCACTAACAGTGCTAACACCATCAAATATCCTTTGTCCTGGAGTTGTTTTCTTCTTCTTCTTGCTGTTGTAATCGATGTATCCAACTCCTCAGCCAATTCGGTATCAGTCATCCTTCCGTTATCCCGAAGAATTTGGTATATCTTAATATCCATATCGTCCCAGTCATCACTTAGAACCGATTTTAGAAACTCAAACTCATCTTCAGCATCAATATTTCTCTGCAATTTCTCACCTACTTATTTTAAACAAATCATCTTTCTTGATGATTTAGTTAAACTAATACTCTTTTTATTTTTTACCCATATATCGTCCTCAATTCTCACTCCAAAGTGACCTTTGAGATATATGCCGGGTTCTATGGTAAATGTCATACCTTTTTTAATTTTTTCTTCGTTTTTACCGGTTAGATAAGGTTCTTCATGTGCATCTAATCCTAAACCATGGCCCACACGATGTATGAAATTATCGCCGTATCCACCTTCCTCGATTATCTCTCTTGCTTTTTTATCGATCTCTCTTGCTTCTAAATCTACACGTACGATTTCCTTGGCTTTAGTTAGAGCTTTTTTAACTAATTCATAGACCTCTTTAGCACCCTCGGGATGGTCCCCAAGTGCAATTGTTCTTGATATATCGGAGCAGTAGCCCTTGTATCTAGCCCCAAAATCAAGTATTACCATGTCCCCCTCCTGTAAACATCTCTTTGTAGGGAAATGGTGTGGATTTGCTGAGTTCGGACCTGAAGCAACTATCGTCTCGAAAGAAGGGCCACTCGCACCAAATTTCTTAAGAAGGTACTCAATACGTGCTGCCACTTCGATCTCGGTTTTGCCGATCAGATTTTCTTCTAACAATCTTTCATAAGTTTTATCAGCAATTTTAGCTGCCTCGGACATGTATTCAGTCTCTTCCTCCGACTTGATTTTTCTAAATCTTGAAGTTTCTAAACTCAATGGATCCCATGAAAAATCTCCAATCTTTTTCTTTATTTTCATGAGTATGTCTGCTGACATACTATCCTCTATCAACAAGCTCCCATGATTCTTTTCAAAATCTTTTAAAGCTTTAAAAAGATATTCGAATGGATCATCTGTATCATCCCAAATATAAACTTCTTCAAAATCCAAAGGTGACCTTTCAATCTCATCTACAAATAATTCAGGTACTATCAGTATCGGTTCTTTTTGGGGATATACGATTGCTAAAAATAATCTTTCTAGAACGTTTTGTGGGTTCAAACCGGTTAAATAAAAAAGATTAGAACCCGGGGTTATCAAGGCCCCATCATAGGAATTTGCCATAACAGTTTTCAAATTTTCTAAATTCTTTT
>JBNJDY010000008.1:0-39202 GCA_051745305.1 Thermoplasmatota archaeon
GAGTTCCTGTCTTAGAGCTTTCCTATCGGTTTTGGTCAGTTTATCGGTAGGTAGATCGTAATTCATTATATCACTGGCTGTGATACCGATGTACTCTGCGCCTGGTGTTGCTAAGAACTCTGAAAGATGTGCGCTCTTTATGGCTCCGTAGGCCACACTGGAAAAGATACGGAAACTCCATGGATCGCCATCAGTAAAGACCACTACGGGGATACCATGTTCTTCATTCAACCTTTTGATCATCCTTCGAGTCGAACGGGCGGGTTGACCTTTAAGGTGAACAAGCAAACAGTTGGCTTGTTCGTCAAATCCGTTCTCTACCAGCCTATCGAACATACCACCTGTCTCGATAGCTATCAAAAAATCTACATTAGTATCAGTAAACTTGAGTTTATCCTGTTCAACATTGTATGGGATAGTGTATCCGGAATCACCTACATCGTCTCTACAGTTGATCTTTCTGATCTCTCCTTTACGGTTCTTCTCTTCGACGGTTATATCCCCTATGACCCTTGCCCCGTCTTCCTCTGGTCTTAATTTGAAATCTTCTCTTAAACAATCGGTGACGATCTCCATGTCCTCAGCTAACTTGTTTGATTCGCTTTGACGATTGAACTTTGCCTTTTCCCACCCTTCTGAGATATAATACATCTCTCTGAGAGTCGATGACTTTTCTGTGTTGATCATCTCTCTGATGAAATCTAACATGTAAAGTGTCCGCAATATCATCCTAGCTCCTTTCAGTTTCTTAGCGGACCTTGTACTCTTCGAATCTCCATATTTCCAAACACCCTGGTGGTCGTCGAACTGAATATTATTTTTTGTTCTTGTGGGAATCTTCATGTTGGGGATATTACCCTTTTCAAGCTGCTCATATATCTCTTCAGCTATCTCTTCAAGTTCTTCCAAAGCGTTCTTATGTCTTTCTTTCAAATTATCAGGCCTCCTCCTGTATCTCTGCTAACTCAACACCCCAATCATCTGGTAACGGTTCAGCACCAATAAGCAACGTTTCGTTTATACCATCGATATATATCTCCGTACCGTCTATATCCTCTTTATCCAGATTCGTGAACTTAAATTTTATATTCACGGATTTAGAGGGTTTCAATTTTTCTAAATTCCATTCTAGATAGTCCCCGTCATGCTCAGGGCTTGGATCGGATTCCAGTAATTCCGTTTCTGGATAAGGCTTCTCGATGAAAAGAGAAAGATTTCTTTCCTTAGAAGTATAATTCATTATCTCTATGGTGCCTTCGGCCCCTCCATTGTTCCATTCCATCTTTTTATCAACGTAAACAACTCCCATTATATTGGTCATCACTTTTTCGAGAGAGGGAGTTTTCTTACCAACTATACTAGCCGATTTCTCCGCTATCATAGGAAGTATATCTTTAACGATCATGAATTTCTTAGAGACTTTTTTTCTCTTTTTCTTCTTATTGAGATGAGTTCTTAGATCTCTCGCACATTCCCTCAATGCTTTTTCGATTTCATCGACTATTTTGGGAATATCTGCGATGGCTTCCTTAGCCTCTGATGTGAACGGCACCCTCGTGGAAGCAACGTGGATCAAGATGATGACCGGGCCCCTTGGCATACCACTGCCGCCCTTTTGATCTAAACCATAGATACGCCAATCAATTTTCTGGATAGCTGTAGTGGTGGCACAACCACCTTTTTTGTACATCAGCGGAACCCGATTAGCGAACCTCAACACTCTAACGGGTCCTTCTGAAGGAAGGTCTCCTCCGTAAACCAGTCCTACTTCAACTTGAAATGGATTGCCCGATGCTACATCTGGATCCCTTGTAGTCGGTGGTGCATAGAATTCAGGTCTATACCCTTTCAAAACGTTTTTGAGGCCTTTCTTGATAAGCATGCTCTTGATCGGGGAAAGACAGTCGGTTTTAGGAGCCATGATCTTTACATCTTTAGTAGCTTTCAGTATCTTTTTACAGGCCTCGACATCCATATCACTGGGTTTGATATCCTCGTCCATATCCGCTGCTTCACAGATATCTCTAGCGGTGTTGTAACTGATTCTGCTGAAATCGTTTACCAAAAATGATACCAATTTTCTTCTGTCGGAATTCTTAGCCATCTTAGCAAAGGTTCCTAGTTCGATCCCTTCTATGTGAGGTTTAACGGCTTTAGTCTTCTCCGGGAGTTGATCCGTAGCACGTTTGAAGACCGTTGTATCCCCGTTCCTTATGTAAGTGATCCTTGCATGGGGATTCACTATCGCGGTATCTTTCAAGTACTCGAAAACAGAGTGTTTCCCACTCCTAAGTAAACCTTTAACGGTGGTTTCGAATCTGGTTCCATGTTCCTTATCTTCCCAAAGTACCACTTCTTTAGAAAGAACATCGGGTTCGTTCTTTTTGGTATCTAAGGTGATCTTCATCTCCTGAGCGTAATCTTTCTCCTCTACTTTAGAACGGACGATCGTGGGTTTTCCAGTTGTCAACTGCCCGTACATCACCACTGCTGAAACTCCTATCCCCTGCTGACCTCTACTCTGTCTTATTTCATGAAATCTCGACCCATAAAGTAACTTTCCGAATACGTCTGGAATCTTACGTTTTGGTATTCCAGGACCGTTATCTTCTACCGAGACTTCGTACTCGTTTTCATCCACTTCTTTGATCTTGATCGTTATATCAGGCAGTATCCCAGCCTCTTCACACGAATCTAGAGAATTATCTACCCCTTCTTTGACAGCCGTCACTAAGGCTTTGGTAAGGGAATCAAAACCCAATATGTGTTTGTTCCGCTCAAAAAATTCTCCGACTGAGATTTCCTTCTGTTTATCCGCTAATTTCTCTGCTATGGAAGCCATGGCATCCCATCTAGAACGTTTAAAGTTTCATTTATAAATAAAGTTTCTGGAGAGAGTGGTATGAAAGTAGTGTTGTGCTAGTAAAAATGAAAAAAGTAAGAAAGACGTTTCAGCGTTGGTGACTCTGTGACTACCCCACATTTCTACATCTTAGCAAATCCCCTTTTTACAAACTCTAAACCTTAACGTAATTCTGACATATCTATTGGACATATTAACACTCCAAGCTGCGATGTTATAGGTTTATTTGAAACTTAATGCCTAACTAAATTAATCAAAAACTAAATATACTTTAAAACCATTTAACATCTTACAATGGACTCTCTTGGGTTGATACTCGTTGTAATAGGAATCTTGCTTTTAATCATCGAAGTGATAGAGCCTGGATTCTTTTTGGCCATCCCTGGAGGAGTGCTTCTCGTATTAGGTATAATTGGGTTGGCTTATCCAGCTTTATTAACTACTATATGGACACCCTTAATCGTCGCAATAGTAGTAACTCCACTAATGGTGATATCATTAAAATTCTATCAAAGGCTATCACCTCCTTCTAAACCAACTACTACCATGAGTTCTTCCTTGAAAGGAAAAACGGGTAGAGTCTTGAAAACGGTCGAACCAGAGGAGATAAAAGGGAAGATAAGAGTAGAGAACCAGATATGGAGTGCTACTTCAGATAAGATTATAGAAGAGGGAAAAAAGGTAGAAGTGATCGAAGGAAGAGGAGTCCATCTATTCGTTAAAGAAATTGAAGAATAAATCAAGGAGGATATGATATGCTACCACTGCAGATAAGTGCAACGACCGCCGGATACATAATACTACTGTTGATCATAATAGTGATATTCATAGTAGCTGCTGCCAGAACAGCTTTCTGGATCATACAGCCATACCAACAGGGTATATGGATAATGCTTGGTAATTACAGAGGAGTACTGGAACCTGGTGTGAACATAGTTTATCCCTTAGTCTCAAAAGTAAAAAAACTGGATTTGAGAACACAGGTTCTTGACGTTCCAAGACAAGAGGTCATTACAAAAGACAATTCACCAACCAATGTAGATGCGATAATCTACATCAAAGTTGTGGATGTTGAAAAGGCCTTCTTCGAAGTTACCAACTATAAAGCGGCTACGATAAACCTAGCCCAGACAACATTAAGATCAGTCATCGGTGACATGGAGCTAGACGAGATCCTTTATAACAGAGAGAGGATCAACGCTCATTTAAGAGAAGTTCTTGACGAGGCTACCGACGCTTGGGGAGTAAGGGTCGAATCCGTGGAGATCCGAGAAGTTGACCCGGTCGGAACCGTTAAGAAAGCTATGGAGGAACAAACAGCAGCTGAAAGAGAGAGAAGAGCTGCCATCCTCCGGGCTGACGGTCAGAAAAGGTCAGCTATCCTCGAAGCTGAAGGTAACAGACAGTCCAAAATCTTGAACGCTGAAGGTATGAGACAAAGCAGGATATTGAATGCTGAAGGTACCAGGATGGCGGAGATATTGAAAGCTCAAGGACAAGGTCAGAGATTGAGGATACTTTCCCTAGGTGCCAATACGTTGGACGAGAAAGCTATGACTTACCTTTCACTAGATACACTGAAGAAGATGGCAGATGGAGAGGCAACCAAGATACTGTTCCCATTCGAAGTTACACGTCTTATGGAAGGGGCATCGGAATACTTAGGCGCATCTAGACAGGTACCCAGCAGAGAACCTACTGAGATCAAAAATCTAGAAGATATAATCGGAAAAGCGGAGGACATACTTGGAGAAGTACCCGGAAGATCGGAGATGAGAAAAGAGATCGAGAAGATTGAAAAGAAAGTAAAAGGAACTGGCAAAGACAGGAAGAAGATACGGGAAGAAGCAGAGAAAGACGCTCGGGAAGTCTTAGACGAGGTAAAGGAAGAGGTCGGTGAACTGAAACTGGATGAAGACGAAGAATGACACTCTAAACCCTTTTTTATTTTTATTATATTCTTTTTAGGGGTAAAGCTAAAAATGCTTTAATTAATTGTTAAAATATGAGACATCAATCTAAAAATCAAATCGAGATAGACGGTGAAAAGTTCTCAAAAGATGTGGTCAGTATTTTAGCAGGTCAAGAAGAGGCCGATGAATTCAACAATGAATGGATCCCTGTGACAAAAGCCATAGAGGAACCTGAAAAACTACCATTTTTATTATCGGATATCAAAGAACTGGAATCAACAGAAGAACTAAGGTTGGCACTGGTGAGAGTTCAGATCAACTCCCAGATCAAGATGAAAAGGGATATGGATTACTATAAAAGACAGCTATTCGTTGCAAAAACTATCGAGGTTCTACTCTACGGAAATCTGATGTTAAAACCATTAGGCAAGAAAAAGGAGAAAAAGGATAATGGTTGAATAGGTTTTTACTTTTCCACGACCTTGTCTACTATCTCTCCAGCCCGACCGGTATAACTTTCGGGTTTGAAGATTTCATCCAATTCTTCTTTAGTAGTTACGGCCATGACTTCATCGTTATCTAGAAGTACTTCTTTTAGAGGACGGTCTTCAGCTATAGATATCATGGATGTTTCACGTAGGATCTCATGTGCTACTTGACGGCTTATCCCCTTTCTAGAAAGATGCATCATCACAGGTTCTGCCATGACGAGTCCCTGGCTCATCTCTATATTTTTCATCATGTTTTCTGGAAACACTTTCAAATTTTTGAATAATTTAGTGGATTTGGCGAGTATATCGTCTAGAAGTACAAGTGTGTGTGAAAGCGTTATCCTTTCCGAGGATGAATTACTCAGATCTCTCTCATGCCAAAGTATCATATTTTCATAGGTGGGTACAACAAACCCTCTCAATGTTCTAGCCAAACCGGATATGTTTTCAGCGATTATAGGATTCCTTTTGTGAGCCATCGTTGAACTGCCTACCTGTTTCTCGGTATCGAAGGCTTCAGCGGCTTCCATGATCTCTGGACGCTGTAAGTTTCTCACTTCAGTTGCAAATTTCTGTAGAGAAGCAGATATACTTGCTGCTAGGGTAATCAATTCCGTGTATCGATCCCTTCCGATTATCTGACCGGTGGCTTCTTCGATACCTAATCCAAGATCGTCCATGACTATCTTTTGGATCTCTTCAGCTTTTTCTCCAAGAGCCGCTCCTGTACCTACTGCACCACTCATCTTTCCGACAGTGACTCGGTTCTCAGCTTGATTTAGACGTTCTATATGTCTATCGATTTCAGAAACATATGCAGCTAATTTTAGGCCAAAAGTCATTGGTACAGCGTGCTGCGCATGGGTCCTACCTATCATAACCGTGTCACGATGCTCCTTAGCTCTATCTGCGAGGGTATCTCTCAACTCGTTAAGGTCCTCTTTCAAGACTCCTATGGCTTCTTTTAACTGCAGTGCCATACCAGTATCTATTATATCATTGGAAGTGGCACCAAGATGTATATACTTTTCAGCATCTCCACAATGCCGACCTAGAACTTTTACTAAGGCCATGATATCGTGTTTAGTAACCTCTTTTTCAACTCTTTCAACTTCCTCCCAGTCTACTACATCGGTATTAGCGTTTTCAGATATGATCTCTGCAGCACTTTCTGGTATGTTCCCAACCTTAGCATGAGCACGAGATAACGCTGCCTCAACTTCTAGAAGTTTCTGCGTTTTGTTTTCTTTACTGAGGACGGATTTCATTTCTTCCCGTCCATACCTGTAATCTAGTGGACAAACTAACATTATAGTTCCTCGAATTTATTCTATATTCATATTTTGGTTGGTTCGATGGATGCTCTTCATCTTGTCTTCTTCCATCTCCATCATGGCTCGTATCGCATCGACATTTTCTGGAACGATATCGCTTTCCTGATGGATAGCTTGGTAATAGTACAATCTTCCATCCTCGACTTTGACCGCATCATCCCATACAGCTATTTCATTCAGGTCTCCTCTTGTATTGTTTCTGTCCTTAGCCCATTCCATGACCTTTGCAGTAGAATCCACACCCTCTGAGGCGTTGAAGAACTTGATCCTTGGTGTCTTGTCCCATACATCTAAAATATCTTCGGTTGTTACATCATTTTCAAGGTTGACTACCAAACTGTGTAGGTGCATAATAGTTGTGGGTACTTTTACAGCAGTCGTCTGGATGTTTATCTCAGGTACTACGCTTTGAACATCAGGTCCGTGATGTGATGGTATGTTCAAAACTGGTTTTATCGCATCGATTGGTCCTCTTTTGGTATCCCATGGGTCTGCGCCTCTTCTTATCATAACCGCTTGTACGGATTCGAACCCTATATCTCTGTAAATTGGATATAAAGTTCTTAGAAGTCCGGTTGTATTACAAGAAACGACCCTAAGATAATCTGCTCCAAAACATTCATCGTAATTCGCCATGGAATTGAAAGAAAGTCCTGTAAGTTCATGGGCTTCTCCTCCCTGCCACAGCGCTTTTACACCAGCTTTTTCATAAACGGGTTTGTATCCAGCTTTCTTTGGGGTTCCGTCAACTATGATATCCGCTTTTTCAAGAAGATCCTCTAACATCCCTTCCACGGGTATATCCTTCTTTTCAAAGGCATCTAGATATTTATCAGATGCTGCATAAAATGGAAGTCCCTTTTCAACGGCCATCTCAGCTTGGTATGTAGGACTGCGCTTGGCAACTCCTACGATCTCCATGTCATCCTGCTGGGCCACTGCGTCTGCTACTCTCTTCCCTACGGTTCCATATCCATTAATTCCTACCTTTACAGTCATGTTATTCCCAATTGTATGAAAAAGGAATGAGGATAAGTAGATTACGGTTGGAAAAAAAGAGAAAAAGGGTTTATTGATATGATTTGAGTTTTTGTTTCAACGTGTTCTTATCCATTGCGCCTATCAATCTATCCACGTTCTCACCGTCTTTAAAGACCAGTAAAGTTGGGATAGAGGAGATACCGTATTCCCTGCTTTTCTCTTTGTTTTCATCAACGTTGAGTTTTCCCACGGCAGCTTCACCCTGCATGTCTTCTGCCAATTCGTCGAGGACAGGTTCCATCATCTTACAGGGTCCACACCAAGCTGCCCAACAATCGATCAAAGCTAAATCGTAATCGTTAACAAACTCATCAAATTTACTGTCCGTCACCTTTACAGGTTTATCTGGCCAATTTTCACTCATTTTATCACCATAGTTATGTATTTATTTTGCAAAAGCGTATTCCATTTGGATGTATTTATAACTTTTGGTTTTTTGAGATCTAAAGTTCATCGTAGGAGTTCACCATATCTGTACCGTTAACTATATTAATTCTAAACTTTACTTACTCCCAAGATTCCAGACTTACCGTTTTATCACACATGCCGAGGTAGCTAAGTCTGGCCTAAGGCGCCGGCCTTGAGAGCCGCTTAATCAGGGATAGTCCTAACGGGCTGTCTCTGGCCGAGCAAGCCGGTGGTGCTATGCACCACAGGAGTTCGAATCTCCTCCTCGGCGCTTTTTATAATTCGAATGAATATGAGAATTTAAAAAGTAAGTAGAATCTATGATGCTGGGGTTCTCATATCAATCCATAGCTTCTAATACTCTCTTTCTTATCCACACTGATCTCGTTTTTCACTAACTCCTTGTCATCAATTAATGGTATAAATTTATTTAGATCATCCGAAGTTAAGTCTAAGTCTACGATGAACACTATATCATCGTTTCCCGCATTTTCAACTGCTTTAGCAATGGCCTCTTCGTAATCTACGATAATCTCGGTTTCCTTTCCTTTAGACACAACTCCTTTTTGGATGTATTCTGTCATCTCCCCTAGTTCTCTACCTCTTAACTGTGCAGGGTTTTCTGTGATGATTATATCGTCGAACCATTTTGCCGCTTCTTTTCCGTATTCTTTAAGCGCATCATTCCCTCTATCGCCAACACCTGCGAACACCAAGATGTTTTTATCAGACTCTAGATGAGTAGAATATTCTCCGAGCCCTCTCATAGCATCCGGATTGTGAGCGTAATCGAGAACAACGGAGATCGGTCCCAACTCGACTTTGTTCAATCTACCTGGGCTTAACTCTTCGCAAAGTTCGAAAGATTTCAATGCATCTATTATAGAGATCAGTGATATTCCCGACGAATAAGCTGCAGCTACTGCGGCAAGGGTATTCTCGACCATGATCTCTGCACCACCCATAAGATAAGGTATGTGTTTAACATTTGAAATACAGACTGGATACCTATCGATATAGGCTACAAGAGCACCATCTTCATAAACGAATGAAATCCCTTTCTTTTGGATGTGCTCATCTATGAGAGCATTTCTTTCAGTAGAAAATAGAACTATTCTACCTCTAGCCCTTTCCATCAATCTTTCCGCAAATTCGTCCCTTGCGTTGATAACAGAAAATCCATTTGAATCCACAGATTCAGCAACTACAGATTTTATCCAGAATATATCTTCTTTATCCTGGATACCGTCACAACCTATGTGATCCTCACCAACGTTAGTGATCACCCCGACGGAACACTTGTCGTATCCAATACCTCTTTTAACGATGCCACCTCTAGCTGTTTCCAGGACTGCAAAGTCAACTTCTGGATTTTGAAGAACCATATTTGCACTCCATGGTCCGGTCGTGTCGCCTTCTTCTATAATCTCACCTCTCAAGTAAATCCCTCCGGTGACAGCTAGACCGGTATCATATCCCTCACATCTAGCGATCCATTCTACCAATCTAGCGGTAGTAGTTTTTCCATTAGTTCCAGTAATAGCAACTAAAGGTATACGTCCGTCCCCTTTAGGATACATATTTTCTATAATGTAGTCCCCAACGGGTACTGGAGTCCCATCCGACGGTGCTATGTGCATCCTTAATCCAGGACTGGTATTAACCTCGATGATACCCCATTTCATGCTGTTTTCGGGTAAAGTGATATTCTCAGCAATAATATCCACTCCCATAACGTCTAAATTGAGTAATTTCGAGACCCTTTCGAGTTTCTTTTTTATTGAAGGATGAGTGATATCTGTATAATTCTCAGAAGTGCCACCAGTACTGATATTCCCTATCTCCCTTAGATAGATTATCTCATCTTCACTTGGAACGTATTCGGGTGTATATCCGTTCCTTTTCAGGCACATCAGCTCTTCATCACCGAGTTTCAACTCAGTAAGAACATAGGCATGACCTTCTCCACGCTCAGGTCTTTGATTCTCAATTTCTACAAGTTTTTTGACATTCGACTTCCCATCACCTACAACATGGGCTGGTATCCTCCTTGAAACACCTACTACTTTATGACCTACGATCAAGACTCGGAAATCGTCTCCGTCAAGGTACTGTTCAACTAATACATAGGGTGAAACATCTTTTGTGATTTCATAACCTTCCTTCAACTCTTCCTCGTTTTCGAGATTTACCAGCACACCTTTTCCGTGGTGCCCATCTACAGGTTTGATAACAACTGGATAACCGATCCTTCCAGCCTCTTCTATAACGTCTTCTAGGGACCTACATAGACGCCCTATTGGAACTGGGAATCCGTAATTGTATAGTACGTCTTTACAGATATCCTTATCTTTACCTAGATCTGAACCGATAACAGCTGTCTCTGACGTTACAGGCCCCCAAATCATCTTTCTATTCTTACCCCATCCAAGAGAGAAAAGGCTGTAGTCGTCATGTACTCTATTAAATGGTATGTTTCTTCTTTTTGCAGCCTCTAAAATAGTTTTAGTGCTCGGACCAAGTTTTCCTTCCTGGAATATATGTTCAGCCTCATCAAGTATCAGTTTTACCTCTTTTTCTAACTCTTCTATATCGGGGTCTTCATGGACTAGTTGATTGAATAAATAAACAGATTCCGAGATCGATAACATCGCCAAATCCTCAACCTCGTATTCCATGATTATATTGTACAAACTACCTTTTTCTCTTCTAGCCTTACCAAAATACACCTTAGATCCTATGGTATTCTGGATAGCTATCGCCATGTGTTCGATAATATGTGCGGGATATGTTCCCTCGTACAATCTCTCGACAAACCCTCCTCTTCGATTTTTTGAACAGGTGTGTTCCTTTAATTCCGAAAGTATCGAAACCAACTTTTCTGCAAATTCAGGTGTGGAAGAAATATCAACCAGTCCACCAAGGTCTATAGTGACCTGTACCACTGGAAACATAGCGTGAATATTAGGTCCTCTGAAGACTCTTTTTTCAACTATTTCGACTGCATTTACTTCTTCGTCTTTATTTTGTGCGAGAGTTATCGCTCTTGTATTTGTTAAATTCATTAGATCACCTTTGTAATCGTTGATCCTTCCTCGTGAATGGATATCTCCCTCTGTTTATATCTCATATCTGGAAGAATTGGCTAAAGGAACACGACCGTATATATATAGCTATCGGTTAAAGATATATAAATTCACGACAGCTAAATATATTAAGGACAAAAAATACACTATCCAAAAATTTATATCTGCTTTGATTCTATTTTTACTTGATGAGAGGATTGTTTATAGGAAGGTTCCAACCCTTCCACAAGGGTCACATGTCTGTTGTCGAGCAGATGACAGAAGAATGTGATTCCATCATCATCGGTGTTGGTAGTGCTCAGAAAGAGAGAGAGATAAATGATCCTTTATCTGGGGGAGAGCGAATAGATATCATAAAAACGGTATTAAAAAACAGATCATCTTTACCTTTTGAGGTCTACCCGATCCCGGATATAAACTGCTATCCAGCATGGGTACATTACATCAAAGCAATACTACCTACCTTTGACAGAGTATACGCCAATTCATCGGTAGTACTGCGTCTTTTTGAAGAAACTAGGATCGAAACGGTCAAAGTCAAAGAAGTCAACAGAGAAGAGTACTCTGGAACTGAAATTAGAAGGAGGATCCTAGAAGGTGAAGATTGGAAACACCTTGTTCCCAAAGAAGTAACTGAATATTTGGAGGGGAAAGATATGAAAGGTATGTTAAAGCCAACCATAGGGATAAGTTCTGAAACCGAAAAGAAAGCCGCACACTTATTGACAAAAAACGACCACACTATTTCCACTGCAGAATCATGCACGGGAGGTCTGATCGCACACAGACTAACAAATGTACCTGGCTCTTCAATGTATTTCTTATCAGGTCTAGTTACTTACAGTAACGAGGCTAAGATAGAACATCTAGGCGTGGATAAAAGTGATCTCCATGAGAAGGGTGCTGTAAGTGCAGAGGTAGCCTCACAGATGGCTGAAGGAGTTCGAAGGAAGATGGGTACAGATATTGGTTTAGCTACTTCAGGTATTGCAGGGCCGGGTGGAGGTACTGAAGAAAAACCAGTAGGTACCGTTTACATGGCTTTGAGTGATAAAGAGAGAGTGCAATCAAAAAAATTTCATTTTTCAGGTAATCGATGGGAAGTGAAAGAACAAACATCTGAAAAGGCACTTCAATGGATCATAGAATATTTTGAGTAAACTTTTTAGTCCATCAGGCCTATCCTTTTAGCTGCTTCGAAAATAGGTGTTTCGATATCTTCAAAATTTAATGAAGAGTTTACAATAACAGACAAAACCATCTTACGACCGGCGTTAACGATTACAGTACTATATTCACTAGAATCGATACTTATTTTATCTAAAGGTTTTTTTCCAATCTCGGCATTCGCAGTTCTCCCAGCACCCATCGCAGTGGCGCACATGATAGAGAATGTATTAGTGTTAACCTTTTCTGGTAAATCAGAAGCTATCGGGGTCCCGTCTTTATTCACCACAGCTGAGCCGTAAACACCTAGTTCAGCTAGTTCATCCAAGATATTCTCCAAATCTTCTATATTTACCATTTTCTCCCCTCTAAAACTTAACGTTTATATCAAAAACGCATTCATCAGCACCTGTACTCTGACATTCTTTTTCTGTAACTTCTACTATGTTTCCCGTCCCTTTCCGATATATTAACGCTAACATACCTCTCATTTTATGGCATGTGGGATTATCAGATCCTTCATTGACCTCGATACACCCCTTCGATTTAGCCTGGGATTCACCCAGTTCAACTTCATCCGCCCATCCTCTAGCTTGTATTATTTTAGCGGCTTTGATTCTAAAGTCGTCATTCTCCTGGACCACCTGCATTATACTTTCTCCTATGACCTTCCCTTCTCGGAAAAACAAACCTTCGTAGGCGGTGGACATGACTTCTTTATAAAATGACGCTATTTTTTGCAACTCCTCTTGAGATAATTTAACGAATTTCATTTGAGCCAACTCTCGCAGGATTCAAGTATTTCATCTGCATTCGGGACAGATTAATTCACTGTTTTCGGAGACAAGTCTATCTGAGTAAACTCCACAACTTTCACAGTATCCTGATATCTCACGTTCCCTTGGTTCACTGTACTCTTCTAACTCGTCCGGATGTTGTATTCTAGCGTATTCTCTGGTGATATCCATTAGGGCCGGTGATAATTCAAGAATGTCATTCTCAGTGATCATCCCGATCATTTCTCCGTCCCTCGTGACAGGTAATCTTCGGATACCTTTTTCAGCCATGATTTTAGCACACTCCAGTATTGTTTTATTTCCTTCTATTGTGTTAACTGGAGTAGACATTATCTCTTGAACCGTAACCTCGGAGGGATTCAAACCTTCGGCTACTGTATCGAGGACTATATCGTTTTCAGTTATGATCCCCTCTATATCTTCTTTTTCATTCAAGACGATGAGACTACCAACATCTGCATCTTTCATAAGCTGAGCGGCTTTTCTAACCGTCTTATTTTTTCTAATGATTATAGGTGTGACCGACATCACATCTTGAATTTGAACGTCCGGATGTTCTAAAGTCTCCATTTTATCCCATATTAGTATAAAGAGTATAACTGTTTAAATTTTTCGAAAGAAAAAATATGGTTAAAGGAAATCTTCTTCTGTTGAAAACTTTGAACTTCTAGTGAATAAAATTCGATACTATCTCATCTAAAATACTTATATAGTTTTTAGATATACACATCCTAGGTAAACATGGAATTCGAACTTAAAGCAGTTCTTTCCTTCAGCGGAGAGATAGACGAGATCAAAGATGATATAGATTCAGTTATATCCGAGGCAAATGATGATATTCTTAAAAGAGGTATTCCAAAAAATGTAGAGTCTGGTGGGGCTTCCGTGGTTGAACACAGTGTAGAGGGTAAAGATCTACATATAAAGATAATATCCGATAGATACGTTAGAGCACATGACGGGATCGTTCGTTTAAGGAAAACATTGAGCGAGAAAATGGGTAGAAAACATCACGTAGGTGTTAGGGCTGTCAAAATCGATCAATACCGTATCCGCTTCGAGTTGAAGGATGAACCAAAAAAGCAGATAGAATTGCCATATGTTGACAATATTAATATCGACGGAAAAGAATGCGAGATATCTGTAACTAGTCTTTCGGAAGAACAACTTCAAAGAAACTTTGTAGATCGGATAATAAATAGGATCAAAGAGAAGGTTCATCATCAATATTACGAAGGAAAAGAGGAGAAATGGGAATTAGTTTGGGAATCTAAGAAGAAAGATATCGTTTGGAATGAAGATCCGACAAAAGTAATGGAAGAAAGGGGTTGGATAAAGAAAGGCCCAACCAAAGGTAAATGGTTTTATCGGCCTCAGGCTGCAAAGATATTGAAAACCATGGAAAAGATAGCGGTATCCGAGGTCCTCAAACCTCTAGGCTTTGAAGAAATAATAGAGAGCATGATGGTGCCCTTCGACGTTTGGATCGATACAGGTCACATGGAAGGTATACCAAACGAAGCCTATTATATTTCAGAACCCAAAACAAGAGACCCTAAAGAGTGGGAAGAGATGATCGATGAGATCAAGATCTCTCGTGAGGTACCAATAGAAAAGTTAGATGAGATGACAACCGCTCCAAGAGCCGGAGTCTGTTATGCACAATGCCCAATAATTTATTGGTCTCTCAAGAACAGCACCATATCCGATAGTAGCTTACCGGTGTTGATCTATGATAAAACATCTCCCAGCGCAAGGTATGAATCCGGTGGACGCCACGGTATAGAAAGAGTGGATGAATTCCACCGTATAGAACCGGTATATATCGGTACAAGAGAGCAGTTGATAGATCTGAAAGAAAAACTTATCGAGAGGTATAAGTTCGTATTTGAAGAGATCTTAGAACTTGAATGGAGGATGGCTAATGTGACTCCCTTCTACCTTCAACAGGCGGGGGAAGAAGAAGAGAATGGTGAAACAGAATTAGGAACGGTTGACTTCGAAGCATATCTTCCCTATCGAGGATCTAGGGAACAAAGTGAATGGTTGGAGTTCCAGAATCTCTCTCTTTTCAAAAAGTATACAGAAACTTTCAACATCAAATCCCAAACTGAAGAACTTTACTCGGGATGTACAGGTATCGGCCTAGAAAGGTGGGCATCTGCCTTCCTGGCTCAGAAAGGTTTAGATTCCGAAAATTGGCCGGAAGAATTTGTAAAGAGGTTCGGGCATATGCCTAAAGGGATCGAATTACTTTAGTCCGAATCTACTTAATCCAACCAAAAAGTAGTTATATTAATTATATTTACTTTCAATTTACCTTACCGACGTAGATCGGTATTATATGATTTAAAATCCTCAAGATTCAAGGAGAATTACCATGGCTAGGCAAAAATCCAGGCGTGCAGGAAGACGTGTTAAAGATAAATGGAAATCAAAGAGCTGGTATAGAATAGTAGCTCCAGAAATGTTCGATGGAGCTGTTGTAGGAGAAACACCTGCTGCTGAACCCGAAGAACTGTTAGGAAGGACCGCTTCTATCAGTATGCAGGACTTAACCGGCGACTTTTCCAAAGTTCATATCAAAGCAGAATTTAAAGTGAACGGTGTAAGAGGAGGGGAGTGTGTGACCAGATTCATGGGTCATGACATGACCAGTGACTATATCAGGAGATTGACACGTAGAAGAAGGTCCAAGATTGATTCGGTTTTCGATACGAGAACCAAAGAAGGTTATCAGGTAAGGATCAAGGTTTTATCAGTTACTGATAAGAGGATAAACTCTTCGATCAAACAATCACTCAGAAAGAGGATGAAAGAAATATTGAATGAAGAGGTTCCAAAATCAACCTTGCCTGAACTTGTAAGTAAAATGATCTTCAGCAGTTTAGCGAAAAAGATAAAGAAAGAAACAAAAGAGATCTATCCTTTGAAGAGGGTCGAGATACGTAAATCTGAAGTACGATCCGTTCCCAGCGACGAGGAACTCGACGAGAGGATCATCAGTCAAGAAGAGTTGGATAAAGAAGCTGAAGAAAAAGAAGATGAAGAGACGTCCGAAGACGTAATAGAAGAGGTCAAGGAAGAAGAGAAAAATAAGACCAAACCCGAAGTCATAAAGGAGTTCCAGGGGATAGAAGGCGTCGGTCCGACCATGGCAGAAAAGCTCTATGATGGAGGATACAAATCAACCGAAGAGTTAAAAGAAGCCACCAAAGAAGACCTTAAAGACGTTGAAGGAGTAGGTCCTGCATTCTCTAAAAAGATAATTAAAGCTCTTCATCCAGAAGAAGAATAATATTTTGATCGCAAAGTCGGGGTAGCTCAGCCTGGCGGAGCGCTAGACTCATAGGGAATGACAAAAGCGTTCCTATTTAGAAAAGATGAACAGGTATTCTTCCTGGGAAATCTAGAGGTCGCGGGTTCAAACCCCGTCCCCGACACTTTTCTTTTTGTTTTTTAAGTAAATTGTTTAACAGTTATCTGATTTGAAGCCGGGTCTAGAACGATCACTTTTGCGGGGTCGGGTTGTATATCACGCATCTTTTGGTATTCCGTTTGGTCCTGCCATGTTGATGAGTTTATCATGATTGTACCGTGATAATCCTCGACTTGAGTTTTATGTATGTGACCTGTTACAAAAACATCTGGTATTTCGTCTATAACAAGTAGATCCTCCTTCTCAGGTGCTATCGGTGTCTTCTCACCGTAAACTGGTACCAGGTGTCGTCTTTCCATCATCTCTTTCATAGCTGTAACGGGATGATCTGTATCAACATGATTCAGTTTGTCTGAAAGATCGTTAATGCTTCTACCGTGATACATCAATATCTTCAAACCATCTATATCGATAAAAGCAGGATTGCCGTAGAATTTCACATTTTTCGGGAACATCTCACGTACTTCTTCAGGTAAACAAGGTTGTGGTTCGGGATTCCTTACGATATCGTGGTTACCTGGGATCGTAATGATAGCGATGTCTTTTGGAAGTTTTTTTATCATCTTTGCGAATTCCCTATACTGTTCAAAAATATCCACAATCTCAAGTTCATCTTCTTGATTTGGATATATACCTATACCATCTATCAAGTCACCAGATATGATGATATATTTGATATCTTTAGCTTTTTCGCTACCGGAGTTTATCCACTCTACGAATCGGTTCCATTCATCCTTCAAGAATGTGTCACTACCAACATGGACATCTCCGATAAATGCTACCTTACCCTTAAAATCCCTATGACTTTGTGATCGTATTTTGGGGACACCAGGCCTTATTATATCATTAATGGAAAGGGTAACATCATAGTCCTTCCTCTTATCCCAAACGCTTCCCATAGCGAGTATCACTTCATCTTCCAGTAGATTCTTCTCGAATGCTGGATTTTCAGATGAGATGAAACCTCGCATCATACCAGTAGGGTCTTCTAACTGCAATATCTTGTTCCCATTGTTAGTTTCGTGTATATCCCCTACTATTGCGATGACTTTTGCGTCTCCCTTCCTTTTTTTAGCAGATGATATATCAATAATTCCGTTGCTCTCTCTTCTTTTAGACAATATTGAGCGCAGTTTTTCGTACCTATTGTTGAAATATTTTGTAAAATCATCTATGACGCCTGTACAGGTCGAATTACCGGTAATATCTCGTATTACCTGGATATTTTCACAAAAGGATGCAGTACCCTCTATCTCTGTTATGAGTTCAGTAGCTGTTTCAACAGATTCTTCAATTCCACTTCCCTTTTCAACGAATGATTCGATAGTATCTCTACCGATGGGGAATGGTAGATTTTCCTTTTCTAAAAGACCTTCAACGATGGAATTAGGATCGTCCTGTCTTTCGAGGTATTCCCACGCACTGGGGGATATCAATGTATTTTTTTCTGTCACTTTTCGAAGGATTTCCTCGTGCATCCCAATCATTAACCTACATCTAACAAATGATAGATAAGTCTTTTTAAATCTATGTGATCATTATGTAAATAGAACTATTATTTAGGGATATTTAATCAGTAAGAATTCACCATTTTATCCAAACTTTATCAAGGGGTCTTTTAGGAACTTTAAGTACATCGTCTTCATGATAATACTCGACTTCCTTTTCATTCTCTATGACTTCTGGTTCTTCTGCAGGATAGCCTAAAGCAACGAGATAGATTATTTTATAATTAGATGGGATCGGTAATATTCCCTGAAGTTTTTCTCTATCGATACTACCCAATATACAAGAGCCCACGCCTTCGTTCCAAGCAGTTAAACATATGCTTTGAGCCGCTATCCCTGCATCTATATCCCAGCCATATTTTTCTTTTTTCAAAATACCTATGTACGCCATTGGCATCTCGGATTCATCGGGTTCCCAATCAAGGTATCCCGCCCAGTTCGTACATGAAAACATTTCTTTTAATTTTCTTGTAATGCTTATGAACTTCAACGGTTGTTTATTAGCAGCTGACGGAGATAGTCTTCCTGCGTTAACACATTTTTTTAAAATATTAGACGAGACGGTTCTATCTTCAAACCTTCGTATACTTCTCCTACCGATTATTGCATTATACGTATCCATTTTACCAACCCCCAATCGAACTGTTCTTTTATATGTTTTACTTTATGGCATTAACGTACTCATATATCGGGCAAATCCTTTTATAGGTTATTAAAACTACATGGAACATATACTAAATTTGTCCAACATGGTGAAAAGTATGCATAAGAGCGAAAAGCAACTCTCAAAAATTTTGAGCTTGGCAATATTATTTTTGCTTATAACAGGCGTATTAGTACCAGTTATGAGCGGACATTCTGAAACAGACGTACAGACAGAACCTAATGATATCGAACCTATGGCTGATGATGAATGGTTGATCGACAGTACTGAATATGTGAACAGTTCTAGACAGATCGATAGCCATATCACTATAACAAGTAACGGCGAATTGATAATCAATGATTCCACTTTGACTTTATTGATCGATGAAAACCATCCATGGGAAATACAGATATGGGATGGCGGAAGGCTGGAATTACAGAACAGTTCGATAACAACTCAGCCTCAGGAAGATCTTCTTAGACCATTTATAAAAACAAATATCTCCGCCCACAGTGGATCTGAAATATTGATGGAGCAGGGTTCGACATTCAGATTCCCAGGATGGGTATATGTCCAAAGTTCTACTTTCACCATGAGGAATTCATCTTTTGAAAGGGTCCCCGATGATAGGATACCGTTCGATGATGCTTTGTTAATAAATGACAACAATGATTGTCCAAGATTTACTGCTCATGCTAACTCTGAAGTTTTATTCGAAGACTCTGAGATAAATGATTATTATAGAAACGGTGAACTCGACGAGATGGAATGGAGAACTTTTGTTGAAGAATTAAACGAAGAAGATGGAGAGTATTATCATTTAGAACCCCAGGATTCCTTCACCATAAGTGACTGGTATCTTAATGATCCAGATCTTCCTGTAGGTGAATACGGATACGTGAACCCATATAATCGGATCAGCACTCTATATTTAGAGATAATATATGATACTGAAGAAAACTACACGGCCTCAAGTTCATTAGAGTACAATGTGAATGATGAGTGGAAAACTGCTTTACAGGTTGAACCCACGGATACGAGAACTGTCGACGACAGTAATATTTGGGAATTGGATATAGATGAGTTCTATAAGGGAGAATACATGGATGAAGAATACTTCCTGAAAGAACTTGATTTTAGACTAACTAATGATGATTCAATAGCTGAGAATAAAAATATATCTGTTGACAAAGTAAATTTGATCTCACAATACAATAATGATCTTTATATAAGAGATTCATCCGTGACCGTGATAAATAGCATAATCGATGTTGATTATAGGGCAGCTGATACAGACCCAAGAGATGACAATTTTGAACCTACTGATGATACCACGTGGATGCAGGATGCAAATATGGAAAGGTCTGCAATCAGAATGATAAATTCGTCATTTAGGTCGTTTGGTGTTTATCCTCAAGATGAATGGGACCCTGACGGAGACCCGTTCTTGATCGCCGATGAGGATTCTAAGAATCAAACTTGGTATTACAGATGGATTACGGTCACAGCAATAGATGCTGTGGGTAGTCCACTTCCAGAAACCAATATTACAGCTAACTTGGATGAAAACTATAAAGATCTATCCGAAGCCCTCTATGATAACGTTGTAGGAAGGAATAATTTGACAGATAATCCAAAAGCTTGGCATTACATGAATAGAACAGGAAAGGGTTATTATGATATCGAAAATGAAACATTCATAACCAATGATGATGGACAGGTTACTTTATTTTTGATAAGTGATAGAGTTAATCATCCACAGGATTGGCCAAATACAAGAAGTGTAGGAGATTATTTCATCGAAGGGGAACATGCCGATGTCGGTACAGCTACAGGTGAGATCAACCTTGAGACCTTCCCTAATATGAACGAGACTTCTACCCACCATGAGTTCGAGCTGGTATTTGATGAAGAGATCCCTCTACCTGATTTCAACGTTACAGATGAAGATTTCAGAATTCTCGAGGATAGTACCGAAGTGAGATCTGTTACAAGAGGTACTGAGTTGGAACTTGAAGCTACTGTAAACAATACAGGAACTAGAGATGCAGAAAGCGACATCGAGGTTGTATTTTATTCTTATTTTGAAGATGCCGTTGAACCAGAAATTATAGAAACTGTGTATCTAGACGGACTTCAGGTAGGTGAAAGAAAAACAGAGTCTGTATTTTTAGATACTACAGATATGGAAGCTGGGGAATACCAGATTAGATATCATGTAGATCCTTATGACGATCATGATGAATTGAACACAGATAATAACTTTGCAGAAAAAGAAATAACTATCAGTGATCAAGCGAATCTACAGCCATTTGAACTGAATGGTGTATCTGATGGTGAAACCACCGATACGATAACGGATGGTGACGAGATATCATTCCATGCAGGTATTGAGAACATCGGGGATAATGATGCCAACGATGTTAACGTTTCATTTTACTATGGTGATGGAGAGATTTACATAGGAAGCAACATTATTGACGTTCCAGGAAATGGATCGATTGCTTATACGGATTTCGTACAATGGGATGAATATCCCGGACCTGGTGAATATAATATAACCGTGGTTGTAGATCCGGAGAATAACATAAACGAGACGGATAAATCGAATAACGAATTGTGGAAAACTTTTACAATCCTTAGTGTGACAGAATTGAATATAGACCTTCAGGTTGAACCTTTAGAGTTGTTTGAAGATGAAACAGTAGAACTCGTAGGTAGTATAGAAAATACTGGAGAAGCACTTTCATCTGATATCGATGTATATTTATATGTAGATGAAGGCACTGCTGATGAAAAGTTGATATATTCAGAATTTGTTCCGGGTATCAGCGGTGGAGAAACTGTCACAGTAGATTATCAATGGACAGCTGAGATGGTTGGTGATGAATTAAGTGAAATCCGCACGGTCTCCATGATTATCGAACCGGAAGATGAAGGAGAGATCGTCGAACCTAGAGAAGACGTTGAGATCGAGATCATGAAAACTGCTCAAATCTCCGTTACAGAAGATGACATATCTTTCTCTACTGAATTATCTCAGAGAGGAGATACGCTCGAAATAAGGGCGGATGTATGGAATTCTGGTGGTGTAGAAACTACGGTTGATGTATCGTTCTATAATGGTTTCCCAGATGAAGAAACTTTGATAGCAACTCAACACGACCTTGTAATCGGTCCCAATTCTTCGGAAATTGCAGATGTTGAATGGACCCCTGAAATCAGAGGTAACAGAGAGATACATGTGATCGCTCACACTGATGAAGATGTCAACAATGAAGACAATCATGCAATGATAGTTAAACCGATATTCAGTCAAGATTACAACAATGATCTTATAGTAGGGGGAGATGGATTCCCTAATGAGAGAGAGATCACTGGATCTTATGATAGGGATGGTTTTGTTGTCATCCATGGCAATGGAGAACTGAGGATCACGGGATCGAATCCACGGGCTGTGTTAGGGCTCATAATGGATAGCGACCAGAGGTATAGCGTCATGTTGAGAGATCAAGGGTCTCTTGAGATAGATCATGGATCGATCCATTCTGATTATCAATTCGATATACAGCTAGAAGATGATTCTGAACTGGTTGTGAAAGGGGATAGCATGATGTCTAGTAATATCAATCTGATAGCCGAGGATGAATCATCTGTACAGACCGAGGATACCACAGTCGAAGGATCAATGGAGATAACGGGAGATAGTTTCTCAGCAAAAGAAAGTCAATTCACTTCATCTGATATTTTCTTGCAACCTTCTAATGTTGATATAGTAAACAGTACATTCGAAGCTGACCTGGTCGACTTCCATGATACATCAGGTACTTTAACAGGGGTTGAAACCGGAGCTGTAGAAGCCACTGGAGAATCTGAGATCGAATTGTATAGGTGGGTAAGAGCAACCGCCTTTAGTCAAACTAGATTAACGATACAAGGAGCTGAAGTAACTGCAGAAAACTTGGATACGGATTATACTGTGAGTGGTACCACAGATGGAGAGGGAATCACAAACCTAAAAGTACTCACTGATGTGATAATGGAGCATGAACCTGAGTTATATGGTAATTATGAGTTCAGTGCCGTATATACTCCTCCAGAAGCAGAAGATGTTTATGAAATAGAACCATTCGAAGAAAGTTTACCAAATTATCCAAGCCAGGAATATGTAATAGATTATGATATGCATTTTGAAGATCTAGCCATACCAGATCTCAGCATAAATGAAAACAATATATTTACAGACACCAACGAAATAAACCTCGGTGATGAAGTTAGGATAGATGCAGATATTGAAAATGTTGGAGAAACTGAAGCGTATGATGTAGATGTTTATTTCTTTAACGAGCAAACTGGAGAACAAATTGGTATGGAAAATATTGACTCTATTCCAACAGAAGGTTACACCACAGCCAGCGTGACATGGACCGCTGAGATGTTAGATGATATGCAGACTAGCGAAGATATCGACATCAGTGTTTGGATAGATCCAGAAGTGGAACCATTATCAGACCCAAATTCGGATAATAATGAAGCTGTTAAAACATTGACAGTTCTGTCATTACCGAAAGCATCTTTTGATTCCGATGTAATATTATTACAAGATGGTGAGGAACTGACGGAGGAAGATGAGATAGTGGAATTTGATGACCTATCATTGAACATAAGATTGACGAATTTAGGTGGTACTGATCTTATAAATGGAACAGTAAATGTTACGATATCCGATACCGAATTAATAAAGGAAAATGTAGATGTTGGAAGCGGCGAAGTGATAGATTTCTATCATAATTGGACAGTAAGGATGCATGGAGAACAGAACATTGGGATATGGTACAATACTTCCGAAGTTGATCAAGATGGAGTTCCAATTTCATCCACATACGTCAATCGCACAATATACGTCGAAAGTGCGTCTTTAGAATTCGAAGCAGTATCATTATTGGAAACCGAACCAGGTGCTGATAAGACCGTTGTAGGAACGTTAGTAAGAAACGATGGAAAACCGATACCCGAAATGGAAGTCACTGCTTATCTTTTAGATCAAGATGGCGAGGTTGCAGAATTCCAGAGTGCAACAACTGATGAAAACGGTGAGTTCTTGATGTATGTATCTGAACCTTCAACGTCAGGTAGATACACTCTAAGCTTAGAAGCTGATTATCCTGACGCGGAAAGAGTGGTGACTGGTGAAAGGATCGAGGTCGGAGAATCTGTCGAAACCGGAATTCCACTTTGGATGATCATAGCGGTAATCGGTGCTATTGCAGCTGGTAGTGTAGGAGGTATATTCGCTTACATGAAGATCCAAGGTCCAGCTGAATGGGTCGAGTGTGGAAATTGTAGTACAACCATTCCTGCAGATGTCAAAGAATGTCCTGAGTGTGGTGTTGAGTTCGAAACTGAAACTGTAAAATGTAGTGAATGTGGTGAATGGATCCCACATGATTCAGAGGAGTGTCCTGAATGTGGTTCTCAGTTCATCAAAACTGGTAAAGAAGTACAGGACTACGAAGAGACCATGAAACAGCAGTACGAAAATCATGTTGAGAAGTACAGAACTAAAGCTAAAGATGAACTTGGAGATGAATTCACAGAAGAAGAATTCATGGATTGGTGGCAGGAACAACCTTCGTACATCACCTTCGACGAATGGCTTGAAAGAGAGGAATCTCGAAGAAAAGAGGGCGGAATAGAGTGCCCAGAATGTGGTGCGTTGAACAGCGTAGATGATGCTATCTGCCAGAAGTGTGGAAGCACATTGATCACTTTAGATGAGGACATCGAACAAGAGGACATAGAGGTGGACCTTTCTGACACTGAATCGTTAGGTATAGATGTTGACACAGAAGAAGATTTAGACTTCGAAGCGGAAGAAGAACCGGAGGAAGAACCGGAGAGAAAAGAACAGCAAGCTGAACAAAAGAAGGTAGTAAGAAAAGCAGTGAAGAAGAAACCTAAAAAGGTCGTTAAGAAGAAGGTCAAGAAGAAACCCAAAAAGAAAGAGGATGAGGATTCTGAGTAATCCCTTTCTTATTCCTTAAACCCTTTATTTTATTTTTAAATATTTTGAAAACAGAAATACTACACATGATTTAGATTTATCCTTTTAAAATAGACTTAAAGCATCTCAGCTGCTTTTATAATAACAAAGAGTTTAGACACGGTTCATAGCATAGCATTCAATTGTACCTTTATGTATAAGATGCAGTGTGTTACAGATAAAAGGTATACATATAATAGGTATTAGATCAAGTAGATATTACACTAAACTCTGATAACATTTCCTAAAGTATCTCCTTTTTAGGTGGATACTTTTAAGTTTACTGTAGAGTATATCAGAGAAATGCTGTGTGCATCACCGATATCAAGTATCAATTTTCCATTATCCTCTACTATATCGTCTTCTGTTAGATCTGTTTCCCGCACCAACCAACGTTCCCAACCACCTGGGTTTTCCGTATCTAATTCTATTTTAACGTCTTCTGTATTACTATAGGATGTTCTACTTGTTCCCCAAAGTTCTGTGACAACCCCGATGTTCCTAGAACCACCGAGTCTTGTCTCTTCCCCCTGTATGTCTATTACATGAATATTAATAGAGTAAGACCCATCTTCTTCTATAGTCAATTGAGGTGGTGCTCTGATTATTGAATCCTCTTCTTGCTGTAGAAGTATTGCTCCATTTTCGAATACTATCGTCTGTTGTTCAAAATATCTGTTCCTTGCTTCTAGGGATAAGCTTCCAGTCCCTTCAAAATTACGGTTGGTTCCGTCACTCTCATTGAAATTTATACTCATTCCACTTTCATCTGGTAGTAGACGTATAACACCCATACTACGACTAGCAAACATTGGTACCCCTTCTGAACCAAGGGTAACCGTGTTGTACATAGAATAGTATTCATATTGGTTCATAACTAGTGTATCTACAGTGCCTTTGATCTGAGTGAGCTGACCCATGACATCATCTACATGGTAAGCTTCTTTATCTTCCATCCATATCGGTATATATTGCTGTGTTATAAGTGATAGAAGACTAAGAAAAACTAATAAAGCCATAATTGTACCTACAGTAGTCGCTACACCTTCATCTGATTCGGATAGATTACGTCTGCGGCACCTTTTTCTTTTGATGTTATCCATTTTAGATTCACCTTTATTCTTCTAAACCTTCCTTAACCATATCCATAACGCCATTTTTATCCCGATAATATGATGATATGACGTGTGCGAACTCTTGATAATTATTTATGTCTTTTTTATCCATGTACTCAAGCACCATCTTTCTTCGCTTAACTTCGCGTTCCATCTCTCTAGAAGTCCAATTTTTAGATTCACCAACTTTGCTGTAAACATAGCTGTGACCGCTGTAGTTAAATGAATCATCAGCTGGATTCCATGTATAGGCTTTGTTAGTAATCAGTTCGTTAGTATCAGGATCGACGCCTACTATCTCTGTGATAGCTTTGATCCTTCTTACCATCTTTGTACCCACTTTTACTTTAGCTTGTAATAAAACTACATCTAAAGCCCCAACTAGATTCCTAGGTAGATTGATAGGATCATTTTCCATCCTGTTAACCATGGTCTGTACATCGTCGGCGTGGAAAGTCGTGTATGCACTTTTACCTGTTGCCATGGCCTGGAAAACTACGTAAGCCTCTTCACCTCTTACCTCACCGACCATCATGTACTGTGGTCTTTGTCTTAAAGCTGCTTGAAGCAACTGGAACATGTCTATCTCACCGGCTCTCTGACCGGATTCATCAGTTTCTCCAAATCCACTTCTAGTCAACAGTGGAACCCAATTATCATGGGGAAGGTTGAGTTCTCGAGTATCTTCGATACTCACGATCTTCATCTGAGGTGGTATGAATAATAAAATCGCATTCAATGTTGTTGTTTTACCCGAAGCTGTACCACCGCAAATCAACATGGATTGACCGTTCTCGATGGCAATCCATGCATAAGCCATCATCTCGGGACTGAATGTTTTGAAATGTGTAAGATCTATAGGTGTGAAAGGATCTTCTTCGAAACGTCTGATTGTGAACGAGGAACCTTTTTGAGTTACATGAGTTCCTAAGGTTTCTTGAAGTCTCGAACCATCCGGCATGGTAGCATCCAGCATCGGATCGGAAACGGATATGTGCTTTCCACTCCTTTGTGCTAACCATACCACGAAATTATCCAGCTCAGATGCGGATTCGAAGATTATGTTGGATTTCATAGAACCATATTTTCGGTGAAACACGTATATGGGGATATTGGTACCGTCACAGGAGATATCCTCAGGATCTACATCATTCATCACCACGTCCATGGTACCGAATCCAAGGAAATCTCTTTTTACATAATACATTATTCTCTTCTCAGAGACCTCTCTTAGATTCAAGTCCAGATCCTTTAATATCTTCCTTACCTTTTTTTCTAGGTGTTCTGTACGCTTTTCTTTCTCTTCGTACTCTACTATCTCGAACTCTCCGATGAGTTTATCTTTGACTGTTTCTAAAACAGCTTCTTCGTCTTCATCTAAAGAAGGCTCTATCACTTCATATATGTATTCGTTTGAGGTGTTATCGTACTTTATCCTGACGTAAGTATATGGCTTATCCACTGGATTAATCTCTATCTCTTTTATATTCTCGTCAGCGAGTTTTGGAATCTTTGTAATCTCATCGTCCATACTTGATTCATCTGTATCCTTTGAACGTGGCATGTAAACCTTTTTAGGTTTTTTATTTAGACTAAATGAACGCAATTTTCTTTGTAATTTATCTCCTATCGCCGACATATATATCATCTCATTCCATCATTCCTATTCCACCAAACAATATCCTTAGAGCTACGAATCCGATGAGTGTCAGTACAAAGGTATGTTTCATCCCTTCTGCTATTCTACCACTTTGTAAAACCCCTGCAACAAGACCGTCTCCAATACTATGGGCAAACACTGCAAGAGTAAAGATAAATCTGATCGTAGGTATGATATCGGTCCTGATCTCAGCTCCTGTACTCATATCCGATCCTGCCATCTCATCGACATCATCTACCTCGCCTCCTTCTTCGTCCCCCTCTAATTGAGCACCAGCTTCAGCCATCTGGGCAAGAAACTGGGTATTCAATATGATTATAACAACGATGAAAACTGCAAAGGAAATGTAAATAACTGCCAGGTAAGATGTCATAGCTATGCTTTGCTCGTCTTCGGAGAGATGTATCTGTTTAGTATCACGAGAAACCATACCTAAAACGTCTGCAACATTACCTCCGGCATCATTTGCTTTTATAATGATAGCAACTACCCTATTGACCAGGGGGGTATCGACTCTTTCAGCAAACAGTTCTAAAGCCTGTGATGCAGGGATCCCCCAATCTATCTGTGCTGCCATCTTTTCTATCTCAGGGGTCAATTTACCGTATCTTCCTGAAGCGGACACAACGATAGCATCTGCCAGGGTCATACCGAAACGACCTGCTTCTGCTACGTCTCTAAGAAAATCTGGCAACCTTCTTTCTATCTGTTTAATCTCATTTTGCTTATAACTCACATAGAAACCAAAAGGACCGAAGAAAGATAAAGTTGCAAGCATTGCCCAATCAATGGGTTCTAAAGGGATCGGTGCGGCATCGATAGCATTAAGGAGTAAAATAAAGAGCATGATCCCAGCTAATGAGATCGAGATGAAGAATATCTCTCTTGTTTTACCAAGCTTCATTATCTTATCGAATGCAGATTCTTCTTCGTATTTTGCCATATTATCATCAATCCTGGTTTATCAACCATATAATACTAATGAACCCTATTTGGGCACCTGGTATCATTATTCCTACAACACCATAAAGTAAAGGTATGGGATCTCCTCCACCCATACCACCCATAAGCGCCATTATAGCCATTATCACAACAAGGAAAAGCGGGAAAGCGACGACAACGGTAACAAAGCTCTCTGCCATCATACCCAATGTTTCCATTTTTTGCTGTACAACCAATTTTCTCTCTTCCTGATACTCCTGCAGTTTGTTTGTGAAATACGGTTTTAATTGTCCACCTGAACTAGATGTGGTGATCACACCCTGTATGAAATCTCGGAATTTCTCTGAAGGGGTTCTGTCAGCCGCTCTTTGCAAAGCCGTGAGTATATCTATACCAAGTAATTCTGTATCTCGGGTTATCCAATCTGCTTCTTTTTGAACCTCTCCATAAAGTGGTTGTTTTGATAATTCTTTGAAAATAAGGTCTATGTTGATATTGGCAGAAGCCATAGATGCGATAAAACTCATAGCGTCCGGAAGTTTTTTATCTATCTTTTTACCCCTAGAACTAGCTTTCATACCTGGTGATGCCATCAGACCTAGGTAAGTGCTCACCGGGGCTGCAATAGCCACCAAAGCACCTGCACCAAAGAGTAACCAACCTAGATTCAAAAACGCGTCTAGTATCGGACCTATGAACAAACCTGTTATACTCCCACCTACGAGAGCTAATATGGTACTCATCCAAACAAAAGCTATGTATTCTTCAACCCTTATTTTCATGTGTGCAGCCAACAAATCGTCTTCTAACTCTTGGTTTTGGATCCCCTTCTTTTTAACTACAGGCCCCATGAATTTCCAGCAGAATTTTTGATAAGGTGTAAGGTCTAGATATTCAGGGACTGCAGACTTGGGTAGTTTTACAATATGTGGCCCATATTTTTCAATCCTATCACTGGGTTTTGTTCTTTTGGTTTTAAGGAAACTATCTTTGCTGACCTTCAGTTTATCGAAGGTGTTATGTATCTCAACCATCAGCTATCACCCCTTAAACGGGCCAAGGTTTCCTCAGGTTCTTTGTAATATGATGTTACGATCTTAGATATCTCTCTATAATCCACCATGTCTTTATCTAGCATATATTCGATTACTTCAACACGGTTGTTGAATTCCTCGTTCATTTCCTCTTGAGTGAGGTTTTGCATCTCACATATAGTATCGAAATTGAAACTATGACCTTTGTATGTATAACTGTCCGTTTTTCTATCCCAATCGAATACAGTATTGGTTACGAGTTCATCACTCTCTGCCTCGAACATAACAAGTTCAGTAATCTCTTGTATCCGTCTGACTTCATCACCTTCTATCCTAGCGAAGGTTTGTATTATAACAAAAGAAAGAGCTGTTAAAAGAACTCTAGGACAATTGATAGGAGGATTTTCAAGTCTGTGAACCATTGATTCGACGGAATCAGCATGCATGGTTGAATAGGTTGTGTGACCCGTTGCCATGGCCTGGAACATAGTATGTGCTTCTCTACCTCTTACTTCACCGACGATTATGTAGTCCGGTCTTTGTCTGAGGGCGTTACGGACTAGGTCATACATGGTAACTTCCCCCTGAGTCTTACCACCTTTACTCTCACCAGAACCGGTTCTGGTGGTACTAGGTATCCAATTTTCATGGGGTAGGTTGATCTCTCTGGTATCCTCCAAAGAAACGATCTTCAAACTAGGCGGTATGAAAAGTGTTGCACAATTGAGCGTCGAAGTTTTTCCGGAAGCAGTTCCTCCAGCAACGATCATCGACATTCCATTTTCGACCATAAGCCACATATAAGCTACCATCTCTGGTGAAGCAGTATTATATTTTATGAGCTTTATCGGCGTGAAAGGCTCTTTTTTGAATCTTCTGATTGTGATCGATGAACCACGGGTAGACACCTCTTTTGCATAAGTGGCTTGAACTCTGTGCCCTTCTCCGGTCGTACCATCTAAAATCGGTGTTGAAACCGAGACCTGTTTCCCACATCTTTGACCTAATTGGATAATATAATTATTTAATATCTTTTCATCCTTAAAACGGACTGTAGTTCTCAATGATTCATACTTTGCATGATAAATGAAAATAGGAATGTCTATCCCGTCGCAGGAAATATCCTCTACATTTTCGTCGCTCATAATTATATCTAACGGACCATATCTTACATAGTCTCTTAAAATATAATAAATCAATCTTTTCTCGGAACGTTCAGGAATATCAAGCGACCTACTTCGTATGAAGCTTTCAACGCTCTCTCTGAGAAACTCTTCTTTATCTTTACTTTCCATACTTTCCCAGTCAAAAGTAAGAGTTCTATCTAGAGTGTCCTTAATTAGTTCTAAAGTTTCTTTTTCTTTCTCTGTTAAAGTTGGTTCTATCGCTTCGTATATATGTTCTTTTCTTTCGTCGTCATACACTATCCTAGCATATCCAAAAGGTTCTCTAATTGTCATTATTTCTTCAACAGACCAGCTCTCCCTTTCGACTTTAGGAATTCTGGTATATTCTGATATCCACTCCCCTTCACCCGATAAAAGGCCTTCTTTAACTTTATCTTTGGATTTAGGGAGCATAATCTTTCTAGGCTTTTTACTTTTACCGATAGGCAAATTAAAAAGATTTGAAATTTTATGTAGTGGATTGCCTTTGCTTTTTTGATTTCCGCTTTTTCCTGTATCGGCCATTAAGACCACACACCTCAATAAACATACGACTGTAAAAGAACTTTTCCCTTATGAACAAATAGAGAGATAATTCTCGCGCGAATGTGTATTTAATATTGGAGTAGAAAATAGCATGAAATCGGTATTTAAACCTATTGATTAGTTACCAAACCTTATTTATAGGGTTTTTTTATCACGTCCAATCATCTAAAACATTTTCACTTTCTTCAGGTCCTCTCGCAAAAATCACGTCACCATGTTTCAAACGGAGATTCTTGCCCGGACCATATGACCAACTGTTCTTTCTCCTGACAGCGATAACTTTCATACCAATTTTAGTTCCCATGTGAGTTTCATTCAGCGTTTTTCCATCGAGATATGAACCTTTCTGGATAATCCTACGGACCATTATTTCATCTGATTCACGCATACTTTTTCTGACAACCGGATGAAGATCAATATCTCTAAGAACCACATCAGCGATATCTAGTGCGGCATCAGCGAACCTCTCGATAGAATCAGCTACTTTGAGAGCTATCTTTTCTCTTTTTATATCCTTTTCTTCAGTACATCTAACTAGTATTTTGTCGATGATCTCTTCATATATATCATCGATCCGATCTTCAAGCTCTATTACCTCTTCAGCTATATCTTTATTTTGGAACAGAACTGAAGAATACGCCAAGTCTAACATAAGCTCAGATATGTTTTTCATCTCTATAAGATCCTCTTCTACATTTTTCATTATTTCAGCTCCTTTTATTTTTTCTTTCCAAGGGCTAGATCGTTCAGATTTTCATAACCGTCGATTATACCGCTGACTATCAACAAGTCTCCTCCTTGGATATGATCTTCTCCATTTGGACCATATATCCAACGCCCTCTCCTGCGGATTGCTATAACTCTAACACCGGTCACAGATTCTATAGCCAGGTCCCCTATTTTTTTATTGATCATACTCGAGGAATCTGCAACTCTAACCGTATTGATTATCTCGTCAGCATCCTCAAACATGTGTGGAAGAAGAGTATCAAGTCCTTCCTCAACGTTTAAAAGTTCTACCATATCTTCTGCAGCATCGGATATTTTCTCAGCTGAAGAAGCTATCTGTAGTATACCGCTTAACTGTTTGGCATCCTCGATATTTCTGGCACTGAGCATAGTTTTCAGTCGAATAAGGTACATCATCTTATCCATCTCAGATTCGATGTGTCCCACTTCATCAGCTAAATCCTTATTGGTGTAGACAACGGCGGCATATGCAAGATCTGCGATCAGTTCAGAATAATCTTTCATTTCCGTTAGTAATTCTCTAACGTTTTTATCTTCATATCTCAGGATTTGATGCTCCATGTCTTCATTTTTCGGAATTTTTTTCAAAGTATCACCACCCATACCATAAAGAATATGGAAATTATACTTAAAAGGTCCGCAAGAGTAGTCAGGATAGGTATGACAATATTATCAGGATCCAATCTTTTCTTATATGATATCAAAGATAAACTGATAGTTATGATCATGGTCCCTATAGTAATAATCAAACCAGAACCCAGTATGATTATAATTAAATTGATCGCAGTAGGCCCAAAAGAGAGGACCGAACTTGTAGCTGCTACAGTAAGTGATAGAGATGTGAACAGTATAACCCCCATAATTAAGGTGACAAACATATTATCATTCAATTCACGATCTAATATATCTGGATCTATGTAACCCGAGTGAAATCCAGAGCTAACCCTTGATGCAAGTATACAACCTAGGTTTCCCCCAAGACCGTTCATCAAAGGCACTAGAAATAAGAAAATTGGGAACTGTAACAAAACCTCCTCTATCGAATGTAAAACTTGACCCCCGATTATGCCGATAAAAGCCATCAAAATCAATACGCCAACACTTTCTTTGAAAATACGTTTCCATTTGTAGTTTATAATAACACACTCCCTACGATGAACGCATAGAAGAAAAGAACGAGAAGTGTTAGAACATCTCCTATAGTTGTCAGTGCAGGCCCACTTAGGTTATCTGGATCTAGATCGTATTTGATAGAAAGTATGACTGCAAAATATGATATAAACGAGAGCAGGACTCCGGTGGTAATACCTGTGAAGATCGATATCAAGTATATTGCAAATAAACCACTCAGCGCGACAGTATAAGGTAGTAAAAAGCTTGTTACAAAGTACAGTAGAGGTAGTATAGCTGCAACAAAGGCACTGAGACTTATGGTGCTGATGATATTTTCTCGAACAACGGGTGATTTGATACCTTTGTCTACCAAACCGAGATGATGCGCCGAACCTAGACGTGATCCCATAGTTGATGATATGTTCCCTCTCATATCGATCATAGCAGGGACTAAAACTATCAGGCCAGGTACTAATTCAAAGATATGTTCCATGTTCCCTAGGACAAAACCTGCGATGGCACCCCCTACAGCACAGAGGAAAAGAAATGGAAGACTCTCTTTCATCACCCGGATCTTGTCCATGCGATTCTACCTCTTTTTTAGGGTTTAATTGGTCTATATTTAGTCCATGGATATCTTGAATTATTGAATTTAATCAATCCCATCCCAGTTTGCGTATCTCTCTTTCTTCCTTAGTCGCCTTCTTGTACTTTTTATAATGTTTTTTACAAAGGTAAGCATTACCGGCAGCGCTGGATGGCTTCACTTTTAAATCAGTCTTTTTTGTTACCTTTCCACCAGGAACTGAAGCTTTCTTCTTTTTGTTACACCCTTCGACATCACAAGTTTTGCCTTTCCTTTTACTCTTTCTCTCGTGTTTCATAGTTTGTTAAGTTAAAAATGGATATATTATGTTTTTCCTATCCCAAAAATTTGATATTTTTCTGACATTTCTACCGATTTGTTTAAAAAATTATTTATACCTCCCTTTATCATGAGTGCGGTAATCCAACCATTAGATGACATAATGGTCATTATGGAGGAACCATACATGAGAAATGAAACAGTAGGCAAGATCGCTACCGGCTTGATAGTACTAGCCTTGGTACTATCCGGGCTGATGGTACTGCAATTTGGTGCTAGAGCAGACGAACGACAAGAGGGTAGAGTAGAAGGCATCCTCTCGATTGAAGATGCCACCATTCCGCGTGGTTTAGATGTAAACTTAATAGACCTTTATGAAAATAAAGTCCATTCCACACAAACTACTAGAGGTGGATATTTCCTGTTTGATGATGTAGATTCAGGGTACTATAGAGTAGAATTCCCTTCCCAATCATACAAAGAACAGCACGTTTATTTCAGAGGTATAAGTGAGGTCAAAGAAGTAGAGAGAGACACAACAACCCAGTTTGATTTGGACATAGAAAGAGAAACTTTGAATTACACAATAGACGGAACAGTGTTGGATGAGTACGGCGAAGTTGTTGACGACACTCAGATAACAGTTGAGGATTTGAATAGTGATTATTCCGAGACGGTTGGTCTATACAATGAAACATCCGGTGAATACAGGGTTCCAATTTATGAAGGTAATTTCACGATAACCACAACCGCTCCCGATTATCCAGATGTTATGCATGAAATCGATGTGGAAGAGGACACCACCTTTAATATCACATTGACCGACGATCAAGAAACTCCATTGGTCACTGGATATCTTTGGTCTGTAGATGGCGGTGTTAACACAAATTTGAGGGTCACATTATACCACGAAGTCATGGGTGTATTCCACGAAACTGTTGAACAGGGTCCTTATTTTGAGATAGCTGCTCCCAGAGAAGGTAATTATACCTTAGTAGTAGACTCAGATGGTTACCTTCCTTATTTTGATGAGGAGTTGTTTGTATCGGGAGAAGAAGTCACAATGATAGGGAGAACGGACCCAGTTGATAAAAGTGCTGAAGAGGACATCCACACAACCATCGAATTTGGTGGGGACTGGGACACCATGGACATAACCCGAGAAAGATCATATCAGCCTGACACAATGATCCAATCAATGGATAACTCCAATATCGGTTTATTGGCTTTACAGATAGACCTAGCCTATGGTGACGGAGACTTGGAGTTGGATTACAATGAACTTCAGACCTTTAAAGCAGAATTAGAATACATAGAAGCTAATGTCCCATCATCACATAGATTAATCCATGTAGATGAAGTGGCTTACCGACTCGTTGATTACGAATTCGATATCGAATTCCCAGGTTTGGAACAAGAAGGAGATTCAGTAAGCGTTTTTGAGACGGACATGGAGATACAGTCAACCTCGATGACAGAATACGAATTAGTAGATGAGGTCTCACCAGAGGATAGTCATAATATGGATCTATATCTACAGCAGGACTATGTAGTTGGAAATTACAGGAATTACTCTTACGAGATCGATTTACCGGACGGTTATGAACGGACTAATTTCGTAGAGAATGTTGATATAACAGGATTTACAACAGTAAATATTGATACTTTTGAAGGCACAGGAAAAACCCATGTGGGATTGACTGTTCAACTAAGTGAGCCCGGTGAAGCTGATATTATACTAGAAGAAGGCCCAAGAGTTTACAGAAACGAGATAGAAGAGGATGACGAAGTAATAGATCATTACATCGTGAGACATGACACTAACGTAACTTGTACTGCAGATTTCGTCGATCCTGTGGGCAGTGAAGAAGATGCAATATACACGTGGTACCTCGACGGTGTTGAAATAGGTACTGGAGAAGAAATAGAGCACATATTTGTAGGTTCTGGAGAAAAAGAACTAGTTGTTGAAGTTGAAGAGACTAGTGGACATATTACAAATGACGAAGTAACAGTATTTGTTGATAATCAAGCTCCGACTGGTGATATCGAAGGTGATTTCATCGTAGATGAAGGCGAAGAGTTCTCTCTAAGTGCTTATAATTTCACGGACGATTCAGGCGAAGTTGGTTATTATCAATGGAATTTCACAGACGGATCTGATCCTATTGAAGGACCAGAACTTTACAACGTCACACACTCCTTTGATTTATACGGTACTTACAATGTATCACTAAACATCACTGATGTTGTTGGAAACTGGGAAATATATGAGCAGGAAATAGTTGTGAACGATGTTACCCCTCCTGTTCCTTTATTTAATTTAACGTATCAAACAGAGGACGAAGAAAATGTAACAATCCCGAGTGACGAACTTTCTGGCGATAGGATCGAACAGAGGTATCCTGTAACATTAGACGCATCGGAATCATACGACCCTGCGGGTTTCGACGATGAAATGGGCGAGGTTGAAACCTTTACTTGGCGGATCGAAAAAGATGATTTCGAATATGAAGGGACGGTCTTAGACGATTATGAATTCGAAAGTATCGGCGAATATACAATAAATCTTAACGTAACAGACGAACATGGGAACTATGAGAATATAACTAGAACAGTTAGGATAACACTTGGACCGACACCAGACCTAGAGTTATCGAATTTAAGGACTTCTGGAGAAAAACGTGCTAACGAAGAATTGACAGTATCTGTTAACGTCACCAACTTTGGAGACAAAATAGCTGAGAACATAGATGTAAGATTTTCTGTTGATGGAGACGTTGTATCTATAACCGATTGGACGTTTGAGAAAGACGGAGAAGAAACTGATTCTACAATCGATACCAACGAGATGAAAGTGATATCCTTTACATGGACTCCTGAAGAAGATGAGGACATGACAATGAACGTAACTGTTGTTGACGCTGAAGAACCTGAAGAACTACAGGTAGAAAATACGTTACAACTCGATGTAAATATAGAACCACCAGCATGGCGTAGATACTTAATTTACGCCGTGGTACCGATAGTAATAATCGGTGTCACTGTTGGGTTGTACTTCTATAAAGATAAGTTCATGTAAAACACCAATAATGAAACCCTTTCTTTTTTTTAATTCTTTTTTATATTCATCTTTATACGGTGATCTTTCTCAAGTTTTTATCTGATCTTTTTTTCTTATTTTGCAACAGCTAACAAAAGCAGATGTATCATGACGAAATAGACCCAAGTTTTTACATGTTTTTATCCAACAGTAGAGGTTCATCCATCAACGGGCTAGTTAATCCACTTCAAGTCAAAATTTAAGTAAAAACGCATCTCGAACTCGTTTAAGCTATCGACGCTTCCGCTCCGTTAACGTACTGCCAGCACTCCTCTTTGAGAGTATCTTCTATCCAAAGTTCCGTACTCTGATAGAAAGTAGAAGATCTGTAGTATATATCTAAGACAGGCTCGCAGTCGGAACTCGAGTTGTAAAAAATAAGAAACTCACCGTTATAAGATCTCGAACGATTATACCTCCAGTCGCTACTCAGTAGTTCGTAACGGTTGGAAGTCCCCTCGTGAGAGAAATCCAACTGGAGCGGTCCGGTGCCGTTTATCTTCAGTAAAACTCCTTCTTCGGTCTCGATATGAGACAGGGACGCTTCACCTTCCATATCGTCTTCGCTAAAAACTACATCCATTTTATCTACATCTTTATCGTAAATTGAAGGAACGTAGAGTTCGTATGAAGCCTCTTCCGGAATATTTTCAAGAGTTAGTTCATACTCATGTGTATATTTCCTCTCCTGGATGCTAGCCCACGAAACGAAGGAACCGGTAGCGGCGGCGCACAATATCGCCACCACCAAGATAGATGCCATCTTTTTTTTCTTTACCCTGTCTTCTACCCGCTGGACGATGTAATACGTGAATACAAAACCCGTTATCAGCAGTCCTAAAAGTAAAGTTATGTTGGTGTAATAATTCATCCTAGCGTGGTCTTCTCCATACCAATACCAATATGCATCTTTCATGGCGAATTGTGCTAGGACCATCAACACAGTCGTTAGGGCCCCGGTCAATAATATGCCCGAGATGATGGTGTGATCCAAAGAAAGAGTATCGCCTTCTGCCTTTACCTTGTAGTGGAAAACTATGGCGACTGCGGTGGCAGCTAAAAAACCAACTAAAAGTATCTGAGCTAACTGAAACGAATATGACGGGCTGGCGATATCTAACGAAGTTAACCGATTTATCATCCTTCTGGCCTTATAGAACAATTATACTTTACATTTTATTTAATACTTCCGGGGACCATAATGTTCCTCGTCTCGTCATCTAGCGGCTCTTATAATCAGGTAAACTAGTAGTCATGGTGAAAATGTTTTTTACTTCCTATCTTCTTCCATTAATAATTGTGAATCAGCCTACATTTTTTATATTCATTTATATTCATCTTCACATCGATTCAGGAGAATCTATCCCTAGTGTTTCCAATAAACTTTTCAATACATACCTATATGCTTTGACCAGTAGTAATCTTTCCACTTTTTTATCTTCTGATTTTAGAACATGATGATCTCTATAAAATTGATTGAACTCGGATGCTAGTTCTAAACCGTATTTAGCTAACCTATGTGGAGAATTCTGATCTTGAACTTCATTCAATATCCTGGGGAACTTAGCCATGGTTTTTACCAATTTGATCTCTCCTTCTTCATCTAGTTTATTGAGGTCTGCTTCACACAGATCCAATTCTTCATTTGATTTATTAAGGATCCCACAGCTTCTTGCATACGTATACTGGATGAAAGGTCCCGTATCCCCCTGGAAATTAAGGGCCTCCTCCCATCTGAAATCGATAGGTTTTTCCGGCTGAACTTTTATTATGTTGAACCGAACGGCCCCCATCCCCACCTTTTCTGAGATATATTCTATTTCCTGCTCTGATAAGTCGTCTCTTCTTTTTAAGATCTCCTTCTTAGCTTTCTTCTGCGCCGTATCCATCAGATCGTCTAAGGTGACATAGATCCCTTTTCTCGTGGACATCTCCTTTCCTTCAAAACTAACAAAGGAATAGAAAACGACCGCAGGTATCGGTTCGATGTCGAGCGCCTTTAGAGCGTTTTTTAAGAACTTACCGTGCAGTTTATGATCCTCCCCCAATATGTTAAGTAGGGAGTCAGCCCGCTCCGCCTTCCACATATGGTATGCAAGATCTCGGGCGGGGTAAAGATTGGTACCATCATCTCTGGTGAGGAAAGTTTTTCTACCATCCTTCTCAAAGAAA
>JBNJDY010000009.1:0-38710 GCA_051745305.1 Thermoplasmatota archaeon
TTTTACTGATGATAGTTCTAGGTATCAACTTCATCGCGATAATTTTGAGAGAAAAATATAGACAGAGGTTTTAGATATGTTTGCAAAGATTCAAGAATTACTAGAGAAAGAAAGTTCATGCGAGCGCACAGATATGCCCGATAGGGTTAAGATGAAAGTTCAGAATTTTGATCTTTGGTACGATGATACTCAGGCTTTAAAATCCGTAGATATGGATGTGGAGGAGAACAAGGTGACCGCGATAATAGGTCCTTCGGGCTGTGGAAAATCCACTCTTATAAGGAGTTTGAACAGGATGAACGATACCATCCCGTCTGTGAGAACTGAAGGCAAAGTTTGGTTGGACGGTTACAATATTTACGATGATGTTACAGATTGTGTCGATATCAGGAGAAAAGTAGGAATGGTTTTTCAGAAACCGAATCCATTTCCATTCTCCATAGAAAATAACGTATTTTACGGATGTGATGTTAATGATATGGACGTGGATAAAGACAAAACCGTCAAAAGATGCTTAAAAGATGCAGCACTCTGGGATGAAGTCAAAGATCGGCTGGATGAAAATGCTCTATCACTTTCTGGAGGACAGCAGCAGCGGTTGTGTATAGCTAGGGCGTTAGCGACGGAACCGGAAGTGATATTGATGGATGAACCGGCATCAGCTTTAGATCCCATCGCTACTGCAAAGATAGAAGATCTTATAGATGAATTAAAAAATAATTATACCGTTGTGATAGTTACACATAACATGCAGCAGGCCGCTAGAGTGAGTGATTACACCGCTTACATGTATTTAGGGGAATTGATCGAGTTCGGTAAAACGACTCAAATATTTGAGAACCCTAAGAAAAAAAGTACTGAGAAATACATCACAGGAAGGTTCGGGTGAATAAATATGACGCCAGATGAAATAAGGAAGTCTTATCATGTAGAACTCAAAGAACTGAAAAAAATGGTCGAAGAGATGGGAGACCTCTCATCTAAAGCCATCTCGAAAGCTATTGAAAGTTTAGTTGATTTAGATGAAGAGAAAGTAAAACAAGTCCATGATCTAGATAATAAAATATATGCTTACGACAGGGCTATTGAGAAGAAAAGTCTTGATCTCATAGCTCTCCAGGCTCCTGTAGCTAAGGACTTGAGGATGATAGGTACTTCTCTGAAGATAATAACGGACTTGAACAGGATAGGTAGATACTCTCAGGATATAACAAAGGTTACGGAGAGGATGCTGGGAAAAAAACACATGAAGAAATTGGTCTCCATACCGCATATGGCTGACCTGACCATCGAGATGGTTGATATGGCAGTTGATTCTTTCGTAGAAGAGAACGAAGATTATCAGGAAGAAATATATGAAAAAGAGGAAATGGTAGATGCATTATATGATGAGATATTCAGGGAAGTTTTGACCTACATGATGGAGGATAAAGAGACCATAACGATGGGTACTCAATACGTACTCGTTATAAGATATTTAGAAAGGATAGCGGACCACGCCTGTAATATCGTGGACAGGGTGGTGTATATGGAAACTGGAGAAAGATTAGAGCCAAAAACTTAAAAAAATGGTGGAATCGAAATGAAAGATATGAAAACACTCTTGATATCGGATGTACACGGTAATTACGAAGCCTTAAAGAGTGTTATCGAAAAAGAAGACTACTCGATGATATACTGTATGGGTGATATCGTAGATTACGGACCTTCTCCACAGGAGTGCGTGGATTGGATAAGGAAAGAAGCTGATATCGTTGTAAGAGGAAATCATGATAATGCGGTGGCTTTTGGAGTGGATTGTGGTTGTGGATACGAATTGAATGATCTCTCTCAAGATGTAAGGGAGATAACCATCGAGGATATTGATGAGGAGTCTCTAGAGTATCTTGGACGATTACCCATAGATGTGGAAAATGCGGATCACTTTATCACACACGCATCGAAAGGTGATACGTTCAAGTATTTGAAACCGAACACAGATGAAAATGAGTTCAGTGTGTTCGACGAGATTGAACAAGATCTAGTTTTTCTAGGTCACACCCATATACAGATGGACCGTGAAATCGATGGTAAGAGATTCGTGAACCCCGGCAGTCTCGGTCAACCTAGGGATGGTGATAACAGGGCTGCATATGCAGTACTTGAAGATGAAGATATCAGGTTCGAAAGGATGAGTTATGATATCGAAACTGTAGTGGAGAAGATGGTTGAAAAAGATTACCCAGAAAGAGCCATTGATATATTGAGAGAGGGCCAAATAGTAGATTGATATCATATCCAAAAAAGCGGATTATCGAACAGATTATTCTATATACTGTATATAGGTATTTAAACACTAAATAATCTATATAAGTTATTTTCAAATACATAGAGTTTTTAACTCATTTTGTTGATATGTTAGGGTACACGAATTATCAGTTCACACTCCTCGCTTTAGCCTTAGCCGCCGGTCTTTACATGGCATGGAATATCGGTGCTAATGATCTAGCCAATTCCATGTCGTCAGCAGTAGGGGCTAAGGCCATAACACACAAACAAGCAGTTGTCATCGCTTCGGTAATTGCTATTGCAGGGGCATTATTGGCTGGAGAACATGTAACGAGCACGGTGCAGGTGGGTATATTTGATACTACCGCTATCGAGGATCCATACCGATTGGCAATCGGTGCATTAGCCGCGGTTACCGCAGCAGGACTTTGGATAACGGTTGCTACTTGGAAATCATTACCGATATCAACATCTCATTCCATCGTAGGGGGTATGCTCGGGTTTGGATTACTAGCCGGAGGAGTCGGGATCATATCATGGGGGACTTTAGGACGGATCATTTTAAGTTGGATAACTTCTCCCATCTTCGGAGCTATAGGAGCTTTTTTGATTTTTAAACTCATAGTGAGGGTCATTTTTGATTCCAAAACACCTTTTAAAACGGCTAAAAAGTTCGTTCCTTATTTCTTAGGAGTTACTATTTTTATCATATCATTATCTTTACTTTATAATACTTCACTATCACTTCGTATATTTGGTGAAAAGTTAAGTCTCTTAAAAGCTCTTTTTTATTCTATATTTCCAGCGGTTGGGATAGGTTATTTCGGTAAATATCCCGTTTTATCGGGTGTTGAAAGTAGTGATGGTATAGAAGGTGTAGAAGATGTGTTCCGAAGGCTTCAGATACTAACTTCGTGTTACGTAGCTTTCTCCTTTGGAGCCAACAATGTGGGGAACGCGATAGGACCCGTAGTACTGGTTTTACAATCTATAGTTGGAACCGGGCTACCATATTTTTTAAGTAATGAGATATTACTGCTGTTTGGAGGCGTTGGTTTAGCAGTAGGTATTTCAACATGGGGTTATAAAGTTATACAGACGGTTGGATTCAATTTGACTGCTTTAACGAATACCAGAGGTTTCTCTGTAGATTTCGGGGCAGCTACTGTTATGCTTGTTGCAGCGATGATGGGTATGCCCATATCTACGAGTCATACCGTAGTCGGTTCGGTACTAGGTGTGGGCTTAGCAAGGGGTGTTGAAGCGATAGATTTATCTGTAATCAGGAGGATAATTATATCATGGCTGATAACGGTACCAATAGCAGCCTTGACCTCCGTAGGAATTTATTTGGGAGTAATGTGGATTATATGAGTAGATAGAGGTAGATAACATGACTGCGAAATTTAGAAGAGCGAGTCTTGAAGGGACGTTTTACAAATCACCCTTTGGAGGGTTGAGTAAACATTCTGAGATCACGAAACATGGGATAAATGAGTTAAAGAAAGGTATCAAACTCTATGTGAGAGGTGACTTTGAAGAAGCTCATAAGCGATTTAAAAAGCTATCTAAAATAGAACATGAAGCCGATATAGTGAAGATGAAAACATGGGAGAATCTTCCACATTCGATTTTCATGCCGGTGAAGAGGGATGATTTCATGGCACTTTTAAAGGAGGCGGATTCGATCATAGATAATGCGGAAGACGTAGGAGTGCTTTTACCCATGAGAGAGGAACAGATACCCGAACCTGTTCAGCAAGGTTTCCGTGAATTTGCAGATAAAATTTTCAACACTGCAAAAAAATATGAGGAGATAATGAGCACATTCAAAGATGTATTAGATTCATCCTTCAGCGGTAAATCTAAAGACAGGATCCGAGAGTTACATGAAGATATCTGTCAGCTAGAGTATGAAGCAGACGTGCTTGAGGAAAGGATCTCTAAAATACTATTTAATATGGATGAAAGACCACTGACTGCTATACATCTGCTTAAAGTTCTAGATAGAATGGATTCTATAGCAGATCATGCAGAGAATGTGGCTGACAAACTTGTAGCAGTATTAGAGACCCGCTGATTCCAATCTATATATATTAATCAAAACTATATCTTAAGCCTGATATATGTAAATATTTTCAGTAATGCCTAAATAGTCTATTCTCTTTTTCCCTACCATGCCCGAATCTAGAAAGGTACAAAAGACCGGCGGTTCGACGTTCATAGTATCCTTACCCAAGTCATGGGTTAGAGAAAAGGAAATAGAAGCAGGTGATTCTCTTATATTAGCGCCCCAAGATGATGGTTCCATCGTGGTGAGTTCTGAAAGAGAGTACGAAAAGAAAGCGAATGTCAAAGAACTGAATATCCACGAAGAGAAACCGAGTTCTTTGATCCGCTCTTTGATAGGGATATATATGGCCGGATTTCTGAAGATTGAGTTAAAAGATAAATCCGGTATCAAACCCGAATTAAGAAATGCTATCATGAATTTTACACGGATGGTCATAGGTCCAGAGATAATTGAAGAATCAGAAACTAGGATCATCTTGAAGGATCTTATCGATCCGTCCGAGTTCTCCCAGAGGAAAGGCTTGAGGCGTATGTATTTGATCGTGAAGAAAATGCACGAAGATGCCATCGAGGCCTTTCGAAATAAAGATAAAGTTCTAGCGAGAGAGATCATGGAAAGGGATTCAGACGCTGATAGATTGTACTGGATGATCACCAAACATTACAACATGCTCATGAGCAATCCTAGGCTGCTTGAAAGTTTGAAGATATCTAGGAATCGAAGTCTGAGTTACATGCTAGTTTCAAGAGCTATGGAAAGGATCGGGGATCACGCTGCTAGAGTTGCTGAGAACACTATGAATCTTTCAGGAGGATTCAATGGGAAGTTGAAGAAAAGGATAATAGAAAAAAGTGAATTGGCAATAGAGATTCTGGAAAAATCCGTAGAGTCATTTTTCAAGGAAGACCTTAAAGGATCAAACCGAGCTATCGATATGAGGAAAAGATTGGAAGAGCTCAATGAGGAATTGATGAAGGACGTCAAAGAGGAAAAGAAAGAATACGTTCCACCTCTTTCATATATCATCGAGAGTATATCTAGGACAGGGTCATATGCGACAGACATCTCGGAGATCAGTATAAATTATATCATGTCCGAATAGGTAAATCAAATCATGATCATCAATTTCGCTGTGAAAATATCTTATCGAAGACGGTCCTGCCTTTGCGGATATTATCTAATCTAGTTTCAATAACCTTCTTCTCACTGGGATATTTTTCAAGTAGTTTACGTAGTTTTTTGATGACTTCTAGTTTATTGAGTCCTTCTCTTGCATATATATGATACTCGACTTGTTCAAAATCTTTCAAAAGCTCTTCATATTTTACAGCCCAACCTAAGACAAGTGCTGGAATTTTATTCTTATAAGCGTGGATAATAGAGTGGTACCGAGAGCCGATTATGAAATCAAACTTGGAAATCACATCTTCAAGTTCCACAGCGTTCAATTCTTCAGATATCCATATAACCTCGTCATTCTCCGAAAAAGAGTCTTTAATTTTCATACATATCTCAAAGTCTTCAGGTGAATGTCTGATAATGTACACTCTTTTCCCGTAACTTAGTAACTCTCTGATCATCATTTTGTAAACTGAATATATCTTATCAGGGTCACTGTTCTCCATGATCTTTGAATTAGGGACCAAAGCCACCGATCCATCGGGAATTTCGAAATACTTCAATTCCATATTTGAAAATATGTTATCCGTTTCGTATCCTTGATTCATCAAAACTATATCCCTAGCATGTTCGACATTTTCTTGAGTGAATTTTTTCACAGATTTTACACCATTTTTCTCTCTCGGGAATATCTTTTCAGGATATTTTAGATATCTTTTCATCATCGGGTAAAGTATCATTTTTACAGAAAATGGGTATTCGAAGGGACCTATAGATTGGGGTAATATGTAAAATGGAATATCGTATCTTTTAGCAACCATTATATTGAGTAGATAGTCATACTCTTTGATCGGCAGGAGCATATCAGGATCTCCCATCTGAGATGAAAGTGCATAACCGCTTATATCTACGATAAGAAACGCATCTTCAAAGATTTTCTGGATCCCTTGGTAATATTTTAGATACGGGGATTCCTCACCCGTAAAAGTTTTACCAGCACTCAGCAGATTGACCCTTGTAAGGACGTCCCAGGGCATGATCTCGAAATTGTATTTTTGTTTCTCAAGTTCATCCCTGTCGAAATCTCTAGATTTGAAAAGATATACGTTCTTTTCAGGGAATCTTCTTTTGACCTGATCAACTACCGTGAACGTCATCGCCTGGGCGCCTTTATTGAACAGGTTACCACCCAATATAATCACATTTTTTTTATCATGTGGATTTTTCTTTCTACGAGTGAATGTATCTATAACAACATACTTTCCGATGGTCCAGGCTGATTTCGCCATAAGTTTGTAGGTTTTAAAATCAGGGCTTTCTGCAGTTCGTTCTATCTTTCTAAACTCACTTTCCCTACCCAACTTGATCTGCTTTCTAACTTTGGTAAGTTCTTTTTTAACTTCATTTGAACTAGATTCACCCTTCAGGACTCTTCTGAACTCCAGGTTCTTCTTTTTTAAAGATATGTTTTGAGAACGCTGGATAGACCCCATGCTAACTTTTTCCCACTCAAAATGATCTTTATACGATTCCCACACATCCTTTCCTTTCTCTGTTCTGATTATGATATTCGATCTGCCGGGATGATCCTTCCCTTCGATATAACAATCGCCGAAAGAGATGTCAGCTTCTCTACCTAGCTTGTCCAAACAGTAAAGACATCTCTCTAGTTGAAAGTAGTCTTTTACATGGGTTCTTTCACTTCTATCTACGATCAACTCTCTACCAGAGTCAAAATAAATTTTAACATCGCCGGGCCAACCGTTCTTTTCCTTGTTTCTATAATCCAATCTCACGATATTCTCTTCTTTTTTAGCAAATCTATACTCGAAATATTTTAGAAGGTTAAAATTCAAGGTTTTGTCGCAGAACAGTCCAAAAAATAAAAGATCCTCGTCATCTATGTTTTTTTCTCTAATATAGTTCTTTATACCGGTTATCTGGCAGGGTGTTCCAACGATGATATAGTTTGGTGATTGGTGTTCCTCTAAAGTTTTGATTATATTGAATACAGAGGCCGGGACGTACTTGGATTTAGAAGCCGCTTTAACATCATCTTTATTCTTTGCTAAAGTGAGTCTAGCCGGCGTACTAGAAAATTTATGGAAGTTCAATACGAAAGCGCCGTCATATTCATCATCTTCCAACAATTTGAGGATCAATTGTGTGATCGTACCTCCGCTCGTAGATTCATACAGGATCCCCGGATCTTTAGTGAATGCTGAATAAGTTTCTATGTATCTTCCAGTGAGTGCCTTTTCAAAATCTTTACTAAATTTTTTTGACCCTGGTACTTTTCCTGGACAAAGTTTTAAACAGAGTCCACAATCGATGCATTTATCTTCATCTATCTTAGGTAAAAATTGGCCTGAGTCGTACTCCATACACACTGCTCCTACTGGACAAACTGCATCACATATCTCGCAGGAGAGACAAAGATTTGATTTACGTATATTCTCCACATACATCATGTTTCACCGAATCTCAGGACACCATCTTCTGTTATACATTTGATTATAAAAATGATATCTCTTTTATATAGGTTTTTAACTCCATGTACCATCTCGGTCTGGAAAATTCTACGGATACCAAAAGTATCAGACCAAATACTACCAGTGTACTGATGAAAGAGATCATACCATCTAAGTACCGTTTTAGGAGAATACCTGAAACTATCATAGCTCCAAGTAGGAAAGCGATCGCAGTTATATCAAGTTGGAAAACGTTGAATTTATGCTCTTTTTTGGAAAGTGAGATTATTACAAAAAATAATATCAAAAAGGATAGAACAGTTGCTACGGCTGCTCCTTCGATACCCCATATCGGGATCAATATGACGTTCATAGAGATATTTGAAATTGCGGAGATCCCCATACCTAAAGCGTATTTTATAGTCCTTTCAGAAGCCACGACCGATGCCCCGAGAAGTCTTTCACCGCTGAACAAAAATATCTCGATGGAAGTTAGGGATAATACCATAGCACCTAGGATATATTCTTCGCCAAAAACTATCAGCAGTATATCTTGGCTGTACAAGATTATGAAAATGATCAGAGGTATCGATATGAAAAGTAGGAAGGAGAAAACTTCTCTCAATATAAGTTCTGAGCTTTCACCCTTAGATTCTCTTTCCGAGAAGGTGGGTAATAGAACAGTACTGATAGGGGCGAACATGCTACCTATCATCAAAGGGATCCCAGCAGCCACAGAATATATACCAACGTCAGATGCTTCTAGAAAATATCCAATTATCACCCTATCCATAGATTTCATGATCGTCATAAAAGTCATAGTGAATATCAGAGGTAATCCGAATTTAAGGACCTTCTTGGTCACATCTATTTTTGGGAAGCTGAATAGCTTGAAAGTTTCTTCCGTTTTGAACATGTACATGAGAACTACTATACAGAAAACCGCTGCTATGGATACATGAGAGATGACCATATAAACCGCTTTATAGGAGTAGATCATCAATAAGGAAAGGGTTAAGATCAAGATAGCTAGGGGGTGTATCAGTTTGAGGATGTTATATCTCTTAAAATCCTTAAACCCGCGAAAGTAATCCCTATTGATTATGTTCAGCTGACCGAAGAATATTATGCCGGCTGCCATTAATAAAAAGATCTTCAATCTTTCATCCTGGAAGACCGAACTAGCTAGATATCCGCTGAGAAGGATTAGACTGATAGATACGATGAAACTTGAGAAAATAGCAACGAAGTATGCAGAATTTACATAAGAAGAAACTTTTTCCTTATCCTCTTTATATTTTGAGATATACGTCGTTAAAGTTGTGCTCATGGCTACCTGAGCTAGGGGTGCTAGAAGCCCCACAAGTCCGATAGTTATCGACCAAAGACCCCACTGGTCAGGGCCGAGTAATCTAGGGAATAGTATTCCAGATATTATACCGATGATGCTTACGATGAAATATACACCGCTGGTGCTGACTATGTCTTTGAATAATTTCTTAGCCATGTTTAACCCATTCGATTTTTATTTCAGAGTGCTTTCTCAAGTTCAGATCCCTAGTATGAGTTTAGATAATACTTTTCTTATTAAATGTTTTATCCCACTCGGCGATAGAAAAAAAGCCCTTTTTAAACGCTGAAAGGCTTTTTCGTTATTGCCATTCAAGTATTCCAAGTATCCGATCTCGTAAAGATGTTTAGCATGTAATTTAGGATCGGAGATTATTTGTTCCTTATACTTTTTGTAAAGATATTTTTTAGAGCTAAGTTTCTTAGAATGATCGCTTGTGATCTGCGCGTCTTCATGTATATAATATTTCACAAGAGCTTCAGGCACAACTTTGAACTTGTATTTCTCAGAGAGTTTTAGAAAAAGGTCTAATTCTTGAGAAGCCGGTAGTCCTTCAGTAAAACCCCCGACTTCCCTTACACAGCTCTTTTTCAATAGAACAACGGAAGTGCTCCCGATCAAATTCTCCCATAATAATTTTCTAAATAGGTCTCCCTCTTCCCGATTCAACTTCTTTGATTTCGGAATGCCGTTTTTGATCTTCACTAAACCTGTATAAACCCCGCAGTAAGAGGGGCCTACTTTCTCCATCACCTTCACTTGCTTTTCGAGTTTTGTTATTAACCATTCGTCATCATCATCTAGAAACGCAATAAATTCGTTCCTGCTTAGTTCGATACCCTTATTCCGGGAACCTCCTCCCCCTAAATTCTTTTGATTCCTGTGGTATCTTATCCGATCGTCCTTAAAGTCATTGACCACTTCTTTTGTATCATCTGTAGAATTATCGTCGATTATTATCAACTCGAAGTGTGGATAGGTCTGACTCAATACACTTTTTACAGCTCTTTTGAGCTTCCTGGACCTATTGTATGTCGGTATTACCACACTTACTTCTCTCATTCGCTTTCGACCACCTTCTCCAATAACTCGGCTTTCTTTGAAAGAACTGAATCTTGGTTGAACTTCTGGATGTATTTTCTGTTGAACTTTCCCATTTTCTCTCTAAGTTCAGCATCATTCAACAATCTTACTAATGAATTTTGTAATCCTGATACATTTTTTGCACGGACTATCAAACCTCCTTTTTCATGCTTCACCAACTCGGGGTTGCCTCCAACATCTGTAGCGATAACCGGTAATCCACAGGCCATGGCCTCCATTATGACGTTCGACAATCCTTCTGAAAGGCTTGGCAGTACGAAGATATCTGAATTTTGGTAATGATGGATAAGTTCTGAATGTTCAACTTCACCGATAAAATTGACGTCCTCATCCATCCTTTCTTTATGAACCAATTCTTTTAATTCATCTTTTAAATCTCCGCCTCCGATTATCAAAAGCTTGACGTTATCATATACCTTTTTCACATATGAGAAAGCTTTGATGAGATGATCTAACCCTTTTAACTCATGGAGTCTACCAACGTACAGTACCTTTACTTTTTCAGATGTTGTAGTGTAGGATGATTTCGGTTCGAACTTTTTCGTATCGATTCCTTTACTGGGTAATATCGCAGTATCAGATGTTGGTTCCAAATCAAGGGCTTTTTTACGCATGTCTTCGGACCGGATTATGTTCGCTGTAGAGTTTTTCAGTATCATTTTTTTTGCTGCTCTTCTCCAACTTGAATTTTTTAAAAGCAGATCAGAGCCCCGCCATTCACTTACAGCGGGTATGCCAAATAATTTTGAAAAAAACACGCCTGAAAGAAAGGTGGATAAAAGTTGCCCAGCACCTACGCACAGAACCAAATCAGGCTTGATTTTGTTTATTTTTTTCAACGCAGCTGGTAAGAACGTAAAGTTCCTTACGATGAACGAACCTATAGATTCCTTGGAATCACCTATATCTGAACCTAATGGTATATGGGTAAACTTATCATCGGGAATTTTTTTACCGTGGTGAGATAGGAGAAAAACAGAGTGTCCTCTCTCTGAAAGATATCGAGCGTTTATAATCAAGTCTATGTTGAAGTTCAATATATCTTCTGGAAGTTCATCGGTTATCATCAATATCTTCATATTCTGCCTCTCACAGCCAAGATAGATGTTTTAACTAAACACACCTTTTAAATCTTCATCTTGTACGTTTCAACTATCTTATCCAATATCTTATCTTTAGATAAATTTTTTCTATAATATTTTTTCATATTCTTACTCATAGATTTTCTTTTTTCATCTCTTTCTATGATGTACTCAAGCTTCTTTCTTAGATCACCTACCTCTGGTTTAACCAGTAAACCGTTATATCCATGCTTGACCACTTCTGGACTACCACCAACGTCCGTAGCGACAATCGGTTTTCCGAAATAGGCACTTTCCAAAAGTACTCTAGACAGTGGTTCAGGCCATACCGAAGGTACAACGATCACGTCAGATTGTCCGTAAATTGAGTGTATAAGTTGATGATCAACTTTCCCTAAAAACGTAATGTTCGAATTCGAGCTAGCCATCCTCTCCAACTTTTTCCTTTCAGGACCGTCACCCACGATGATAAGATTGGCAGTTGCTTCTAACTCATTAAAGGCTTTGATAATCAGATCAACACCCTTTATCTTACCCAACTGTCCTATATAGGAAACATTCACACCTTCTTTTGGTAAATCCAGTTTTTTATCAGATATATCTATATCTGGCATGTTCACTACTTTTGATATGTCCTGACTGAGCACCCCTTCTTTGATCAGCAATCCGTTTATAAACCCACTAAGACTGAAAAAGTGGTCTACCTCCTGCAAACTCTTTTTTCTTTTCAGGTAATCAATGTAAATTGCTAACCAAAATACTGGATTATATTTCAAAAAGGAACTGAGTTCGTAGCCCCCAACGTAATCTGAATTTGTTATACAGCCCATGAATTTTATCGGAGCACATCCTTCACATACCCTTTTTTCTTTGTAAAATAGATTGCCTTTTGGACAGAAATTAATATAGGAGTTGATCGTCGCAAAACTCGGTTTATTCACTTTAACGATGCTGGTGATGTTAAAGAAGTGCACTAGATCGAATTTGTTTACGATCTTTGCGAGTTCTTTTTTGACGCTCCTTTTAAAGAATAACCGTCTCTGTAGGTTGTCTTTTAATGTGCTGCGGCTCCCTCCGGTTTTTAACCTTCGTAAAATTTTAACTTCATTTTTCACAACCGACTCATCTACCCCTTCAATTTTAGAGGTCAGAACGGTGACATCGATACCTTCTCTTTTCGCCAACTCCTTAGAAAAGAGTTCGCACGATATCTCACCTCCCCCGTAACTCTGGGGCGGATACGATTCTGTAACTATCAATATCTCCAGATTTTCTTCTCTCCGATTTTCACCATCATGTCTATTCATGATATTTCTTTAACAACTTCTTCCAGTATGTCCATTCCCTTATTGATATTCTCAGTTGAATTAGCATACGAAAATCTAAGGTGCCCTTCACCAGTAGGTCCAAAGGCGCTTCCAGGTGTAGCGAGAAGTCCTTTTTCTAGTATCCTCATGGCTAGTTCTTTTGAACTGATATCGTAGTCGAAGGATGGAAAGACATAGAACGCACCTCTAGGTTTCAAACATTCGATGCCAGGTATATTATTCAATCTTTCAACGATGGTATCCCTACGGTCTTTAAATCTAGCATTCATCTCTTCAACAAAATCTAATCTGTTCCTTAAAGCATACAGAACAGCGTGCTGTGTTGGAGTCGGTGGACAGGCTACGTTGTAGTAATGGATCTTGCCTATCTGCTCGGCCCAGTCTTTTTTAGTAGCTAGATAACCTATCCTCCATCCTGTCATGGCGAACGTTTTCGAGAAAGAGTTGATGGTGATAACATTTTCATAATCTCCCATAAACGATTCGTATTCCCCTTCGTATATCATCATCTCATAGACTTCATCAGAGAAGATCATAAGGTCGTTATCCTCAGCCCATTCTATAATCTTTTTCACTTCTTTTTTAGGAAACACTCCTCCAGTAGGGTTACCGGGTGAATTCAATATGATACCTTTCGTTTTGTCGGTCCTTCTTTCTTCCAATTCATCGATTTGGGGTATGAAATCATATTCTTGTTCTACTGGATAGGGTAAGGGTTTTCCTCCAGATATTTTAACTTGAGGTTCGTACAGTACGAAACCCGGTTCTGGATACAACACTTCAACACCGTCGTGAATAGTGGTTTCTAAAGCTATCTTTAAGGCTTGAGTTGCCCCAACGGTTACCAATACATTCTCTTTTGTGATATCCGGTCTATACTTTGTAAGATGTTTAGCGATCTCTTCTCTTAGAGTAGGTAGACCATAAGTGGAGCCGTAACCGTTATTTCCTTCAACCATGGCAGTATTATAAGCCTCTATAATATCTTCAGGTGGTTGAAAATCAGGCTGACCCAAGCCTAAATTTATGGTATTCTCATCAGCCATTTCGAACATCTTTCTTATCCCACTAAGTTCGATTTCTCGGATCCTTTTTGGTATCATGGTATCTTATCCTTATAGATTAGATGTTAAAATACTATCGGTTTTATTCATAGGTCCTCCTTATTAACAACATAATCTGATCCTCTACCTTCCACGATATTGATCAGGTTCTCCACAGCCATCTTCGCCATGCCGTTCCTAGCACGATGAGAGGCGCTTCCTAGATGTGGTGTTAAAACGACGTTGTTAAGAGTGTAATAGTCCGGATTTGCTCCGTAAGGTTCATCTGAATACACGTCGATCCCAGCACCCGCTATTTTTTCAGATCTGAGTGCTTCTATCAACGCTTCTTCCACCACCACTTCTCCCCTAGAGGTGTTTATCAAAAAGGTAGATTCTTTCATCATCTTCAGTTCATTCCAACTGATCATACCTTTTGTTTCATCTGTTAATGGAACGTGTAGAGAGACTATATCTGATTCCTTCAACAAGGTTTCTAAACCAACTTTTTCGGCCCCTAGTTCTTCTTCAACTTCTTTCTTCCTGGAACGATTGTGATATAGAATATCCATATCGAAACCCAAAGATCTTCTTGCCACGGCACTTCCGATCTTTCCCATACCTATAATTCCTAAAGTTTTACCGTAAACCTCACTCCCCACCATCAGTGTAGGATCCCATCCCTGGAATTTATCATTCCTGACAAATTTGTCCCCCTGTGCTATCTTTCTAGAAGTGGCGAGTATCAAACCCCATGCTAGATCAGCGGTGGCATCGGTGAGTATCCCCGGAGTGTTAGTTACAGGTATACCACGACTGCTAGCTGCTTCAATATCTATGTTATCGTATCCCACGGCAAAGTTAGATATCACTTTCAAATTTTTTCCGGCTTCGATTACATCCTCATCGATCATGTCAGTGAGGAAACATAAGAGAGCATCTTTTCCCTTAACCATCTCGATGAGTTCATCTTTCTTTAATATCTTATCGGATTCATTTATCTTTACTTCATACTTCTCTTTTAACCTTCCTACAGCATCCCCAGGCATCTTCCTTGTTATCAAGACTTTCATTTTCTCACCATTTAAGAATCGAATCCATCATATTACTATTTTGGGTTTGCATTGTTTTTAAACTGTTAAAATCGGCATAAATGTTTTAAATAATCAATCAATTGTATATTTGTACAAGTATCTACGGAGGATAAAGATGTCATTAGAGAAAGCTGCTAAAACAGCTATTGAAACGTGTATGGGAGTTCGAAAGGGTGAAGATGTAGTGATAATTTCAGATCGTCCAACTTTAAGTATAGGGAAGGAACTGAGAAAAGCTGCATTAGATGCCACAAACGGAGTAAGATTCTTCAATCTAGATATATATGGTGAGCGGCCGCTAAATTATTTTCCGAGGGCTATCAAAAAAGCGGCAACAAAAGCAGATGTAACGTTCTGGACTGCTCACTCATATGAAGGTGAATTGGAAACTACTAGAAGACCATTCATAGAAGCTGCATTGGTGGGTGGTCGTCATGCCCACATGGTCGATATAACCGAGCAGGTCATGGAAGATGCGGTTGCTGTTGATTATGAAGTTCTAGATGAAGTCACGCATAAGTTAACAGATATGCTAAAAAAGACCAAAAAGGTAAGAGTGACCAATCCCCAGGGAACAGATATCAAGGTCAAATTTAACGACAGGTGGAAGTGGGTTCCATCTACCGGAATCTGCCATCTACCGGGACATTGGCACAATCTTCCTGGGAGTGAAGTGTACACCGCCCCATGGATGATGGAGGGAACTATAGTAGTTGACGGTATCTTAGGTGAGTATTTCAGTAATATGTTTTCCCATGAGGACCTACAGGAAACACCTTTAACCGTTCGAGTGGAAAACAAAGAAAGACCACGTTTTGTAGATCTAGAGTGTGAGAACGAGGAAATAACTGAAGAAGTAAAGAAGTATCTTTCATTGAATGAAAATTCCTCTAGAGTCGGTGAATTAGGTTTAGGTACGAATGTTTTCTTAGATAAGATCAGCGGTAACACGTTACAGGACGAGAAATTCCCAGGTGTTCACGTAGCCTTTGGAGATCCCATGGCGAGTGAAACGGAAGCCGATTGGTCCTGTCCAGAACATTTGGACATGATACTAACGAAATGTAACGTGTGGTTCGATGACGAAAAGATCATGGAAGATGGAGAATATCTCATCGATTATTGAAAGAACATATCGATAGTAGCATCGTTCTCGAAAACATTAAGTATTTTCTACCAATCTATATCAGAATAGGTAGTGAAAAGATGAAATTTAAATTAGCTTTTATAGGATTCGGAGTGGTTGGTCAGGGTCTTGCTGAGATACTAGAAGATAAGGATTTTCATAAGAGATACGATTTTGATTATGAAGTCGTAGCGATCTCTGATATGAAATTAGGTTCCATATATGATCCAAAGGGTCTGGATATGACTGAAGTTTTGGATCTCGTTGAAAACGGAGGAAATCTTGAAGAATATCCCGCAGCTGAAAAAGGTTGGGGCCCCATAGAAACCATCGAGAAAAGTAATGCTAACACGGTCATAGAAGTTACTTACACGAATATGAAAACAGGAGGTCCGGCTTTAGAACATGTAAGGACCGCTTTAAAAGAGGGAAAACACGTTGTAAGCACTAATAAAGGGCCGGTAGCCAACGAAGCTAAAGGGTTGTTAGAGCTTGCAGAAGAGAACGGAGTCCATTACATGTTCGAAGGTACTGTATTGAGTGGTACGCCGGCTATAAACCTGGCACTGATGACTCTTAATGGATGTGAAATCAAAGAGATAAAGGGCATCGTCAACGGCACTACGAATTACATACTGACTAAGATGGAAGAGGGTATGGAATATGAAGATGCCCTTAAAAAAGCACAGGAATTGGGTTATGCCGAAGCCGATCCAACGGGAGATGTTGAGGGTGTAGATGCTCAGGGTAAGATCGAAATTCTATCTAATACCATTATGGGTGCCGATATCCAACTAGAAGATGTTTCCAGAGAGGGTATAACCAAATTAACACTTTCAGATATCGAAGAAGCGAAAAAGGAAGGATACAGGTGGAAATTGGTGGGCAGTACTAAAAGGACTGAAAATGGTGTAGATGCAAAAGTATCACCTGAGAAACTACCTTTAGACCATCCATTGGCCAACGTTATGGGACCTACGAACGCTTTGACTTATACTACTGATTATCTTGGTGAAGTTACTATGATCGGTCCAGGCGCCGGAAAGAAGGAAACGGGTTTCGCACTACTTGTAGACCTGCTTTTTATCAATAAAATGGAGAAGTGATGGATATGCCAGGAGCTTGGAATAAGGTGTTGAAAGTAGACCTTTCTGAGAATAAGATCTGGGAAGAAGATATAGATCCCAAGATCATCAAAGAGTATCTAGGTGGTAATGGCCTAGGTATAAAGTTACTTTATGATGAAACTGACGGTCACGTTGAAGCGTATTCCGAGGAGAACCCACTAGTATTCGTACCTGGAGCTTTGAATGGTAGTCAGATACCCATGACCGAAAAATGTGGATTCTATTCAAAATCTCCACTGACAGGTATCATGGCAGAAGGTATATTTGGAGCATCTATCGGAGAACAGTTGAAAAAAGCGGGATATGATGCCCTGGTGATCAAAGGTAAAGCTGAAGAACTCAGTTCGATAGTCATCACGGAAGAAGAACAAAAGGTCGTGGGAACCACTGAGTTAGAAGGCGTAGGTATCGAAAAATCTGAAAAAGTTTTGAAGGGACAGCACGGCGGTGCTGCAGCTGTCATCGGTCCGGCAGGTGAAAATCTTGTTAAATATGCCATCATAGGTTGTGATGGTCGACAAGTAGGAAGGACAGGCTTGGGTGCTGTCATGGGTTGGAAGAACCTAAAAGGTATAGTCGTGAACGGTTGGATGGATGTAGAACCAGCGTTTCCAGAAGTTTTGAACAAGTTGAAAAGTGAAGCCTTTAAAGAATTCACTCAAGAAGGTGGTGAAGGTAAACAGAGTTACGATGCCTACAGCAGTCACGGCACGGTAAAATTCACGGGTATGGGTTCAGAGTTAGGAATTTTACCAACAAGGTACTGGGAATTCGGTGAATTTGATGAGGCTGAGAAGCTGAGCAGCTATTACTGGGAAGATGATATCTCGGAGAGTTTAGGATGCAACAGATGTCCATGCAGGTGTGGTCAGGTTTACAAAGATACCGTAGATATAGAGTATGAAACCTCCTTTTCACTGGGTTCTAATCTTGAAATAAGTGATATCCAAGATGTGGCCAAAGCTAATGAGATATGTGACGATATGGGGTTGGATACATTAGAAGCTGGAAACGTTGTCGGCTTCCTTATGAGGTTGAGTGAAGAGGGGATAATAGATGAAGACATAAATTTTGGAGACGGTGAGGTAACAAATGAGATACTAAAAAAAGCCGCACTCCGTGAAGAGATCGGTGATATCGCAGCAGAAGGCGTTAAAGGCGTTGGAGAAAAATACGAACGTGAGGAGATCGCCGTACATGTCAACGGATTGAGTCCTCCTGCCTATGATCCAAGAGCACTGAAGGGTATGGGTCTGGGTTATTACACTTCAACGAGAGGTGCATGTCATCTCAGGTCCGATTGTGACGGTATAGAACTCGGTGGTGGGAAGAGTGTGAACGGTAAAGGTGAATGGGTCGACATGAGTGAAGATCGAGCATCTATCGAAGGAAAAGAATACGTTGCTTGGAGAGAAAATTATGTCACGTTACATGACACAATCGGATCCTGTAAATTGACCGGTAGGAGTGTTTATTCACCTGAGTTGATGAGCAGGTTCGTCAACGCTCATTTCGACTTGAATCTTACAGGCGAAGAGATGTACAAGACCGGTGAGAGGATATACAATCTAGAAAGGCTGTTCAACCTTGAACAGAAACCGGATCTCGATGAAGAACTTCACGTTCCGGAACAGTTCAAGACTCCAACTAAAGTCGAAGGGTTGGATGGAGAGAACTTAACCGAAGAACAGGTCAGGAAGATGCTCGCAGATTATTACAAAGCTAGAGGCTGGGATGAGAAAGGAGTACCTACTGATAAGAAAATGAAAGAGTTAGGTTTGAAGTAAATTTTCCTGCCTTTCGCAGATGTTATATACCCTGTTTATCATGTAGTTTTAGAGGTTATAATAGCGAATTTAATGGTGAAATAATATGGTAGAAATGAAAGAAATTAAAGATGCGTTGGAAGAGATAGGTTTACCAAGTGAAGACCCTAAAGGTCTCCCTAAGTCAGGACAGACTTTTGTTGATGGTGGCCATTATAGGATGGAAATCTCAGGTGTCGAAAGACCCTCTACTTTAAGGGCATTGATAGAAGAAAGAGAGAAGAGAGACATACCAGTACACAGGTTGATCAGCACCGTGATGGGGAGTACCTTATTGACAGATGACGAGTTGATAGATTTCGCTGAGATGGCCAAAGAATCGGAGATGGAAGTCATCATAACCCCAGGACCGAGGGCCAGTTGGAATACAGGTAGACAGATCGCTACACCGGAAGGTGCCTTGTCTGGATTAAGGGTGAGGGGGATCGATAACATGATAGACGGATTCAAGGATATAAAAAGGTGTATCGATTTTGGATTCCGTGGATTTTTGGTCACCGATGAAGGTATGCTTTGGGTAGCTGATCAGTTGAAGCAGAAGGGCTTGATCCCAGATGATGTGACATTCAAGGTATCTATCTATGCAGGGCATGCCAATCCAGCCGGTGGGAAGTTACTCGAAGACCTAGGAGCCGGTACGTTCAACCCCACTGGAGATCTGAGCATACCTATGTTCGCATCGATCAGGAAGGCCATCGACATACCAATAGACATCCACATATACCTGGCAGAATCCATGGGAGGATTCAACAGATTCTACGAGGGACCAGATTTAGCTAGAGTCGCTTCACCATGTTACTTCAAGATTGAACCGGGTTCCGGTCTTGCAGCAGGTGGGGGTATATACAAACCATGGACCGATCCTGATTTCCTTGCTAATTTCGCTAGAGAGAAGGTCAAGTACGCCGAGATAATACACGATATCATCCAGGACAAATATCCTGACCTGAAATTATCTGAACACGGATGCGAAGGTCTAGCTATTCCGAAACCATAGGTGTGGTTAGATGGGGAAAGGACTAGCAGGCGATTTCTCTTTACTCAGGGGAGAACCTCCTATAGAGTATCTCACCAAAGCCAATCAGATGGAAGCCGAAGGACGGGACATGGTACGTTTCGAGATAGGGCAGCCCGATTTTGATACGCCTGATAACGTAAAAGAAGCCGCCAAGAAAGCGTTGGACGAGGGTTTTACCCATTATGTGCCTACCATGGGTATACCTGAACTTAGAGAAGCTATACAGGAAGATATCTATAAGACACGTGGATTTAGACCGGATCTGGAACAGATAATGGTTTTACCAGGAGCTAAACCTGGCCTCTTCTTTGGTTTGTTAGCTGCGGTTCAAAAAGGTGACGAAGTGATCTACCAGAATCCGTTCTATTTCACATACGACTCCATGATCGGTTACATGGGTGCCAAGAAGACTCAGATACCTCTCTATGAAGAAGACGAATTTAGGATGACTCCAGAGCACATTCAAGAACGTATCTCCGATGATACTAAATTGATACTGCTCAATTCTCCACAGAATCCAACAGGTGGAGTGTTGACTAAGAAGGATGTATCGTCCATCGCCGAGATGGCTGAAGAACACGACGCCTATATATTATCGGATGAAATATACAGCAAGATGCTTTATGATGGTTTGGAACATCATTCACCTGGTTGTAAGGACGAGTGCCGGGAAAGGACCATCTTGATAGACGGTTTCTCTAAAGCCTACTCTATGACAGGTTGGAGACTCGGCTACGTGGTAGCACCTAAAGAACTCATCCATAAGATGGACCTCTTACTTGCCGATGCTGTTTCCTGTACCACATCTTTCGTTCAGAAGGGTGGTGTAGAAGCCTTGAAGAACGGGCAGGATTTCGTGGATTATATCATGGGGAAGTTTGCCAAGCGAAGAAAAGCAATAGTTGAAGGTCTTAACGAGGTACCTGGATTCAGCTGCATCTATCCAAAAGGAGCTTTCTATGTGTTCCCGAACATCAAGGAAACCGGTATGAAAAGCGAAGAATTAGCGAATTACATGATCGAAGAGGCAGGAGTCTGTTTACTACCTGGAACCGCTTTTGGAAGTCAGGGAGAAGGCTTTTTAAGACTTTCTTACGCATCATCGCTAGAGGAGATACAGGAAGGCATCCGACGGATGAAACAAGCTATGGAAAATCTCTGATTTTCCATTTTTCTCTCAGCCGAGCCTCGAGAAGCTGTGGAAAAACTATAGTTTTTTCATTTTTCTCTTTTTTATTTTTTACCTCTCACCGTCACTCATCTACATTTATTTACGTCAATCTCCATAAGTCTTAAATAGACGGTTTAAAATGACAATTTACGTAGGTGTTTGACGTGAAGCTCAGTAAATTGATAGAGGAATTAGAAATTGAAGACATACCTAGTTTGATCAGAGAGATAAGAGAAGAGGTACCGAAGATAGTAGAGAACGCAGCCTATTGCCATGCGTTCTTCAAAGCCAAGGTGGGAGAGAGCGGTAGGGTCACCATACCAACTGCAGAAAGAGATGTGCTTGATATAGAAGAGGGCGATATCGTTCAAGTCATGGTAAAACCTTTAAGTAAAAAAGATAAAAGTAAATCTTAGATAGATTATACAATATTTACGGGGGATTAGGATATGGTAAAGAAAGATGGTTTCTTTAAGTGGTTTCCAAATTGCGTGGTTAATCATCCCAAGAAGGTAATTAGTGTTTTTATTGTTTTCACAATTGTAATGGGATTCTATGCATCGGGTATGGAGATGGATACTGAAGAGGAATCATTTCAACCCGAATCAGATAAGCAGGAGTATCTACAAACTATACAGGACAGGTTCGGTAGGACTGATGAGACGGTTCAGATCGCATTCACTGCCGATGGAGGCGATGTTTTCACCGTAGATGTTTTACATGATATGTTGGAGATGGAACAGGCATTGTTAGAGGATGAAACAGTCAACAGAACATTAGCAAAATCCACAGAGATGCCAACTGGGATGAATACATTAGCCGGTAATATTTTGATGGCCGATCAAGCATTTTTGTTAGAAGATTATGTCATTCAACGGGCAGTGAGAACCAATGAGTCATTGGATGTGATAGAGAATCAAACAAAGATGTACGAAAAAATGAATGAGTCCTTTGCCATGAACCTTTATCTCTACAATTCATTTTTAGAAAATAATAATCTAGAGGGGATCGAGGGCGCTAACAAAACTATGATGTCCATGGCTCATATAGTGCCCGAACCACGTCTATGGGGTCTCGTTTCTCAATATCAAGAGGAATTCATGGAATTGATCCATACACTCAGTTCTGAGGAAGTCACTCATGAACAGGCTGCCTTGTATCTAGAGAACTGGCTTATCGATATGGAAAGCACAACAGTTGCACATAGTCCATTCTATGATCTGGTAAATGGCACTAAAATCATCCTCGGATCCGAAAGTATCTCTTTTGAGCAAAAGTGGACCGTTCGGAGTATGGTTTTAACGTTTTTTGGTATCTCCGAGCATTTAGAACTTCTACAGGAACCTATAATGGATGGTTTAGAAGGTGATGCCCCGTCACTCACACTTTCTACAGAAGATAAGAAGGAAAAATTATCTGAGATGGAAGACGAAGATATCAAGAAGACAGTATCGGATGCCAACAACTATGACTCATCTAGACTAAATGATTCGATAAATGAAGGTGTAAACAATCTTGAAGAGATGGAGTCCCATGCAGATAGTTCAATGGATAATCTTGGTAATTTGGAAGATAATTTAGAACAAGCCATGGAAAATCTTCAACTAGCCGGGCAATATTGGCATGTTGGAGTTCTAGAGAGATATCACGAGTCAGTCAATGAAAATCTATCGATGGTTATAGAATCGAATCAGATGTTTGCCGAATCGAAAACCATGCTTCGAGATTCTATGAGGTTGAGTCATCTCATCAGACAGATGGGTGGTATGATCAGTTCTACTGTCAGTAGAGATTATTCATCATCTGATGACTATGGAAGTATAAGTGCAAAAAGTTCTATCGGGATAGCTTTTTTGGATAGTGAATTCGAAAGAGATGAGAGGTTGGAAGTACAGAGGAGAATAATCGAGTTAGGAGATCAAGTTCCAGAAAATTCGGAGATCAGGGTTTCTGCCCAACAGGTGATGATGGAAGAGATAAACGAGAGTGCTAATAGAAGCTTACAAAGGCTTCTCCCGGCTGCTTTTGTCATAGTCGTCATAATACTCCTGATCGTATATCGTTCTCTTTTGGAAACTGTTTTGAGTTTAGGATCATTAGGTATAGCGATAGTCTGGACCTTCGGTTTTGGAGTTTTACTAGGGTATGAATTCAACCCGATGATAATCGCAGTTCCAATTCTGATAACTGGGCTCGTAATAGATTATGGAATACATATGGTTATGAGATACAGAGAGGAAAAGGACGATGGATATCATCCAAAAACTGCAACCAAGATAACTATCGCGACTGTTGGTGGTGCCCTGATATTGACAACATTTACCACAGCGGTAGGTTTTCTGTCGAACACACTAAGTAACATTCAGGTTATGAGACAGTTTGGTGTTCTTGCTGCAGTAGGTATCACGTCTAGTTTCCTATTGATGATAGCTTTCTTACCGGCAGTTTTACAGCTTGCTGACAAACGTGAAAATAAAGGAAATAAATCCTCTAAAAACAAATCTAAGCGGAATTTAACTGATAAGATCGATGAAAAGAAAATAGATGTTATCAGCAGAGCACTTACCGCATCTGCTGATGCAGCCGATAGGTATCCTCTAGCAGTTTTGATAGTAGTTATATTGATAACAACAGCTTCAATCTACGGAGTTGTTAATATCGATTCTACTTTCAATATCCAGGACTTCTTACCGGAAGATCAGCCACAGAGTCAGAATATCATGTACATCCAAGATAATTTTAACATGACTACTTCTTACGCACATATCCTGACGGAAGGCGAAGTTGATTCACCGCGATATCTATATGCCTTGTATGAGACAGGGGAAAATATCCGTGAAAGCGATATGGTAGGTGGAGACGGTGGAGATGTCATGTCCCCTCTAACTGTTTTACAAAGATTCGGTACTGCCCCTAGAGGAAGCTCTGAATATAATGCCACCATGGTTCAGACATTCTCCGATAGTGATACAAACAACGATGGGATTCCAGATAGGAATGTAACAGAACTTTATGATATGATGTTTGATTTTGAGGAAAGTAGGAGTGCGGTGATGAACGTTATTTATCGAACCGAGGATGGAGAATATACCTCTGGGAGGATACGTCTACTGGAAGATCAAAGAAGTATCAATGAAGATCTAGCCAATGCTGAGATTTTAGAACAGGAGTTGGAAGATGATGTCAAACCGCTTGGGGATGAAGGATTCACTGCCAAAATTACAAGCGGTTCCATGATTGGTCATGATACAACTTCTGAGTTGACATCTACTCAGTTAAGATCACTCATGGCTACGATCATAGTAGTAGCAATCTCACTCAGTATAGTATTTTATTTCCTTCATAAGTCTATATTATTAGGGATCATCACAACTGCACCAGTGGCCATAATCACGCTATGGATCGTGGGTACTATGTACGTCACCGGTGTTTCATTGAATGTCATGACTGTGAGTATCACCGCTTTAACTGTAGGGATGGGTGTTGATTACAGTATCCATATCACCCATCGATTCAATGAAGAACGTTTAAATTCTGACCTTTATGAGGCTGTACATGAAACGGTCCAGAATACAGGAGCTGCTCTTTTCGGTTCAGCGATGACAACAGTTGCTGCCTTCGGTATACTTTCGACATCTGATATTTTACCTCTATCACAGTTCGGTTATATCACGGCTTTAGCCATAACTTACAGTTTCTTGGCTGCAGTATTCATACTACCTTCAGCACTGATGTTATGGGCGAAAAACGGTAACGATGTGAAGAAAGAGTGAGTGACTATCTCAAACCTTTTCTTTTATTTTATCTATCTTTTCAAGTATATTTTCCCAATGGGTTCCTTTCCAATACACCTTATCGCATCTATCACAGATCCAGAATTCATCGTTTCTTTCTAAAACTCCCTCAGGTACTTTATCTACAACTTTTGATTTATCAATTTTCTCAACTAGGAAGTTACAGTTCGAACATCTAGTAAGAGGTTTCAACTCAGTTTGATAAATTTTCAATATTTTAGGGATGATCTCCTCCGGCGGTGCTTTTTCAACGAGCATAACCCTATCGTTATGGGCTAATTCCTTATCACGGGTTATTATCACTCTATCCTCTTCTTCCGCAATTTCTAAAAGTTTTTCGTCTTCACATTTTGGCGCATATTTCGTGTCGATGCCCAGGAACCTGAGCCACTTTGTTGTCTGTCCTAGCATCCTATCTACTAAAAATTTAGTCATCATACTCCACTCGATATTTGAGTAATATACCATCGTCTAAAGTTTGATGATCGTAAAGATTCAAACTAATTATATCATCGATATCTCGGGCACCTACACCATCGGCGGGAGTTGGAGAGTTTTTACCACCAATAAATACGCTTCCTACGAAAACATAGTACTCATCTACTAATTTTTCTTTAAAGAAGGAATATATCACTTCGCCTCCTCCTTCGACGAGGACACTATCAACACTTCTTTCTTCCAAAATTTTCATCAATTTAGACAAATCTACTTTATCACCATCTCCACATTTGACCCAACCATCCCTGTCCATCTTTTCTGTGGTCGCGATAAGAAAACCTCCTTCCCTAAACAATTTTGCATCTTTAGGTGTTCTATCTTTAGAATCGAGAACTACTTTCAATGGATGTTCTGGGTCTTCTACGAATCTATCTTTCACCGTGAGTTTTGGATCATCTGCTAACACCGTTCCTATACCTACTAAGATAGCATCTACGTCATTTCTCAGTTCATGGACTCTCTTGAAGTCCTCTTCACCGGATATCTTGACCTCACTTCTATCAGGTAATGCTATCTTCCCGTCTGCAGACATGGCAACGTTCACGATCACTTTAGGTTTCATTCATATCGTCCTCTAATATTTTAATAAGTAATGGTCATCGATCTTTTCCAAACTTATACTTTCTTTTGCAAATTTGTTAACAACCCAAATATTGGTCTCCAGGTGTCCTGTTTTTTCTAGAACCGTCAATTCGCCTTGGTCTTTAATCAGAGATAGGAAAGGCACAAGCTGATCAGCACTCCAATTATCCAAAACCACATCATTTGAGATGAATTTTTTAAGCGTCTCAGCAGCTTCTTTCCCTACCTCTTCAGCAGGAACTCCCTTCTCACCAAGTTTCCCACAACCCAAGATTCTCCCTCCTTCAGTCCAGATAGTTATACCAGTTCCCGGACTGCTTGAACTGTGAGATTCTGTTTTGATCGAAACTGGGATTTCAAGGAACTCTTTTAGAACAGATTTTTTCATCCTTTTCATGATGTGATCTGGTAGATCAGTAACGAAGACTTTACCTTTGATCTCAGATACTTCTGCAGAGTATTCAGGTTTTTTTAATTCACCCGCCGAGATATCAACCCTGATCTTACCGCCCCCTCTTGGGTAATGTCCTCTTTTGATCAATCTTGAATTTACGTTACAACCCATATTTTTTAGATGTTTAAGGAATACATTCTCGAAGTAATCATAGGGTGGAGACCATTTCACGTCGGTTCCGCCTTTCAATTCTATGGTCAGATCTTTTCCAGATATAACTGCAGGAGGTAATAATGCTTGGAGCATCAACGTAACACTACCGGCAGTCCCTATATCGAATCTGTATAAGCCTCCCTCTATATCTCCAGGATCAAATTCTACGCTTTCCGACCCTTTTTTCAGTCCCTTTGCACTTCCGTTACTTATCTCGACTGCTGCTTCTAGAGATTTAAGATGCTGATGGGATAGACCTGGATTTGGTCGGTTGGCTCTGATATTATTGATTTTGATTTCCGTATCTGTGACCATGGACATTGCTACTGCTGTCCTGAGTATCTGACCTCCGCCTTCGCCGTAGGAACCGTCTATCTCGATCATATGATACACAAGATGAAACAGGGGACTTATTTGTTTTTCTTTCAACCCCCCTCGACAAATTTAAGTATGTACTATTTCATATTATGAAATGGTGAGATGATGCTTAGAAAACCTGCGGTTGCTGGACAGTTCTATCCCGGTTCCGAGAAGTCCCTTAGACAAAAGATCGAAGAATGTTTTTTACATGAATTAGGGCCTGGAGAGATCCCTAAAGAAGAAGGAAAACTTCACAATATAAAAGGTATAGTCTCCCCTCATGCGGGGTACGCATATTCAGGTCCCGTAGCTGCGCACGCCTATAAAGAGGTGTTTGAGGATGGAAAGCCAGATCTTTTCATCATATTGGGTCCAAACCATAGAGGGATGGGTGCTTCAATATCCGTTTCAGATCAGGATTTCCAAACGCCTCTTGGAACAGCTAAAGTGGACAAGGAAGTAGCAAACGAATTAGTTGGCGGGACAATAGAATTGAACAATCCCGCTCACATGGGTGAACATTCATTGGAAGTCCAACTTCCTTTCTTACAGTATCTATGGGATGAGATAAGGATGGTACCGCTCTCATTTAACATACAAAATTATAGGACGGCTAAAGAAGTGGGAGAAAAGATAAGGGAAGTCATTCAAGGAAAGGAGACCTTAATTATCGCTTCTACGGATTTTTCACACTATGTCATCCAAAAAACCGCTGAGAAGAAAGACAAGATGGCTATAGATAAGATCTTAGAAAACGACCCTAAGGGATTATTCGAAACGATCCAAAAGGAAAATATATCCATGTGTGGATATGGCCCCGTGATGGCCATGATGATCGGTTCAGGTGGGGATAAAGGGCAACTGCTTAAGTATGCTACAAGTGGTGATATTATGGCCATGAAAGAGGTTGTTGGATACGCATCGTTATCATTCGAGTGATCAAGTTCTTCTCGATGTTGGCGATCCACCGCTGAAAAAGAAACGTCCAACCTCTATCCTTCTACATAAGTAACTGTTTACTTTCTCGATCTCTGCAGCTAATTTCCTTACCTCGATGAAATTGTTCCTGTACTCTTTCCGTGGGCGATATCCCAGTTTTGACAGTTCAAGCATCTGAAATTGCACCCCTCCATAGATATAGTAAAACTTTTTGGAGGTGCAGGATGTAGATTTTTTGAAGCTACAATAGGTATCCCAATTTCACATACGCCAAACTCACCCTTCAACCGATTCACGCCACATCTCCATTCGCAGAGATCACAATTTTCTAGCTATGAAAGGTATTCCATCATATCAATAATTCATGTAAACGGTTTTGCTGATAGTATAAAAATCTAAAGCTGACTCGCCCTGTTCCCTCCAAGTTTTACTGGATGAATCCTTCAACCCTCCGAAAGGAACGTGTAGTTCTAGACCGGTTGTTTTTTCATTGACCTTTATCACTCCATCTTCGATTTCATTTACGAACCTATTAGCCTCGGAGAGGTCTTTTGTAACTATACTAGCTGATAATCCGTATCTTATAGAATTTGCTATCTTTATTGCCTCTTCGAAACTATGAACTTTTATAACACTAAGCACTGGTCCAAAAATCTCTTCTTGGGCTATTGTCATATCGGGTTTTACGTTCGAAAAAACCGTAGGTTCGATGAAGTGACCTTTAGAGAAATATCCTGTGTCGAGTTTATTACCACCGGTTTCTAAAATAGCACCTTCCTCCAATCCTATCTTGATAAAATCTAAAGTACTTTGTAATTCATCTTTACTTACCTGTGGACCCATATCTGGATTTTCTAGCCCTGGTCCCACTTTTATATCCCTAATTCTTTCGATCAACTTTGAAATGAAATTATCATAAATTTTATCGTGAACTATTGCTCTAGATGTGGCAGTACATGCCTGTCCAGTGACTCCAAAAGCACCGTTTTTAACGATGTCCACTGCTTTATTGATATCAGCACTTTCCATGACTAGTGTTGGATTCTTTCCTCCCATCTCTGTCTGGACCCTTTTTCCACTCTCTGCAGCATTCTCTTGTACTTTCTTACCTACATTTAAACTTCCAGTGAATGAAACCGCATCGATATCCGGATGAGTTGTGATAGTATTGCCCACGGTTTTACCCGCCCCAGTAACGTAATTGATCACACCTTTCGGAATACCGGACTCATCTATACATTCGAACAATTTTCTAGACGTTTCAGGCGCCAAACTTGCAGGTTTGAACACGACCGTATTACCTGCTGCTAACGCTGGTGCGATCTTCCAAGAAAGGATTGCTAGAGGGTAATTCCAAGGGGTGATCAGACCGACCGTACCCAGGGGTTCTTTGATCGTGTACAACAATTTATCATTTTCATTCGCTGATTTAATATCTCCTCCGATCTCTTTTGCTTTTACGGAATAGTAGTGGAAAATATCTATAGCTCTTTGTACTTCTCCATTTGATTCATCTAAGGTCTTTCCTTCCTCACGAGTAATAGTTTCTGCTAATTCATCTTTTCTTTTTTCCAAAATTTCAGAGATCGTTTTTAGTAACCTTCCACGTTTCGCTGCTGGAATATCGGACCATACTTCCTCAGCACGATTTGCTGCTTTTACAGCTTTAACAACATCTACCTCGTTCGAGTACTGGTAATAACCTATCAACTCCTCATTATCCGCAGGATTCCGATTTTCGAAGGTCTCTTTAGAATCACATTCTACCCATTCTCCATCGATGTAGTTCAGACGTAGTTTGTCTTTATCGACCATGTTTATCCCCATCCTTACATTCAACGTTATCGTGTTAAAATAAATTTTCGATATGACTCAACGTAATTTCAATAGACTTTCAAACGGAAAAAGTAATATTTAGTGACGCATCTATATTTGACCATGATACGTTTAGAGTTGAACGGCTGGGATGCCCACATAGGCTTTTCGGCTTCACATCTGCTTCCAGGGCACTACAAGTGTGGCCGAATGCACGGTCACAATTATGCATTAAATGCTAGAATACTAGGGGAGGAATCTCCTAAAGGGCTCGTTTTTGATTTCCTTCCATTGAAGAAAAAATTGAGAAAGATCGCGGATGAACTTGACCATAAGATCTTATTAGCTAAAGGTATGAAAGGAATGGTCAAAGAAAGCGGGGAATATAAGATCCGAATAGACGGAAAAAGATACGTATTCCCTGAAGAAGACGTAATACTACTGGATATCAATCAAGTCACAACGGAAGAACTAGCTCGCTATCTTTTAGATAGGGTGATCGATGATATCGATTTTCCTGAAACAATAAAAGTTGTCGAAATAGGTGTAGACGAATCAAGAGGACAGGGGGCTTGGGCTAGGAGGAAACTGTGAATGTCAAAGGCAGTGGTATTATTATCGGGAGGATTGGATTCTTCAACTACACTAGGTATCGCCAATGAAGGACATGAAGAAATTTACGCACTCACTTTCAGATATGGGCAGAAACACGATAAAGAGATCCAGTGTGCAAAAGAACTAGCAGATTATTACTCGGTTAAAGAACATATTATAATAAATACTCAACTGGAAAAGATAGCAAAATCATCCTTACTTAACGATGGTGATATCCCGATTTTAGACGAAAATGAGATAGGAAATACGATACCAACTACATATGTTCCTGCTAGGAATATTATCTTCTTGAGTTATGCTCTCTCATATGCTGAAAGCGTTGATGCTGAAACGATATACATAGGTGCAACTGCTGTAGACTACAGCGGTTATCCAGATTGTCGGCCAGAATTTTTTGAAGCCTTCAAGACCATGGCCATGAAGGGTACGAAAAGAGGTACTGAAGGTAAACAGATCGATATAAAGACGCCCTTGATCGATAAAAGTAAATCTGAGATCATAAAAAGAGGAGTGGAATTATCAGTACCTTATCAAAAGACATGGAGCTGCTATAGAGGTGGTGTAAAAGCCTGCGGTACCTGTGATTCATGTAAGCTAAGATTGAAAGGATTTGAAGAAGCGGGTCTTACAGATCCTTTAGAATATGAATGATGCTATTCATCTACAGTCTTTTTCTTTAAACTTTTTGTAGAATGTGTATATGATTGCAGAACCTGCCAACATTAGGATGATGAACCCGGTGCCAACAAATGGGACTTCATCATCATTTTCTTCTCTTTCCTCTAGGTGGAAATCCACGAGTTCTTCTTTGCCCCTCAAGGTACCAAATTCGTATTCTTCTATTTTTATAGTATTTTCAACTTCTGGGGAATAATAGTTATGGATGTGAAGATCATATTGTTTATCAGGACCTTCTTCATAGATGGTCATGTTGATCAAATAAGCTTCGAATACTCCAGCCGGTACTTTGACTTGAGATTTGCTCTCAACTTTGAAATCAAAATCCATTCTTTCTCCTTTTTCCCAGTACTCTCCTTCTTCCTCAGGTTTTTCCCATCTTATAGCTGCACTAGTCCAGGTCTTCCCTACATTTAAAGGAAAATCTATTTCGTTAACAGTAGGGTTGTAAGCATAAACCCCATCTGAATTAATTTCAGCGACCAGGGAGAGTCCATCTTTCGTATAGAAGTGAGTTTCGGTATCTATCTCTCCTTCTTCCACGGTGTAATTTAGCATATAGGACTCAAATATATCTCCATCGATATCGATATATTCCTCATCTGAATCGACCTTTTTTGTGTAGTTTATAATTTTGTTTCCTTCTGTTCTATTATAACTCCAATAACTATCTTCTACCCATGTGGGTACCTCTTCCTCTGAGGCTTCACCCATTTCTGATACGAATGAAGATGACGATATAATCAATAATGATATGGCTAAGATCATGATCGGTTTTAGGTACCTGAGGCTTGCAGATCCTTTCATTATATCGGACTAAACACTTTTACTAGTGCTTATATACTTTTTCCTGTAATAGTTTCGATAGAACATAATCTTGATTTTTATCAACTACTTATAAAAGTACACTGAAATTTAAAAACCCCTCTCATCATCAGTGTTTTTTTCCACCATACTTTAGAAAAAAGTGCAAGGCAACTCACTAACGTTTGCTTCCCATTTTTATCAACTTCTTTAACATTCGCTCAAGAAGTGTGATAAATGTCACAGAATCAGAGATTTTGCTTACTTTTTCACTCCAATCTCTTCGCTCATGTAGTAAAAAAATGCGGGGGAAGGGATTCGAACCCTTGAACCTCTGTAGGACAGCGCCCTGAACGCTGCGCCGTTGGCCATGCTTGGCTACCCCCGCCTAAAAGGATAAATTTTGTCTAAATGAATATAGTGGGTAATCTCTCGTTACATAACCTCTTTTAGATATATTTCAATTCTTTAAGATATGAATTTCTAATGAGTTATATGGGCTGAAGTAAATCAAATAAATTGAGTTCTTAGGGTTCTAACTGTTCTTTTTGGATTTCCAAGATCTCCATGCGGAAGGTCAGGGGCTTATTGTTTACTTCGTCATTGAAGTCCATGGTTATGGTGTCTCCTGAAACATCTACCACAATACCCATACCGTCAGGCCTCATACCATTTTGTCGCTGAATATCCATAACATTTCCAAAATCCTCTCTATAAGGAGATATATGTTGAGCATCAACTAGACTTGGTTTTCTTACATCGTGTCTAACTTCTATGATATCTTCCGTGGAATCGATTGAAAGTACTTCAGTATTCCATTCAGATGAATCATCGATATACGTACTATAGTTTTCTCCTACATCAGGATCATTCATCAATGTTACGATATCTCCTTCTATAGATGTTACTATCTTATCCCAACTCCAAAATCTATCATTCACAACTAAATTTTCATCAGGTGTTTCTCCATATCTTCGTTCAAATGTTTCTATAGTTACTTCTTCATATACAGGCAGAGTTTCATATCTATCTACTTCAAATATCAAGTCTTCACTCCAAGCGGGATATGCTTTTTCAGGTGGTACTGTAAATGTTTTAGTTTGTCCCTCTTTCATACCTACAACATTGTCGACCCAACCATCGATGACTTCTTCACTATCAACGGTAAACTGGAATGGTTCTCCTCTTTCCCTATCAGCATATGTAAGTATAGTATCTTGATCAACATCTCTACTGGAGTCAAAGACTCTCCTACTGTCATATATCCTTTCGTCTTCAAGCCAACCTACATAATGTACTGTGACTGTATCTCCTTCTTCGACTACTACCTGTGGTTCCTCTACATCGTTATCTTCTTTAAAATAGTACCTGTCTAATGCATATACTCCACCGACGGAGGCACCTATAACGATTATCACGATAATGTAGGTTGTAATTCTGTTCATGTGTAATCATTGAAACAAAAATGTGCCAAAGTAATAAATGTTGCGGATGAAGAAAGTGATGGTTTTGTAATAATTTTATATATAACACCTCACTAAGAAGTAACGATAAAATGACTTCAATCACAATAGTGGGCACACAATGGGGCGACGAAGGAAAAGGTAAGATTACTGATTATTACGCTAAAGACGCAGAATATATAGTACGCTTCCAAGGTGGAAATAACGCAGGCCATACGATCGTTTTGGGAGATAAAGAATTTAAACTCCATCTGACCCCCTCTGGTATATTGCGCGAAGATAAAAGTCCAGTGATCGGTAATGGTGTAGTGGTGGACCCTAAGGTATTACTCGATGAATTAAAACTCTTAGAAGAAAAGGGAATAGATACAAGCAACCTGATATTATCTGATAGGGCTCACCTTATAATGCCGTACCATATCGCAATGGATGAGCTAGAAGAGAAGTTAAAAGGTGGATTCAGTGCAGGTACAACAAAGAAAGGTATCGGGCCGTGTTACTCTGATAAAGTAGCGAGGTTTGGTTTAAGAGTAGTAGACCTATACAACCCTGAAGCTTTTAAAAATAAACTTTCCACTACAGTTCCTATAAAAAACAAGATATTCAAAGCCCTAGGTGAGGAAGTCGAATTTGACGTAGACGATATTTTCAATGAATATATCGAGTATGGGAGAGAGTTGGAAAAATACGTAGATGATACTTCAGTTGTTTTACATGAAGCAATTCAAAAAGGCGAAAACATATTATTTGAAGGAGCTCAAGGAACTCATTTAGATATCGATCATGGAGTATATCCATACGGGACCTCTTCGAATACAATATCGGCTGGTAGCAGTACTGGAAGTGGGCTTGGACCTAGATTCATTGATGAAGTGATAGGAATTACCAAGGCTTACACCAGTAGGGTCGGTACTGGTCCATTCCCTGCTGAACTTGAAGACGAGATGGGTGAACATTTAAGGGATAAAGGACACGAATACGGAACCACAACCGGTAGACCACGTAGATGTGGGTGGTTGGATATGGTAATGGTCAGATTCTCTACTAGAGTAAATTCGTTATCTGCTATCGCTTTGACAAAACTAGACGTCCTAGCTGGTTTGGATGAAATAAAGGTATGCACCCACTATAAGTACAAAGGAGAAGAAATACATCACTTCCCTGCAGATATCGAAAAACTGTCAGAATTTGAACCAGTCTATAAAACATTCAAAGGATGGGATGAGATGGATTGGGATAAAATATCACAAAAAGGTTATGATTCTCTTCCAGATGAAATGAAAGAATACATAAAGTTCATAGAAAAGGAAACTGGTGTACCTGTCAAGATCGTCTCAATAGGACCTAAAAGGAGTCAAACGATAAACAGATGACCTTTAGCAGGTATCTGATGCTTTAAACTCCTTTCTCTCTTTTTCTCTCTGTTCACCGAAATATTCCATGATATCTTCTCTAACTTGAGTTGGATAATCTTCATTGAGACAGGCTAAACAAAGTTCACTTTTATCCCTCTTTAAACCTCTAATCAATCCTTCGATAGTTTGATAAGTTAATGAATCACAGTCTATATCTTCCCTGATCCCATCCACATCTTTACTAGCGGCTATCAATTCTTTTTTGGTAGGCATATCAATACCGTAATAACATGGAGCTTTGATAGGCGGGCATCCTACTAAAAAGTGTACCTCTTTGGCACCGGCTCTTCTAACCAATTGAACCAATTTTTTAGAAGTGGTCCCCCTAACGATGGAATCATCTACCAATGCCACTCTTTTACCCTTGACTTCTTCGATGATCGGGTTCAATTTTGTCCTGACACCCGTTTCCCTCGAAAGTTGATCTGGCATTATGAACGTTCTTCCGACATATCTATTCCTTAGCAAACCTTCACGGTAGGGTACATCAAGTTCTTCAGCCATGGCTAAAGCGTATGTTCTCGCCGTATCTGGAACAGGTATAACCACGTCGATTTCGTGGTTATTCTTCCTCCACTCCCTTGCTAATTCTTTCCCCAATCTCAACCTGGCTTCATATACGTTAGTTCTTTCGATGGTAGAATCTGTTCTGGCAAAATAGACCCATTCGAACATACAATTTCGCGGCATGTTAGGTCTAACCTGTCTTGTTTCCATGGTCTTAGTTTCCCTGATTAGGATCGCCTCACCAGGTTTAACGTCTCTAAGTATGTCATATCCCAGGATATCTAAAACGATGTTCTCAGATGCAACTGCAAAGCTAGCCCCCTCGAGAGTTACTTTTTTCCCAAATATCATGGGTCTTATTCCATGTGGGTCCCGGAACATGAGTAATCCAAAACCTTGGATCAGTGCGATGACAGAATAGCTTCCGTTCAAACGGTCCATGGTTCTTCCAACGGCTCTGAATATAGCGCTTTCATCTATCTCTTTTTCCTTAGCCAACTCTCTAGAAAAGACCGCTAATATCAGTTCAAGGTCACATTGGGATTGAAGGTGTAGATCATCTTCTTCCTCGATCTGTTTATAATTGACTATATTACCATTATGGGCCATCCCTATCTTCAAAGGATATACGGTTTGGAAGGGTTGTGCATCCCTACCACCCTCAGAACCGATGGTGGGGTATCTCACATGGCCTATACCCATATTTCCTTTCATCTCGGTCAAAGTATTTTTATCAAAAACATCTCCTACTAGTCCGGGACCTTTGACCATTCGGGTTTTACCATTTTCTGCGATATAGATCCCTGAACCATTTTGACCTCGGTGCTGGATAGCAAACAATCCATTATACAATTCCAGCGGTGTCCTGTCCGTTCCTAATATACCCACAATGCCGCACATATGAATTCCCACGTAAATTGTTTATGATTACAATTTTCACAAATAAGTAGGGACGTTTTAAATGTATCGTATGATAAACTAATTGGTTTAGTTTGCAATAAGGGGTATAGTTATTTTTAAAACGCTGATTGTTTTCTCAACTATCATATGTACTTGTGCCGGCTCTAGTTTGATGGCTAGTGAAGGTGAAGCTGTTCAAAAGTCTAACACTTCATTACATTCTTTAATGAATACGTATGTAAAAAGAAACGCTTTTAGGAGACAGCGTTATTCGTTCGAATATTGTGTTGATATTTAAGGTATATGTAAGAACTTTCCAGCTGTTTTCATCAGAGCATCCGCCATAACAGAATGCCATGATGGCCGCAGATATCTTGTACGAGTAGATGGAACAGTTATCGCGTCAGAGCAAGATAGCCTTCTCTCGCTAGTTTTTCACCCTGAATTGACGGAAGACCTAAGGGTTAATCAGTATTTTATCGAAAAAGTAAGGGACTATCTGTAGTCTTCACACACCTTTATAAAATTCTTAAAAATATCTACTCCATATTCAGTATGATCCACTTCAGGATGGAATTGGAGACCGTATATCTTTTTATCTTCATGCTTGAAAGCTTGATATTTGCAGGACTCCGATGTTGCAAGGTGTATCAATTTTGGTCCTAGCTCTTTTATTTCGTCATTATGAGATTCCCATGCGACGAATTCACTAGGTATGTCGATAAAAAGATCATCCTGGTCTAGAACTTTGATATCTGTTTTTCCGTACTCAGGACTTTCTGTAGCTCCAGCTTCCCCTCCATAATATCTAGCTATGAACTGTGCCCCAACACATATTCCAAGGATCGGTATATCCAATTTTTCCAGATATTCATCAGTCCTACCGAGTTTTAGATTTTCATCAGATATCCGTGGAGCACCTCCTGATAATATCAATCCACTGACTTTGACATCCTCGACGGGTGTATCCTTTTTTATGATATCAGAATCTACATCAAGGTACTTAAGAACCCTCCATTCTCTATGTGTCCATTGACCGCCATTGTCTACTACATCAATTTTCATTATCTCAAATCCTATAAAACTTCATTCTTTTTTTGCTTTAATATAGCTTTTATGAACGCATGAAATAGAGGGGCGGGGTCCATAGGCCTAGATTTGAATTCAGGATGGAATTGACACCCTATAAAGAAAGGATGATCTTTTAATTCCAAAATTTCCATCCTTTTCTTGTTAGGTGATTTTCCACCAAATTTGATCCCGTTTTCTTCCATTTCATCTTTGTAATCTAAATTCACTTCATACCTATGCCTATGTCTTTCCTTTATCTCAGTGGACCCGTATATCTCATGGGCTATTGTTCCCTCTTCTATCAGGATCTTCTCGGAACCTAACCTCATAGTACCCCCCATCATATCGATTCCTCGCTGCATCGGTAACAGGTCGATCACGGGATGGGGTGTTTTCCCGTCGAATTCTGAACTGTTAGCTCCCTCCAGCCCCAAAACATTCCTACAGAACTCTATAACGGAAACCTGGAATCCTAGACATATACTCAATATGGGTACTTCGTTTACTCTAGAAAAATTGACTGCCTTTATTTTTCCTTCGATGCCTCTGTTACCAAAACCACCAGGTATCAAGATACCGTCTACGTCACCCAATATAGTTTCTGGTTCTTGCTCTTCTAGGTCCTCGGATTCTATCCACTTGATATGGATTTTTGTTTTAGTCTCTGCTTGGCAGTGATTGAAGGCTTCCACATGGCTCTTGTAGGCGTCTTCTAGATCACAATATTTCCCGACTAGAGCTATCTTTATTTCATCGGTAGGATTTTCATAGTTATCCAGGAATTTCTTCCAAGATTCCAGGTCATGCTTAGGTTCACCTAGACTTAATTTTTTCATGACGTAATCTATGAATCCCTCCTCTTCTAAAATCAGAGGTACCTGGTAGATACTTTCAGCATCTGGAGAACTGATCACTGCTTCTTTGGGTACATCGCAGAATAATGATATTTTTCTCTTTGTAGATTCTTCTAATTTGTTCTTTGATCTTCCCACTATTATATCAGGTTGGATACCGATTTCTCTGAGTGCTTGAACCGAATGCTGGGTAGGTTTTGTTTTTTGTTCGCCTACTACGTCTAGAACAGGTACAAGCGTCGTATGGATGAACAGGAAATCGTTGCTCTCTTCCCCGACTTCCATATGGAGCTGCCTGCTTGCTTCCATAAAAGGCATACTTTCGATGTCCCCTATGGTACCTCCCATCTCTACCAAGACCACGTCTGCATCGGTCTCATCAGCTACTTTCCAGACCCTTCTATTGATCTCATCTGTTATGTGAGGGATTATTTGAACAGTTTTACCAAGATATTTCCCTGCTCTTTCTTTTTCGATAACACTTCGGTAGACCTTACCCGTTGTTATATTATCGTCTCCACACAAGTTTATATCTAGAAATCTCTCATAATTCCCAAGATCTAAATCAACTTCAGTCCCATCGTCTAAAACAAATACCTCACCATG
>JBNJDY010000010.1:0-35635 GCA_051745305.1 Thermoplasmatota archaeon
GGTCCGGGTTATCGTAATCACCCATCGAAACATCCACATTTATACCCAAATCTTCGAACTTTTTTAGATCTTCAACTTTTTCAGAAGCTAGAGCTCTTAGCGGTACGATGTAAAGCGCCTTACCCCCCTCCTCTATGACCCTTTTGATAATAGAAACGTAAGCCAGAAGCGATTTTCCCGAGGCCGTTGGAAGTGCGAAAACACAGCTCTTCCCGGATATCACATCGTCGATACCATCGGCTTGAGGTGGATAAAGCTCTTCGATACCATCGGCTTTGATTATTTCTTTTGCATCTTCAATGATGTCCAATTCGTCGATCTTCATGTCTCTCAGTCTTCAACCACGCTTCATGAACGTTTCTAATACTAATATTTGATTGTTGTTTTTAACTTTTCATGGTTTTTTAACATCCATATATTTTGAACTACTTCCCCGGATATATTGTCAGACTAAATTATAATATTTGTATGACATATAGCATAAACTACGGAGTACTAAACTCGCATTTTAATATACCTTGCATGTGACTATTGGAGCTTATTTACTCTCTAAAATATCCATAGTATGTTCAAAAGTTTTTCTCGGATTGCCTTCTCTTGAATAGTCATTGAATTGTACAGAGATGCTGTTTCTACGTTTCTTAAGGTTGATCTCCTTTCTCCCACTCCGCAAAGTTACATTTTCAACCTCGTATTCTTCATTTATAAGAGCGGTAACGAGGTCAGGTATAGCCTTCTCTTTCTTTTCATCGAAGACATAATTTCTATTCATTATTCTTCCAACGAATCCCATCCTATACACCATCACGAGTTTTGTCAGACATTTCAACTTATATAAGAGAGATTTTTGTACATTTATAAAATTTTTGGTTTACGTCTGACATAATATTCATGAAATAACTGTTTTTACTTTGTAAGAATATAACCACTTATAGTTCCCAAAGGATAAATATATCGCAAATAATTCAACACATGATGGCTTACAAGAACCAGCATCGTTTGAAAAAGAAAAAGCTCGAAGAGTACTCAAAGCATTTGAAAGAATACCTAGGTGATTCACCCTTCGATCCGGACGACCAAGTAGATATCGCTGATTCCCCTGACGGTAAAGTTTTATTGATGAACAAAAAACCCGTCGCAGCCTTTTTCGATGAGAAGATTTTCCCAACTATAGATGGTCTGCTGAAAACCGAAGCTGATCGTTCTTTTGTAACCGTAGATATGGGTGCAGTAAGGTTCGTTTATAACGGAGCGGATATAATGGCACCTGGTATCGTGGATGCTGATAAGAACATTCAAGAAGGTGATTTGGTCTGGGTAAGGGATGTGGATCATAAAAAACCGTTAGCTGTAGGTAGAGCAATGACTGATGGTGTAACCATGATCGAATCCGATGATGGGAAGGTCGTCAAGAGTTTCCATCACGTGGGTGACGGTATGTACAAATGAGTTCTACAATCTATTTTTCAGTTCGTCGATTATTTTTACCGGTGATGGATCACGACCATATAAAAACGCAAGATAGATACTGATATAATCTCCGAAGTAGATCAAATAAAGTATTCTAGCAAGCTGGGTTTCTCCTTGAGCATACAGTTCGACAACCTCGCTGCATTTCTTATTGAAGACCAATTCCTTGGTCAACTCTATCCTTCTATCGATCCTCTCGTCCTCATCTTTATGTCTTAAAAGTATAGGGATGAATTCCTCTGCTCTTTCATCACCTTTCCAACCCACGATCTCGTTGTGATTCATCTCTGGGAAAGCACCATACCAGGCCAATACTTCCGCATTTTCGTTGATTTGAGTATGCCATCTATTAGCAACTGCGTTGTATATCGAATGCCCATAAATAACCGGGATCTTATCTTTGATACTCTTAGCTATCTTTTTTGCTGGGTTTTTATCCGTTGTTACTTCACATTTTATTTTTTCCCTGAGCTTTTTCAATTCTTCAACCGTATCTATAATGGCAACATCTGAATCGTAGATAAGCATCTCTGTTAAGATCTTTAAAATAGGTATCAACATAAAAGCTATAGCTGCTCTAGGATGATAACCCTCTGGAGCTTTTATAAAGACCACGCCTTTCTCCTCACATAACTTTTCAAGTTCTCCGTTAGAGCTTATACCTACGACTTTTGCACCCTTTTTTAGAGCTAGCTTAGCAGCATTCAATGTTTCCTCCGTGTTTCCAGAGTATGAAACCACGAATACCAATGTATTCTCATTAACAAATGTAGGTAATGTGTAATCCTTGTTGACGTGTATAGGGATAGTCACTCGGTTTGCTAGGAAACTCTTCAATATATCTCCGACTATAGCAGAACCACCCATCCCTGTAACAACTATCTCGTATGGTTGGAATGGAAGCAGATTGATGTCTAACCTTTCAACTACTTTTTCTATCTGTTCTGGGAACTTCTCTAAAGTATCCAACATATTATGACTATCTAACTCTTTTAATTTATCAATATCATCGAGCATGGTCCTCACAGATAACGTTATTAATCAACTGAATAAATAGATTGTGCAAAAATAGTGTTTGTTTGAGAGGGGAGGTTATTTTTACTTTCCTTGCTAAAAACACCAAAAATTTTCCAACTTATCTATATAATCAACATCTAAACCGTGCTCTTCAGCTCCTTTTATCACAGTTTCTAAGTATTCTTCCGATGGAGGAAAATGTATTTTCTTTTTATACTCTGGTATTCGATTAACGACGTAAGTTAGAACTGTTTTACAAGTTTCTCCAAGGATCACGGGTATGTATTGTCTTCTATAAACCCCGACTTCTCTGTTATCGTGGATCTCTCTCCCTTCGAACTCGTCCAACTTCTCTAGACTTTTACAATCAACAGTGTACACTATTCCCTTTACAAAATCATCATCATCGCCTGGGATTATATCTAGAACACCGCCTTCTCGATTAGGTGAGTTATAAGTAAAAGCAAGTTTCCATCCAGGTAATTTTGCTTTGTCTATACTAAATATATTAGCCCCTCTACTCTCCATCTGAGTCACATTCAGATTACTCCCATAAGCGAAATATTCAACTTTATCTTCTGGCGTTTTATCACCCCTGTTTAACAGGTTAAATGATAATAGGGATTATATAATAATTTATGTAGTGTTTGGGAAACAAATTGGGTCGAATAAACATTAATAATATATTTACCAATAATCTTCCCTTACTTCCATCTGGATGTCGTCGTAGACCATCTCTAGAAGGTACTCCATGTTCTCATTCTCGTACTCTTCATATCTTCCTTTATCTAGTTGTACTTTGGCTTTTAGCATATCGTTTTGCCTTACAATTTCTATCGAGCAAATATCTTCTTCCATGGGATTTTCACCTAACCGTTTGTGGCGATAATGAACGCATATATATAATTACCCCCTTAGTCTGCGAAAAAACGATTCGTCAAAATCCCTAGCGACAGCGAGGATCGAGACGAATAAATGAATTAAGTGAATTTATTTGTCGGAATGTTAACACATTCTAACTGCCCATTAAAAATCAAAGATTTTATAATGGACCCGTCAGAAAATTAAAAATTTTCTAACTCACCACTATTCACAGATTAGTGGACCCATCAGAAAGCTTACGCTTTCTAATAGCCCATAAAAAATCAAAGATTTTATAATGGACCCAGTGGGACGAGGGAATTTTCGAAGAAAATTGCCGAGCGTGAGGAATTTATTCCTCACAGTTTTCAAATGCCACTGGGGACATTTGAGCGAAGCGAAAATGGACCCAGTGGGATTTGAACCCACGGCCTCAACCTTGCAAAGGTCGCGATCTTCCGAACTGATCTATGGGCCCGTGAATGAGCTTTTGCGAATGTGAGCGGGTGCATAGATATTTAGAGCTTTGCTCTGAAACTATCTATGGGCCCGTGAATCAACTTCAGTGAATACGCAAAGGCATCCACTATCAGATTCTAAAGACGTTAATCTAGTTACTAGTTAGTAATTAGGAAGAAAATGGGTTTTAATTTCGAAGTACGATCTCTATGTGTACTTCGTCAGGTACTTGTATACGCATGAGTTGTCTCAATGCTCTTTCGTCGGCATCGATGTCGATGAGCCTTTTATGGACCCTCATCTCCCATCGTTCCCAGGTTTCACAACCTTCTCCATCAGGAGCTTTTCTCACAGGAACCACTAATTTTTTAGTTGGGAGTGGTATAGGACCTTTCAGTTCCACACCTGTTCTTTCAGAGATCTGTTTGATCTGACCGCAGATCTCCTCTACTTTTTTCGTATCTGTACCGCTTAAAGATATCCTTGCTCTCTGTGCCATAAAAACTTCCTCTTTAAATTAAAGGGGTTAAAGGGGAGATGGGTTTTTACATCTCCTTTTCTTTTATATCGATACACTGACCAGCAGCAACCGTTTGACCCATATCTCTGATAGCGAATCTACCCATCTCTGGGAAGTCCTCTACTCTCTCTAGTGATAGATTTCTTGTGGGCTTTACAGTTACAACTGCTGCATCCCCGTTCTTGATGAAGTCTGGATTCTCTTCGACGACTTCACCAGTCTTTGGATTCAGTTTCTGTTTGATCTCGATGAATGTACATGCTACCTGAGATGTGTGTGCATGGAACACCGGTGTGTATCCTTGTGTTATAACACTTGGATGGTCAAGAACTATGATCCTTGCATCGAATGTTTCTGCAACTGTTGGTGGATCGTCTACAGGACCGGCAACGTCGCCTCTTCTGATATCGTTCTTCCCTACACCTCTAACGTTGAAACCAACGTTGTCACCAGGTTCGGCTTTTGGTATTTCTTCATGGTGCTGTTCGATTGATTTTACTTCTCCAGTTACGTTAGCTGGCATGAAGTGTATCTTATCGCCGGGTGTCATTACACCAGTTTCAACTCTACCGACTGGAACAGTACCTATACCTGTAATGGAATAAACATCCTGGATAGGTAATCTGAGTGGTTTATTCATCGGTTTCTTAGGTGATTTTAAATTGTTGATCGCTTGGAGGAATGTCTCTCCACTCCACCATGGGATATCATCACTACTGCGTGTTACGTTGTGTCCTTTTAAAGCACTTATCGGTACGATCTGGAACTGTTCATCCCTGTAACCAACGGATTTCAGGAGTTTTGTTATCTCATCTTGTACCGTGTTGAAACGGTTTTCATCAAACGCTGGTTGGGTTGCATCCATCTTGTTGACGGCGATAATCAGTTGATCTACACCAAGAGTTCTAGCTAGGAAAGTGTGCTCTCTTGTCTGGGCCATTGGTCCTTCAGGGGCTGCAACTACTAGAACTGCAGCGTCAGCCTGACTTGTACCAGTGATCATATTTTTAACAAAATCTCTATGACCTGGAGCATCTATAATTGTGAAATAGTACTTATCCGTGTCGAATCTTTTATGCATGACGTCTATGGTCAATCCTCTTTCCCTTTCTTCTTCCAACTGATCCATTTCCCATGCGAACGCGAATGTGCCTTTTCCTTTCTCTTCAGCTTTCTTTTTGTATTCGTTGATCACGTGCTCTTTGATAGCCCCTGTTTCGAACAGAGTACGACCTACTAAAGTGGACTTACCATGGTCCACGTGACCTATGAATACAAGATTTAGATGTGGTTTTTCTGCCATTGTTTATGCCTCCAATAACTATCTTTTTGTCCCTAATGACTTTCCATATTTATAGTTTTATCCTTAGAGACCCTCAATTAGAGATATATAGGGCGGTATATGTATTTGTAGGTTAATGAGGCTCAATATACGTCAAGTTAGAAAATACGAGATCGAAGAACTAGCTGATATGTGGTACGACCTTGCCCGTATGCACGAAGATATCATGGATGGCTACAAACTTGCCGATGATCCAAAAAAGATGTGGATTGATTTCATAAAAGAAGGCATCGAGAAAGAGGGTATGGTAACCTTCGTAGCTGAAAAGGATGATGAACTTGTTGGTTTTGTAAATACCGTATTGAGAAAAAGACCACCATTTTTTGCAAAAAGAGATGTTGGATTGATACTTGACCTATTCGTTAAAGAGTATGAAAGAGGTGAAGGTATCGGAAGTACACTTGTAGAGGCTGCTGAACGATGGATCAAAAGTAAGGGGGTCAAACTAGCTGTTCTTACAGTATCTCCAGCAAACCCAGTAGCTTTAGATTTTTGGAACAAAAAGGATTATGACACCTATTTAGAGAAGAAAAGAAAAGAGTTGTGATCAGATTTTAAAATGATCATAACCACCTCTTAACTCAGTTTTCTCACCATCTACAAGATACACTCCTTCTTCATTGATCTCACCTACAACGATATGATCTATATCCTTAATATGTGACAATCTGTCTTTGGGGATGGTAAAAACCAATTCAAAATCCTCACCGCCAGATAGTGCCCAGATCATTGGATCTTTATCAAGTGTTCTCGCGGCCTCTTTAGTTTTATTTGAGATCGGGATCTTTCTTTTATGGATCAACGCACCTACACCGCTTTCCCGACAGATGTGGTTCACCTCGGAGGCTAGTCCGTCACTTACATCTATCATTCCATTAACATAAGGTGCTAATTTTCTTCCTTCTTTGAGTCTGCACTTCGGTTCTAGATGGTACTCAGTGTACCCTTCTTTACCAGCCCTAAGAAGGTCCAACCCCGCCCAGCTCTTACCTAAATCACCTGTTACACAAACCACGTCTCCGACTTCAGCGTCGCCTCTCAAACATAAGTTCTCTTTCTCGACCTTTCCAACAACAACTACGTTGATCACCAAAAGATCTCCATGGGTGGTATCTCCGCCTATTATTGTTAGACCATATTCTTTTGAAGCTTCCAGCATACCTCGGTATATCTCGTCGATATACTCCACATCAACATCATCTGGAATAGCGATAGATATCAATCCCCACTCGGGATAGCCTCCCATGGCTGCGATATCTGATATATTCACAACGATAGATTTGCTCCCGATCTGTTTTGGTGTGTGCCAGTCACGGTTAAAGTGATCTCCAGATACCAGCATATCTGTAGTCATCAAAGTATACATGTCACCCTCTTCCAATACTGCACAGTCGTCACCGATACCTTTTATGAGTCCCTCTTTTCCTTCTACTTTTTCAGCCAATCTGTCAATCAGTCCAAATTCTCCTAATTCATCAATTTTCATGATCTATTCCTCTTAAACTTCTTAAAACTAGTTTCAAATTTCCCTACAGATTCGGAAAGGTTTTCAGTCCGTGTAACACTAGAAATTGCACAGACCATGTCAAAGGATCTAGAAAGGGGTTCTAAGTCGTCGTAACCAATTCCACCTATGGCAGTAGTGGGGACGTTTACCCTTTCCGCTATCTCCAGAGCTCCCTCGACCCTTAGTTCTTTCCACCTGTCCTGCTTGGTTTGTGTAGAATGTACGGGACCTATTCCTATGTAATCCGCAACTCTTTCAGCTTTTAAGGCTTGTTTTAAATTATGGGTGGAAATTCCCAATATCATATTTCCCACCAACTCTCTAGCTACCTCATAGGGTAAATCATCCTGTCCAAGGTGGACACCATCTGCATCCACTGCTTGTGCGATATCTACTCTATCATTGACTATGAAAAGTGCCTTATCCTTACAGATATCTGAAATCCGTGAAGCTTCTTCATATAAAACTTTTCCAGGAGCTTCTTTTCTTCTATACTGAACGATCTTGACACCTGTTTTCACCGCTATTTCAACCTGTTCCTCTGGAGATATTCCTATTCCTTCGTCGGTAATAAAGTAATAATTAGCATCCTTTATGGAATTCATCGATTTGATAATACCTTCCTTTCTTTAAACTTTTTTAGTATAGAAAGATTTTTTATCCGTATTGCCTATAACCAACTAGGATGTGAAGTCATTTGATATATCTTGTAATAAATCAAACAATATATTCCCTGTTACAACTTAGCGCATATGCATGCTGTGGGTTCATAATCTTTCTAGCTGGTTTAGTAGCAGTCTTTTACTTTTTTTCCAAATACTCTGAAAGTTCTACTCCATATGAAGATAAAAAGCGAGTCAAAACAGATGAAGATGACGTTGGAATGTACAGCTCTGATGATATCGGTTTTGAAGAAGAAAAGACAAATGGTAAAGATGTTAGTTTCTTCGATAAAATTTTGGGTAGGAAAAAGGTCTGCGACGAATGTGGGACAGAACTTGTTTATAAGAAAAGTTACGACAGTCTTTACTGTCCTGAATGCAGGACTTTCAAATAATATTATGATCCGAGTTCTTTCAATATCTTGAATAGTTCATCTTCTGGATTCTCATTTACTTCTTCATCCTGATAAAACACTTTTCCTTCACCTTTACGCACCTCTCCTATCACTTTTCCTTCACTGTAATCAATATCCTTAGGAATCGTTGCTAATAAACACCCTGAAGAGATCAGGTACAAAGGATCAATACCTAGAATATCACATATCTCTTTAGTTTCGCTTTTGATCTCAAACTCCGAATCGATGTAAAAATCGTTTCCTGAACAATTAGCCATTTCGTAGAGACCCTGTAAAATACCACCTTCAGTGGGGTCGTGAATAGAAGTTGCGATATCTTTGATCTTCAACGCAGATTTGACAACACTTATCTCTTTTCGCCATCCCTTCACCTCCTCTATCACTTTCTCATCAACTCCTCTTTGGATCAATTCTTTATCATGATCATTGACTAATATCCAGCACCCCTCAATACCCACAGATTTTATCTGAATTATTTTGTCTCCAGGTTCAGAACCCGAAGTAAAAAGAGGTTTTTCAGTCAATCCCATCATAGTGGTCGATATCAATGGGCGGTCAATACCGGATATGCTCTCAGTATGCCCCCCAATGATGTTCACATCAAGTTCACCCGCGGCCTGTTTCAAATCTTCAGCTATCTTTTTTAGTTTTTTGTGACCAATATCTTCAGGTAACTGAATGGAACACAGAGCCCACCGTGGCTTTGCACCTGTAACTGCGATATCATTGGCAGCTATATTGATAGAAAGCCAACCGATATTCTCAACTGCACCGGATATCGGGTCCGTATGTATCACTAGATTCGTATCACTTATTTTCAACACTGCGGCATCTTCTCCGAATTTAGGACCCATGATCACGGATGGATCATCTATTTTTTCTTCGAAAAATAATTCCTTTAACAGGTCTTGGGACAGTTTCGACATGCTTTCACATCGACAAAGGTACTGTCTTCATTTCTCTCTTTATCTTCTTTGCCATCTCGTCAGCACCGCTGGAAGTTATAGAAAGTAGTGCTTTCCTGTAATTATCTGCGATGCCCTGCTGGTTTCCCTTCCTTTCTTGGAGTTTAGCCATCGAGAAATAAGCCAATCCCAATGAATAGGATGACCCGAGTTTCTGATATATCGAAATCGCTCTGCTGAGGTGATCTTCCGCTTTACCCTCTTTATTGAGTTTTAAGTATATCTGTCCAAAGAGAGCGTGTACGTAACCCTGCTCTTCTTCTTTGCCTAAAGATCCAAAAATCTCTTCGGCCTCTTCAGCGGTTTCGATGGCTTTTTCATATTCACCTTTCTCTAGGTGACATTCACTCAAAGTAAGTAAAGCTTGGGCTTTCAAATGCCTATATCCAAACTTTTCACATGTTTCGATTGTTTCTTTTAAGAATTTCTCCGCATTACTCAGCTCTCTGATCACCTTATAAAACGACCCGATGTCGTGAAGCTTTCCGACCCTTTGATAACTTTCGTTGATCTTCTTCCAGGAATCTACGCCTTTCTTGAAATGTTCCAGAGCATCGTTCCATTTACCCTTGCCCTTCTCTATCCTAGCCAAAAGAAAATATGAGGACGTAAGTAGTGAATATCTGCTTTTATGTTCTAGTATCGAAATAGACTTTTTAAGGTAATCTTTAGCTTCTACATAATTTCCCTGTTCGTTGGATAGATGCGCAACTTTAAAGTAAAGTCTCCCCAAAAGATATTCGTTTTCAACTGGATTATCCTCTAAAAGACTTTCAGCTTTCATATATTGCTCTATGGCACTAGTATATTCCCTCTTTTCAGCATTAATATCACCTATACCCTCATGAGCTTTAGCCAGCATTACAGGGTCATCTGTTCTACTTAAAAGATTCTTGAATCTGTTCATTGACTGTTCAAAATCTCTTTGTATCCTGAGAGATTCTCCAGCAAAATAATCTATGATCGCACCATCCTCTATTGGGATCTCATCCTTGGGTACCATATCAAGTACCTGTAATAAATTACTGGATAGACCTGATTTTAAGATATCCTCTCCGTTGGTTTTAAGCTCGTTAATCAACCTACTGTGATCCCCAGATCTACCAGAATGATAAGCACATTCTATGGCTTCGAATGGATTCCTTGCTGGGATACTACAATAGTGATCATGGGCTTTAGTGTGGAGGAATCTCTCGTTTTGGTAGATGATGATCTCATTTAATCGCTCTTTCAAGACTATAGGGATAAAGGGTTTACCCTCTAATGTTTGCGTGAGCAGAGGGGTATTAAAGAGATTCTTCAAAGTCATTTCGTTAACATAATCTAATTTTATTATCTCGCTTTTTTCAACAGGTTTCCTGAATATAGCGATGTATGATAAGGCTCGATATTCTTCTGTGGTCAACATGGTATCCAATACGGTATCTATCACATCTTCATTTTCAACAGATAGATTGTAATATCGATTCAATCTCTCATAAAAACTAGTATCATCATCGGCCTTAAAATTTATTTTTTCTGCTTTTATACCTAGATCTCTTTCTAAGTCTTCATGATCCGTTGCCAATATCAACCTTATATCGGAGCGGTCCTCTATATTATCAATTATCTTTTTTATCAGCTCTATGATATTATCATCCTTTCTAACATCATCGATAACGATTATTGAAGATGATAAAGAGTTTATATCTTTACGAAAGTTAGTGAATATCTCTATAAAGTCCATCCCCTGGGAAGCTTCGAGATAGGAAATCAATCTGTGTTGCCCTGCTTTTGATAAAAATCCAGCTAATTCATTGAGTAAGTACCTTGGAGTATGCCAATCATCCATCCTGAAATAAAAAAGATTAGCTGTGCCATCCATTTTTCTAAGATACTTAGAAAGAAGATTTGTTTTATCAACCCTGTTATCTCCATATAAGATGAGGTTATCTTTTTCCTCTTTTCCCCACCACCTATCCAATAATTGTAGATCATCTATCGTATAACCCGGAGGTTGAGGTATATCTACAAGATAGGATACTTTATCTTTTTCCTCTTCTATTGTAGAGTATTCTAAAGTGCCTTTTTCAACCCTGTCAAGAATCTCTATTGTTGAGAGATTTGTGTGGAGGTATTTGTTGACATCCCTCACCATGACTTTCCTTTCTTCGTCATTGATTTTCAAAGTCACACGTGTTTGGTCCATCTTCTTTTTCTTCTTTCTAGCGGATTCTACACCCTTATCCGTAAGAAAATATCCCTTCCGTCTCTGCCTCTTACCTTCGATCCGGGTTGTTTTCTCATTTAAAATATCCTCTTTCACTAGGTTTCTAACTGCATAAGAGACGGTGTTCTGCTTCGAACCTATAGATTCCGCTATACCCTCTTGAGTTACCTCAGCGGGTTGGGGATACTTATCCTGCTTATCATAGTACTCCAGTAGGTGAACGATTACTTTATCCTTGGCAGTAAATCCCTTAACCATGGTATAATCTCTAGAACATAAGTTGTATATGAACGTTATTGATATATCAACGTTTAATTTATAAAGGTTTATTCTATAGGGGGAAAATTTATTTCACATCCAAACATTGAGCAAGATGATAAATTGCAGGAAAAGGCCAAGGAATTAGCTGATAAACTAAGATGTACCGATAAAGTCCATATCGTATCCCATATCGATGCAGACGGATTGAGTTCTGCTGGAATCGCATATCAAGCTTTGGTTCGGATAGGTATTGATGTTGATGTTGAATTTATAAAACAGCTCGAGAGTGAAAAGCTCAAAGAGATCAAAAGTCAGAACCACGAGTTGATCTGGTTTACGGATCTTGGAAGTGGACAGTTGAAAAGTCTTGGAGGGATCGACTGTGTGATTACAGATCACCACGAACCAGATGGACAATCTGGAGAAGTTAAATTTGAAGATAGAGGAAATCTTCTGAACTACTCAAACTCTAACATATTAGAACTGAACCCGCATAGATACGGCATTAATGGTGCAACCGAGCTCTGTGGAGCAGGGACTACCTATCTTGTTGCTAGGGAGCTCGGGAAGAATACAGATCTGACTAAACTTGCCGTTGTAGGAGCCGTTGGTGATCTACAGGCATCTAAAGAGGGAAGGTTGATAGGAAAGAACAGAGAGATCCTCGAAGAAGGTATTTCTGATGGATATGTAGAAAAAAGGAAGGACTCTAGATTTTACGGTTTGGAGAGCAAACCACTTTTCAAAGTACTTCAGTATGCTAGCGACCCAGTACTTCCAGGTCTTACGGGAGATGAGGAGGCCTGTATAAATTACCTTATCAATCAGGACATTCCTCTGAAAAATGACGATGAATGGAGAAGATGGCATGATCTTTCAAAAAGTGAAAAAAGAAAATTGTTATCAGGACTTGGAAAAAGATTGCTGGAGAGAGGATACCCCTCGTATTACGTGGACAATCTTATCGGAGAAGTTTACACCTTCCCTGAGGAAGAAGTTGGTACGATGTTACATGAGGCGAAGGAATTTTCAACTTTGCTGAATTCCTGCGGTCGATACAACAAAGGAGAAATCGGTCTTCAAGTATGCATGGGTGATAGGGGTGAGTATTTAAAGAAGGCTGAGCAGCTCCTCAAAGGACATCAAAAAGTTCTCGTAGAATGTATGAATTATGTGAGATCATCTGGTGGCGTCAAGGAAAGAGATTTCATCCAGTACTTCCATGGAGAGGATGAAATACCCGATACCGTACTTGGAACTGTTGCTGGTATGATACTTGGCTCTGGCGAGGTCGATAGAGAATTGGTAATGATAGCTTTCGCTGATTCGAGCGAACGCGATGGTTTAAAAGTATCATCCCGAGGAACTAAAAGACTCGTGGATAGAGGGCTAGATCTATCTGAAGTCATGTCCAAAGTCTCACATGAGCTTGGCGGAGAGGGGGGAGGCCATGATATCGCTGCTGGTGCCTACATCCCAAAAGGATATGAGGGAAAGTTTTTGGATAAAGTTGAGGAAGAAATCCAAGAACAGTTGGAATGATCTTAGACCTCGATCTCGATTCCAAGCTGTTTTACTAAATCTTTGTATCTGTTTCTAACCGTCACTTCCGTGACATCAGCGACTTCAGCTATCTCTCTCTGAGTTCTTCTTTCTCCACCTTTAACAGAAGCTATGTATATCGCCGCTGCAGCCAAACCTGATGGGCCTTTTCCAGAAATAAGTTCTTTTTCTTCCGCTTCTTCAAGTATGTCTTCTGCTAGCTTTTTTATATCTCCACTCAATGCCAGCTCATTACAGTATCTCTGCAGATACGATTGTGGTTTGGTAGGTTTCAATTGTAGGTCGAGTTCTCTACTCAAAAATCTGTATGTCCTACCTATATCGGTTCTCTTGAATTGAGTCGCATCAGCAAACTCATCTAACGTCCTCGGTATGCCGATCTTTCTTGAAGATGCATACAGTGAAGCTATCACAACACTGCTGATGCTCCTACCACGAATCAGATTCTTTTCGACAGCTTTTTTGTACATCCTAGCAGCGGTCTCCATTATATTCCTTGGCAACCCCATTGTAGATGCTATACGATTGATCTCCTTTAAGGCTGTGACCAGTGATCTTTCCTTAGCACTTGAAACCCTTATCCGTCTCTGCCATTTTCTCAACCTGTATATCTGTGCTCTGTTCTTGCTGGGTATCGATTGTCCATATGAGTCTCTATCAGAGATGCTGATATTCGTAGATAGGCCCTTATCGTGCATCATCTCGGACATAGGAGGACCGGCTCTAGATTTGTCGCCCTCCTCTTGAGTATTAAAAGATCGCCACTCTGGCCCTTGATCGATATAAGTTTCATCTATAACTAAGCCACACTCGTCACATACCAATTCCCCCCTATCATAATCTTGTGAAAGCTTGCGGCTGCCACACTCCGGACATTCGGTTATTTTTTCAACCGATATTTGCTCCTTACGTTTATATTCTACATCAGTATCCATATTTTCCACCAACCCTGTTGCTATACGTGTTTAGATAATCGGATATCCTCTTCGATATCTAGAAAAAGGTTTGTGTAAATATATCCCATTATCCCTTCATATTGTATTGGTATGTTATACTATTTATAACTTTCCCTAATCTTTAAATAAAGTTGTATATAACACGGTTATTTAAATACGGATTTGTATCCCGCTGTCGCTTCTTAAAGTGATCGAAGGATTATCTTCTATCTGTATGTGTACAAATACATAGTCTCCTACTTCTTCCCTGTATATGTCAGTTACTTTTGATGCCTCGATGGATACAATATTTGACGGTATTAAACCACTGTCTATGCGGTGAAGACTCTTGATAAAAACATCTTTTAATTCACTCTTTTTCAATCTCTTGTCTTTCTCGCCGGGTCCTCCTTCTTTATCTATACTGCATAACCAGTAGTCACCATCTTCTAAAACGACTCCAGCTTTACCTTCGAGTAAAACTTTGAAAAAGTCCTTTTTTAGATCATTCTTGAAACTTTCGAACATCTCATCGATCTGATCCTCGTCAAAATGTTTACCCGTGTTCCTTAATTCTATAGTTCCTTCTCTAGTCCAATACCTGTAAATCCACGGCGTGTCTTCAAGTTCCTTATCTAACTTCGCTTCTAACTTTTCTTTTTCCATATCGATTCCTCCTAACATTTAGATATCCAATTCCAAAGAATCTCCGGGCCTTTCATATTTGAATATTTCAGTATGATCTGTGACATCTTCTTCAACTAGATCCTCGATCCATCCTTCATTTCCAAATGTGTGCATAGGTATGAAATATGTTGGCTTTACGGTTTTAATGAACTCCTTCGGTCCTGCCCAGCTTTTTAACCTTTCATCCATATTTGAGAATGCTAGTTGAATTTTCATCTTTTTTAATGTGTCGAGAACATCTTCGAAGACCTCTACGTGTTCTCTCCTTTTAGCTGAACTCCACTCGGGCCAGTCCCACATTGCAAGGTCACCGCCGTAATAGATCTTTTTATCTTTATACTTTATCAGAAAGGCCACGCCAGCATCGTTGCTTTCGAAGGTTTCTATCGTGATGCCGTTCAGGTTCACTTTTTCTCCTGGGCTGATCATCGTTAGTTTTGATGGTTTTGATCGACCGTGTAATATGATATCATCTGAAAGTATGAAATGTGATTTTGAAGTAGCCTTTTCGAAGTTGAAAACGTCCGCTGTGAAGTGATCCCCATGAGAATGTGACGATAAAATAAAAGCGTTCTTACCTTTCAGCTTCGATTCTACTATTTTTTCTGTTCCTTTGGTAGAAAATTCACCACCGGGGTAATCGAAAAGTAAGACTTTATCATCGAATTCCACCGTGAAACAGCTGTGGATTATGTACGTGATATCAACTTTCATACATCTTCATAATCATGGAGTGTAGTTTAATCTTTTGGATTAGAACAATTTTTTTTGTTGGAATTTAAGTTCTTTATAATCATATGGTTCAAGAATTTCAGGAACGTTATCGTCTACATCACCAGTTATCAATCTACGTACTGGATACGCTTCCATTTTCTCCTGGTCGTAGGGCTTCATCATGGCCTCGATCTCTTCCTGTCCTAGATCCGGTTTCAACCACCTCTTTTCATCTTCCAAGATAACCGGCATCCTTTTTTTCTTGTTATGTATTTTAGCTAAGAGGGGATTGGCTTCAGTTGTGATTATTGAGAAAGTATGTTCGACGTTATCCTTGTATTTCCACACATCCCATAAACCCGCGAATGCGAAGGCGGAGTTATCTTTGAGTTTGATGTAGTATGGATACTTTTTGCTTCCGACTCCCCTCCATTCAAAGAAACCATCGGCTACCACGAGGCATCTTTTATCTCTAATCGGTCCTTTGAAAGAAGGTTTCTCAAATACACTTTCGGCCCTAGCGTTGACTGTTTTTAAACGCATGTCCTCGGCCTGTTCACTAGATTTTATCCAATTAGGTATTAGACCCCAATTGTAGAGGTCAAATCGATTTGGTTCTTCAGTGTTTATAATTGGTAAAGCTGGAGAATCGAGTGCTGATATATGGTATATCTTCTCAAAATCAGTACCCTTGTCAAACTCTGCATCGAAACGCTCTTCAAGCTCTTCTGGCTCTTTATTTATGGATATATTGAAACACAAATCAAGTCACCTATGACGTAACATTTTCTATCCAATCAAGATAATCTTCACTGCCCTTTACAATATCAACAGCGATAATTTCTGGATTGTCGTAGGGATGAACTTCCTTTATCATCTCTTCAAGTTCATCGTACAGTTTTTTCTTAGTCTTTATAAAACAAAGGTATTCTTCAGATCTTTCAAGCTGTCCATTCCATGAATATATGCTTTTTATAGGACCCATAATTTGCACACATGCCCCAAGCCCGTTTTTAACGATGGTTTCACCGAGTTCATCAGCTTCTTTTTTATCGCTTAAAGTCGTCGATACCACGATATAGGACATCAGGTTTCCTCCTTCAAATATGGAACGACCGTAACGACGATACCTAAAACGATGATGAAAACACCCTGCCAGAAATAGGGTCTATACAGATCACTGGTTTCAGCGATCCCACTACTTGGTGAGATACCAGGTTCTCCAGCTTCCTGTGCCATGGAAATCGTGAACACCCCAGCGATAGTGATCAACAAACCCACAATAAGACCTGCAGCTTTTAAGTCCATTAGAATACTATCGATTCGGTATTTAAAAAAATTTTTGTTTAACTCCGTTTCATCAATATGTCCATAAAATTCACAAGGTGTTTCGATAAAGATGGGTTATCCGTATATCCGCATGCTTCGAATTCGGGTGAAGCTAGAAGAGCTCTTTTACCATCGCTGATTATATCTGTAGCTATCAATCTATCCCTTCGCTCCACATCAGCATATTTGAATACTCTTTCACCGGGAGATGTGATGATAATTATATCCACTCCTCTTTTGAAAGTTGAATTTAATTCAGTTTCCAGATTATCAAGGATAACGGAAAAATAAGGGGTAGATATGATGACCTCTTCTTCCGTCTTCTTCAATATCTCTCCTATCTTATCCATAACTCTGTCTTTACCATTGATAGTGTAGATCACCTGCGGTTCCCCTTTTTCCGACAGTACTTCGTAAATGGTATTCAATCTACCGAAAAGATCATCAAGCTCCCGGTTCAACCTACCTTTGACTTCTAGAGGTTCTGCGGGTTTGTACACCTTCGGTCTTCCTTTAGTGACGACAACATACCCTTTTTCGTGAAGGTCATCAAGAGCTTTGTAAACCGACGTTCTGGGAAGCTGAGAAGTGGATGCTATAGTTTCTGCATCTGCAACGCCGTGTGAAACCAAAACTGTGTAGGCCCTAGCTTGATATTCCGTTAAACCGAATTTCTGCAATCCCTGTGATATGTACTCGTATTCCTCCCTAAGTTCTTCGGGATCGGAGACTTCTTCGGGCATTATTAGCGATTATCGCTACAAAATATTTAAAACTTTGTACATATAATTTGAACCGATAATTATGGTGATTCAGGAGTCCCGTTTAAAAAAGGGCCTTCCAAAGAAAACACAATCCTTGTGTCCAGAATGTAAAGAAGTTATAGATGCAAAGATAGTCGAAAAGGATGGAAGTGCAGTGATGTTAAAAAAATGTCCAGATCATGGACCCTTCGAAAGCGTTGTCTGGTCTGATGTAGATATGTATTTAGAAGCTGAAAAGTGGGCTTATGACGGAGTTGGAGTTGAGAATCCTGCTATCGAAGGGGCTACAACCTGCCCTGATAACTGTGGTTTATGTAACCTCCACCTGAGTCATACTTGCCTGGCTAATCTGGATTTGACCAACAGGTGTAATCTAAACTGCCCGATATGTTTCGCAAATGCCAATAAAGCAGGTTATGTTTATCAACCCACTTTTAAAGAAGTAGTCAGCATGTTGAAAACTCTACGGGAGGAGAGACCTGTACCAACTACTGCCGTTCAATTCTCTGGTGGAGAACCAACTGTTTACCCAAGATTCTTCGATGTCATCGAGAAGGCCTCTGAGATGGGATTCAAACAGATACAGATAGCTACAAACGGGATCAAATTAGCACAAGACGAGGACTACGCTCAAAAATGTGTAGATGCAGGTTTACACACTGTTTACCTGCAGTTCGACGGATTGAAAGAAGAGAACTACATCCAGGCAAGAGGAACAGAACTTTTAGATGTTAAGAAAAAAGCCATCGAAAACTGCAGGAATACTAAACCAAATCCCCTAGCGACGGTTTTAGTACCTACAATCGTTAAAGGGATCAACGATGACCAAGTCGGAGACATCCTTAAGTTTGCCATCGAGAATAGAGATGTCGTGAGAGGGGTTAATTTCCAGCCTGTCGCATTCACTGGAAGAATAGATAAAGAAGAGCGTGAGAAACAAAGATACACCCTTTCTGACTTAGCTAAAGGGCTAGAAGAACAGACCGGTTCAATATCGCAGGGAGATTTCTATCCAGTGCCTTTTGTAACGCCTATTTCACAACTAGTTTCAGTTATAAAAGATGAGCCTCAGATGGCTTTCACATCTCACCCTCACTGCGGATTAGCTAGTTATCTGGTTGTTGGAGACGATGGAGAGATCATACCGATCACCGAATTTGTTGACGTTGAAGGACTGATGAATGAGATGGCGATAAAAGCGGACGAATGGGACAGTTTCCTTAAGAAAACCGCCATCAAGATCGGGAGTAAATTGAAGAGCAAAGAGAAGAAGAAAAAGAGTCTTGTAGAGAATTTCAACAAGTACTTCGGAGATTATCTTAAGGAACGTGAACTACCCGGAGGATTGACTCTCGGTGAGATCATGAAACAATTGATGGATAGAGGAGATAAAAAGAGTGTCAGCGAGTTCTCTTGGAGAACTATCTTCGTAGGAGGTATGCACTTCCAGGACGATTATAATTATGATATTGAGCGTGTAAAAAGATGTGTAATACATTATGTCGTTCCAGATGGAAGGATCATCCCGTTCTGTGCGTACAACGGAGGACCTACTTATAGGGATGAAATCGAAGAAAAATTTTCTGTGCCATTAGATGAATGGAGGGAAAGGGATGAAGCCTGAGGTCAACGGTGAAAGATGCATGAGATGCGGAGCTTGTGTTGGTACTTGTCCTGTTAACGCCATCTTTTTGAAGGAATTTACACTTGAAATAAATGACGACTGTACTGAATGTGGTATGTGCCTGAAAGTATGTCCCATAGATGCCCTATATATGGGAGGGGATTAAAATGGATGTTAAAGAAGGCGATGTGTTAAATTATGATATCGTCGTTGTAGGTGGAGGACCCGCTGGCAGTACCGCTGCGAGATTCGCTGCTAAAGAGGGGGCAGATGTTCTAGTTTTAGAAAAAAGGCAGGAGATAGGTTCACCGATAAGATGTGCTGAAGGCGTTTCACTATCTTGGTTGGAAGAGCTGGAGATCGATAATATAGATAGTTCTACCAGCAGGACTATGAAAGGAGCGATGCTTTATTCACCTGCAGGGCATAAGTTAAAGATCACGGAACGATTAGCTGGAAACGAGGTGGGAGTTGTCCTTGAAAGGGACCGTTTCGATAAAGAGATGGCAAGACTTGCTGTAAAAGAAGGAGCAGACTTTATGGTCAAGGCTTCAGTTGTCGGTTTGATCAAAGAGGATGGAGTCGTGAAAGGAGTCGAAGCTAGAAACTTAGGTAAAAGATTCGAAGTAAGAGCTGACCTGGTTATCGGTGCTGACGGATTTGAATCCCAAGTTGGGAGATGGGCTGGGATATATGATTCGTTGAAACCAAAGGATATCATGACCTGTTTCCAGTATCGGCTGACCGGGGTCAATATGGATCCAGATTTTACCCACTTCTATATGGGGTCATCAGCCCCTGGCGGTTATGTATGGGCATTCCCAAAGGACGAGAATACAGCTAACGTCGGTCTTGGTCTTCAGTTCAGCAGGTTGACCGGCGAAAAAACTCCTAAGGACTACCTTGATGAGTTCATAGAAAATCATGATGATTACAAAGACGGTGAAGCCGTAGATATGGTTGCAGGTGCAGTAGCTGTCACTCACCCTCCTGAGAAAGCTATCGCTCCTGGGATCATCCTAGTCGGAGATGCTTCTAGAGTTGTCGACCCTATGACAGGGGGAGGCATAGTTAACGGTTTGAAACAAGGTAAGATCGCCGGTAAATTCGCCGCTCAAGCCGTGCGAGAAGGAAAGTTTGATGAAGAGTTTTTACAGAAATACGAAAAACGATGGCGTGACGAGATGGAAGACAAACTGTGGCGTAACTATATGGCTAAAGAGACCGCTATGCAATTGGACGATGAAACTTTCGACAAGATAATCGACGCCCTATCGAATATAGAATTGGAAACCGTAACTATCGGAGCTATATTGGAAGGGGTCAAAGAGAAGTATCCAGAGCTTGTTGAAGAATTCCAGAACATGATATGAAATTCCCTAGAAGTTTTATCTGTCACGGGGATGAGGAAAGATGTTTTCGCTTTAGGGGTAGAGCGTTACCTATATGCTCCCGCTGTTTCGGATTTTATTCCGGGATAGCCCTTGGAGTTGTGTTGGGTATTTTTTTTATTGAGATGTCTCCACTGTATCTGTTCATCCTGACCTTGTTAACATTGATACCCCTTGCAGTCGATGGATCGCTGCAGGAATTAACTTCATGGAAAAGCAATAATCCTCTGCGTTTTATGACCGGGATCCTACTTGGAACCATGATAGGTTTGGATATCTATTGGCTCGTAGTAGGTTGATATTTCTATTATGGAAAATTATTATTAGTTCTTCATACATATAAAATATAGATGAGTCTAGTGGAGATAAGTGGTCTGGAAAAGAGGTTTAAAGGAGTAAAAGCAGTTTCCGATCTGGACTTGAAGTTGGAAAAAGGAGATATCTATGGATTCCTGGGTCCCAACGGTGCGGGAAAAACTACTACGATCAGGATGATGGTAGGGTTGATCAAACCCGATAAAGGAACTATAAAAATAGGAGGTGTGGATGTTTGGAAAGAGGGTTTAGATGTTCGAAAGAACATCGGTTATTTACCGGAAAGGGTATCATTCTACGGAAATTTGACAGTATATGAAAATCTCGAATTTTTATGTAAAATGAAAGAAAGTTCTAAAAGCTGTGTCAAGAAACTTTTAAAAGATTTTAAGTTGGAGGTACATTCCGATAAAAAGTGCAGGAACCTTTCAAAAGGTATGAACCAGCGTTTGGGGATAGCTCAGACTCTGATCGGAGATCCAGACCTTGTCATTTTGGATGAACCCACGGCTGGACTTGATCCAAATATAAGAAGGTGGGTCAAAGAAAAGATCGTTTCGCTTAATGAAGCAGGTAAAACTATCTTTCTTTCAAGCCATGTTGTTTCCGAAGTCCAGGAACTGTGTGATAAGGTTGGGATACTCAGTAACGGAAAGATGCTGGTCGAAGATGATGTTGAGACTTTGAGTAAAAAATTATCATTGAAAGATAGGTTGGAACTACAGTTAGAACCCATAAATAAGGCCTTGGAGTTAGTGAGGGATATAGGGTATATCGAGCGGCCTAGATTGGAGGATGGGAAACTGGTACTTTACTGTAACGGCGACAGAAAGATGGAAGTTATTCGAAGATTTCTTGACGAGAGTGTTGATATAACGAACTTCACCGTAAAAGAACCAGATTTAGAAGAGGTGTTCGTCAGATTGACGGAGGGAGAGGAGGTATGAGGTGGAAGAAGAATCTCAAGCTATTCTATTCCAGAGAGATGTGGAAACGGATATCATATCTAGCTAAGAAAGAGGTCATGTATAATTTCAGGAACCGATGGATAATCTTTCTATCACTTCTGTTTTTGGGACTATCCGTTCTGGTTTCATTTTATGGGACCTCTTTGGAGGCTCATAAGGATTGGCTTGGGCTGCAGACCACCATACTGTACATGACTACATACATCGAATACATGGTACCTATTATCGGAGTCATACTCGGTTATTCGACCATCGTCCGTGAACGTAAAGAAGGTTCCATGGAACTTCTGCTCTCCTATCCTGTTGATAGAGGGGAGGTCTTGGCGGGAAAGTTTCTGGGATTGTGGATCGTATTATCCACTGCGGTGATCATCGGACTTGGCGTGGGAGGTGTTGTGATCAGTTTCATGGTCGAGGAAGTTGTCTTCGCCGAGTACTACCTCTTCATCCTTTCTTCTGTGATCCTAGGCGGTGTTTTCATCTCTATCAGTATGATGTTCTCGGTGATGTTTGAAGAGGAGAGTTCCGCTATGTCCGCTTCGATATTCATGCTTTTCTTATTCACATTCATATGGCTTTTCAGCATGTATGCACTAGCTGAGTTGACTTTTGGCTGGGAGAGCCTGGAGATGGGACATGCACCTCAAGGGTACTTCATACTTCAGCTGTTCAATCCGGTGATGCTTTGGTACACACTGTTGGCTCTGAATATCGTTCCATTGAGGGATTGGGCACTGGAGTTTGGAGGTAAAGAACCGGAGATACACCCCTACGATACATGGGTGATGTTGGTTTTACTTGTGATATGGATAGCGGTTCCGTTGGTTATTTCAGAGATCATATTCAATAAAAAAGACATCGATTGAAAAAAATTATATTGGTAATGCCCTATACTCTCTCATGGTAAAAGGGATGAATCACAAGATCAGGGAGGTACTGCACAGTGAACTCGGTGAACTGGGTGAAAGTATTTTTGAACAGCAGTGTAAAAAGATCGGGACCATTCCGTCAGAACTTACAGTCGACGATCTTGATGAATTGGCGGATAGAGTTTTTGAGAGTGTAAGGTTCTTTACAGGGATGGAGAAAGCCGAGGCAATCAAGGGTGCAATACGTAAGTACAAACTTCTAGATAGGTTGAACAGACTCGATGATGTAGGAAAATCTATGATACGTTTGCAGAAGGAATACGAGTTGTTGATGGATCTGGGAGATGTGTCGGAAAAGCTCGGTGAGATGGAAGAGTCGGTTGAATACTTCGAAAACGCTAAGAAAGTCGGTGAAGAGATCGGACGGGATGAACTTGTGATAGACTCGATGAACGAGCTTGTTGGATCTCTTATACAAAAAGGCGATATTGAAAAAGCTGAGGGAGTAAGTGAAGAGTGTCTTAAATTATGTGAAAAAGCCGATTACGAATTGGGTAAAGCGGAATGTTTCAGGGAAAGTGCGATATCTCACTGGCGAAAAGGCGAGTTCCAGGAAGCCGCTAAAAAACTTCAACGATCACTTAGGATATTCGATAGGAATGACGAGAAAGATAAGATAGCTCAAGTTTACAAGAATTTAGGAGATGTTTATGGAGAGAAAGAGGACTACGATATGAGTATCCAGTATTATAATAAGAGTTCATCGTTTTATGAGAAAGAAGGCTACGAGTACGAGAGGACCAATATATTGATGAACCAGGGCGTGATATATTCCTTGAAAAAAGATTGGGGAAAAGCTGCAGAATATTACGAAAAAAGTCAAAGGGTGGCTAAAGAGAATCAATTCCCGAATACTCGGGCATGGGCACTTTTCAATCTGGGAGAGTCCTATACGTATTTAGATGAATATGAAGCAGCTGAGAAAGCGTTGAAAGAATCGTTAGAACTGCTGAAAGACCAGCATGATCCCATAGGGGAAGCCGGTGTTGAGATGAAGTACGGTCAACTTTTAAGCAAGAAGGATGAATTCATAGAGGCTGAAAAACATCTACAGGTAGCCGTTGACTGCTTGAAAGATCTTAATATCCAGAGATACCTAGCTGACTCTTTATCTGAACTGGGTGACGTTAAATCGAAATTGGGTAAATATGAAGAGGCCTCGAAACTGATGGAAGAATCGATAAGCATTTACGACTCCCTCGGATTGATGGATAGAAAAGAGAGAGTAGAAGAGAATTTAGCAGAAGTGACCAAATCATTAAAATAGTTTAAGCTTATGAACGGTATGGTAATATGGCTAAACCTTCAAATTTGTTGAACGCTTCACTCGAAGAAAAAGTAGAGATACTTCTTAAAGATGGGAGGGAAATAACCGGAACTCTGATCGGGTTCGATGATCACATGAACCTCGTTTTAGAAGATACTGAAGAGGAAACTCAAGATAGAAAAAGAAGAATAGGTACTATCATATTGAGAGGTAACAACGTAGTAACGTTGAACCCAAAGTGATTATTCTTCTTCAGACTCGTATTTGCTGAGATATTCTGGAGGTATTTCTTTAGCTATGTAAACTTCTTTTCCAGCCTTCATTATAGTTTCACCATCATCTAACGCCTTTTTAGCGTCTACTTTTAGTATAACTGGTTCATCGGTTCTGACCGATCCAGCTTCGACTGCGGATTCATAAGTTCCGCTCAAGTGTACATAGGTTCTATCCGAAGGCTTTATGCCACCTTCCAAGAGAAGGTCGGCTTCCTTTGAAGTCGTAGGTATGAAAAGCGTATCCGGTAGATCTTCGCTTGGTAGATCTAGATCTATATCTATAGAATGACCATATGTAGCTCTTATGTGTTCATTTTCGATCTGATATCTTCCTTTAGGATCGGTAGCTGCTAGAGCTCTTATGTGATATTCCCTTAACCAGTGAAACCTTTTTTGCCTGTTCCTAAGAGATTTAACGTAATGTTCCACATCAACCCAACCCCTATTATCCATGTCTAGACCGTATTTATCAGGAAAATGTCGTAGGATACCGGCGGTCGTTTTACCTAGATTTTCGATCTCCTCATCACTCATTATGAACTTTCCTCTCAACCCACATTCTGAACATTCCTCGCCTTTGTAATACCCGTGTTCTTCGCATTCCCTTATCATCCGTACCACAAAAAGCCCTATAGACCCTTGGAATAAATGTTTTGCTATTGATAAGATTTATCCGAAGCTAAATATACAACCTTGAACTTTTTAGGACTAGTGTTAGATATGTCTGTAGAAAATTCACGTTTGTCCGGATTTCACAAAAAAGGTCTGCAGGAACGGGTCGAGGAGATTGCTGAAATTGTGGGATTAGAAGAGAAAGAAGTTTCAAGTTTAGTTGAGGATGGATTGGGTCTGGAAAGTGCTGATCGTATGATCGAGAATGTGGTTGGGACTTTTGAACTTCCGGTCGGGATAGCTACTAACTTCATGGTCAATGGTCGAGATTATCTCGTACCTATGGTCATCGAAGAATCTTCCGTGGTTGCTGCCGCTTCAAAGGCAGCTAAATTGGCCCGTAAGACCGGTGGATTTTTTTCATCTACGACCGAACCATTGATGATCAGTCAGATACAGGTGACTGGAGTGGCTGATCCATGGAACGCCAAGATGAAAGTTCTCGAGAAGAAGGATGAGATCATGGAACTTGCTGATGAGCAGGATCCGGTCTTGGTGGAACACGGCGGAGGTTGTAGAGATATTAGATGTAGAGTGATTGATAGTAGATACGGAAGTTACTTGATCGTTCATCTATTGGTAGATTGTAGAGATGCCATGGGAGCTAACGCTGTGAATACCATGGCTGAGGCAGTTGCTCCGCTGGTTGAAGAGGTGACAGGTGGTAAAGTTTGTTTACGTATATTATCTAACTTGGCAAAGTACAGGTTGGCTCGAGCTAGGGTGAAATATTCTAAAGATGATATCGGTGAGGAGACTGTCGAAGGTGTGCTACAGGCCTACGAGTTCGCCCGTGTAGATCCTTTTAGGTGTGCGACACACAACAAAGGCGTGATGAACGGTGTTACCGCCGTGGTGAGTGCCACCGGTAACGATACTCGTGCTGTTGAAGCAGGGGCACATTCATACGCTGCGATGGGCGGTTACTCGCCGTTGACGGTGTGGGAGAAGAACGACGACGGTGACTTGGTTGGTAGTATCGAGATACCTGTACCCGTAGGTTTGATCGGTGGTGCTACCTCGTCTCATGATGTCGCTAAAGTTAATTTGAAGATACTCGGAGTCGATAGTGCACAGGAGTTAGGTGAGGTCATGGCAAGCGTCGGGTTGGCTCAGAACTTCGCAGCTTTACGGGCGTTGAGTACAGAAGGGATCCAGAAAGGACACATGAAACTTCATGCGCAGAACGTTGCTATCGCTGCCGGTGCTGGTGAGGATGTAGTTGAAGAGGTCGCTGCTAAGATGGTGGACGAAGGTAAGGTCAGAGCTGATCGTGCAAGAGAGATAATAAAAGAGTTGGAAGAGTGATAGTTTTGAACTACTCAAGTAACCGCCATTTCTAAAAGATGTTTTATACTGTGAATAGATGGGTGAAGTATGTCTCAAATGATCGATCTTTCCGGTGTATATCAGTTCTGGGAACTGGTCAGTGTTTTTGAGAAGGGTGAAGAACCGAGTGATGAAAGATGGGATCCTCTCTTCGAAACACCGGGTTACAAGATCCTTACTGAAGTAGAGTTTTCAAAGAAGTTCTTGAAGAAAGTGTTTCGGAAGGCTTTTTTAGGTGGTGATGGTGAAACGGATTTGGAGAAGATGATGATCAAGCATTTAAGGGATGTGAGATCTGATCGTGAAGAGTTGAATGTGTTCTTGTCGAAGGTTATCGATGGGGGACTTTACGATGAAGCGGTTGAAAAAGCTTTAAAATGGCTACCATTCGACGAAGTGGAATATTACCCTCCAGTTTCGTTCCTGTTCTTTCAGAAAGATGCTAGGGGTTACGTACCAATAGTTTTCGACCTCCATTTAGGTTATTTGTTAGGGGATGACCTCCCTCTTTTGTTGGGACACGAGATGCATCACTTTTACAGGAACATGAAGGTCTCCTTTGACCCTGGAATCGAAGATAGAGATATAGTGTGGGCTTTGAACCAGATACACATGGAGGGGATAGCAGATCAGATAAATAAAGAACTGATCTTTGGAGATGATCCGGTGTTTGGTGAGGAGTTTAAAAGGAGGTATGTGAAGAATTATGATGAGGCTGAAAAGTACATCTCTAAGTTGGATAGGTGGATGACTGAGTATGATCCAGATACCGGAGAAGAGATAAAAGATGGATTACCCCTGAGCGGTCATCCTGTGGGGTTATTCATGGTTGAAAAAGTGATCGAAAACGGTGGAAAGGATGAACTGATTGAGAATTATGCTGACCCGTTCTATTTCTTCGAGTTATACAGTGACCTTGTGGGGGATGAATTGGGCTTTTCTGAAAAAAGTTTGAAACTGATCAAAGATTTGAGTGAAAAATATATGTGATTCACTATGGATAGATTGTATCTTGAATTTGAACAGTCTAAAGGCGTGCAGTTGTTCTGATATGACCATTCCTCTAAAATGTTAGAAAACCCTGAACATCGACTGCAGTTCTGATTATTTTTTGTAGGCGTAGGCGCCTAGTACATGGGAGTCTACGAAGACATTGACATCGTATTTATCTCATATGTTCATAAAATATTATGCTAGGGTGTTTCATTTCCCAGTTTTTTGATACAAATAGCGGAAGGTTTGATTCCTTCATCCTTTACCGAGGATCCAAAAAGTAAAGTACCTTCGACTTTGTTCTCGATGAACCAAAATTAATACTTCCTTCTAACTTATTCATCTCTTGAAAAAAGATTCTGATTTAATAAATTTCAATTCCTAGAGATTGGATTAACAGTGAGAGATCACAACAATTTACCAGCAAGAGCAGGGGAAATGAACGTACTTATCAGAACCATAACCCATACCCTTCCTTCAAATATATTGTAATCCATAAATAGCGTACTCCACGAGTGACCCATCACATAATGACCGAAGAGGAACTCGAAAGAAATTGTTAAAATTAACCACATAGTTCCGATGATCCAAAGGTCTTGAGTGGAGTAATCTATATTGATGTATTTGAGGAACAGGAAAGCTACTGCAAAGATGATCAAACTGAGGGTTATGGAACTTATCACATGTCCAGCATGATCTCCTAGATAAGGAGAGAAAACACCTTCTCTAAGGCCAGCGTTTATTATGGCCATGAACACCAGTAAGATCCATACTCCCATGGAATATAGATATAATCTTTGACTCATATCTAAACAGTAAGATTATTTGCATAAATAAGTTATCTTTTCATCTAGTGGTTTTTTTTTGAACGACTTATGGTACAATATAGTCAACGACATGATAACTGCTGTTATCTAGTAATATATACTACGATCTACTTTTTTGGTAGACCATAGAAATCGTTCACAAGTATAAACCAAAAATATACCAGCTACTCCTGTAAATTACCCTGATATTTACTCGTTTTCGATAGCGTCCAAGCAGATGGCTATCGATAAAAGTAGTCTCCTATCAAGAGCGAAGTTTCTATCTTCAGATACATCTAGATCGTAAACATCCCTGACGAAGGTGAATTTCTCCTTATAATCTCCGACCTTTTTATCCCCTAGATATATCTTGTATTTATAGGGAAGAAAACTCATTACATATCTCCTGATGAAGGCTTTAAACCATGAATCTTCTTTCACCTTTCCTATCAAGTTTCTATTCGGATCCAGTATATCCCATTCGTCCTTGATCATCGATTTGAAACCCTTCCTTTTCAAAAATCCTACACTCCGTCCAGTTTTGGAATCGATCACCTGGAAAGTCCCACTGAAATCAACGATGTTCTCCTGTTTGATCCTGAATAGTTCCTCGTTCATATCCTTTGTTTTATAGATCCTTATATCTTCTTTCAACTTGAAAACTTTCTGTTTACAGAACCCAATTAGGTTCCCCACTCCATCATTGATAAAATATTTATTACCGATAGACAGTACCTTCTGTCGTATCTGAAACTTATGTTGTCTCAACCTATTTGGTAATGGTGGAAGATTTTGTGGTCTCATAGCCATTTAAATCAACTTCTGAACATTATATGGTGTTAAGTATAAATAATCTTTGAAACTAAATCCTTACAGAGGAATGCGCTACCCTTTCGATCTCACTTATACCTTTCAACTATGTAAAAGATGTTCTTATTAGTAAATAAATCTGATATGGATCATTTGGATCAAAAACATAGGGTATTTGGAACAAGAAGTTGGAACGTCCCTAAAATATCCTATTCTACTCGAGAACTACATACTGATATCGATTCAAAATCTATTTATAATCTTTTAAATTAATACCCGATTGTGATATCATGACAAAACTCAGTATCAAAGATCTAACGGATTACACTTTTTTATCGAATCCAAATTATTCACCTGATGGAAAACACGTCTGTTTTTCTCATCACGAGATGGACGAGAAAGAAAATGAGTACGTATCTACACTTTGGATCTTGGTTGATGAAACGAATAAAATCTATAAGCTGACCAACAGTGGGAAGGACTCAGATTATGTTTGGTTGAACGAAGAGGAGATACTGTTCACCTCCGGAAGGGATATGGGAGTAGATGATGAAGAGGAAGATGAAGAGGACGAGGAGGAAGAGACCAAATTCTTTAAGATCAACATCCATGGTGGCGAAGCCGAGCATCTGTTCACAATCGAAAAGAAAGTGGGTGGTTTAGAAAGGTCCGAGAGCGGTATCTTCGCGACGGTTTGGGAGAAAGTCGATGAAGAAGACGAAGAGGAAGAAGAGGAGCTGAAAGAGGGAAAACACTACCATGAACTCGACGAGATACCCTTCTGGTCTAACGAGAGAGGTTTCAGCAATAAGAAACGTCTGCATCTTTACGAAGTCGACCTAGATAAGGGAAAGATCGACTTGATCGTTGGAGGGTACAAGAACGTGACGTATTTTGATGTTCAGGATGGGAGGATCTGCCTGGTGGTGAACGAGTATGAAGATATGATGGAAGTTGAAAACTATCTCTATGAATTTGACCTCGGCAGCGGTGAATTGGAAAAGCTCACTGAAGAAGTTCTCCGTATCGATAGAGCGATGTATATAAACGGGGATATATTGTTCGAAGCTACTGACATGGAGAGGATGGGTATCAATACCAACCGTGAGTTCTATCTTTATCAACGTAAAGAAGATAAGTATGAAAGATTGACCGACATGGACCAATCACTCGGGAACAGTTTGTTGACCGATGTGCGTTACGGCGGAGGGAAAATGGTCAGAGTCGAGGGGGACGAGTACTATTTCTTGATAACCGAAGGTTACAACGTCGGATTATACAAGTTCACTACCGAAGACGGAGTGGAACTAGTAGTTGAGAATGAGGGAGCGATAGACTCCTTTGATGTTCATGACGGTGAGTTCGTTTATGTTGGACTGCGTGAACAGCATCCCCAGGAACTCTACCTTTTTGATGGGGACGAAAAAAGATTGACAGATTTCAACGACATGGATATCGAGGTGTCTAAGCCCGAATACTTTGAAGTTGAATCCAACGGGCGAGAGATAGATGCGTGGGTTATGAAACCGGTAGATTTTGAAGAAGGAGTTGAATATCCCACGATCTTAGAGATCCACGGCTGCCCTAAATGCGTTTACGGTACCGTTCACTTCCACGAGATGCAGTTGCTCGCCAGCAAGGGGTATGTGGTAGTGTTCAGCAATCCTTCCGGAAGCTCGGCCAACGGAGACGACTTCGCAGATATCATGGGTGTATACGGAGGGCCGGATTATGATGATCTCATGAACGTTATGGATACGGCTATAGACCGGTACGATTTCATCGACGAAGATAAGCTCGGGGTAACTGGCGGTTCATACGGAGGTTACATGACCAACTGGGTCATAGGTCATACTGACAGGTTTGATGGCGCTGTTTCCTTCAGAAGTATAAGCAACTGGATCTCAAAATTCGCAACTACCGATATCGGATATTATTTCGTTGAAGATCAGATCTTGTCAAATCCGTGGGAAGATGTTGATAAGCTGTGGGATCGGTCACCTATGAAGTACGCGGACAAAGTCAAAACTCCTACCATGTTCATAACCTCGAGAAAAGATTACAGGTGCTGGGAAGCTGAAGCGATACAGATGTTCACCTCTTTGAAATATCACGGAGTAGATTCCAAGCTCGTTCTATTCGAGGATGAGAACCATAATCTATCTAGGGAAGGAAAACCTAAACAGAGGATGAAACGGCTGGAGGAGATGCTCGACTGGTTCGACGAATACGTTAAGTGAAATCCCCCTCAACAGGGGTACGTCATCCGTCTTCATCTCCAAATAAAGCTCGCTTTAATCCAACACTCCCTTTCTTTTCTAAGTCCTCTTTGTATTTGTCTGGAAATCTTTCCAGTTTCGTAAGACGCCAATGTATCAAACGATTTTTTGGAATGAGGTGATCTAGTGATCTATCCATTAAACTCGTGAAAATACTATTTGAGATATCCTCTCTATTAAGGATTGAGAAAAGGTGTTTAGTTATTAGTTTCTCCTCCCAACTAGAAAGAGTTACTTTCTCTGTTTTTCCTATATAACTACTGTTCGGAAGGTAATGATCTTCAAGCATCCCTTCAGAGTGATCAAGGTCCAGATAATTCACGATCTTTTCAACTGTGATCGAGCGGTTACCTTTTAAATCCTCGAACTGCAGTTTTAACCCATCATGTTCGTCGATTATTTGGTTTATCTTATTATATCCATGAGCATTTTGTACAGTATTGAATATCGCGAATACTTGTCTCGATAACAACTTCCTTCTCCACCCTGCCCCTGGCATATTGATAGCAGAATTCAATACATCTCTGAAATCACGTTGAATTGCGATGAATTTTATTTCGTTATAACGGTTTTTGATCCTGTTCATAAACATCTCCATCAGTTCGGGGTTCCTGTAGAAAGCTGGGTCTAGTTTAGTGGTCCAATAGGCTGCACCTTTTTTCTTTGCATAGTTATCCATCAGCTCGAGGAAGAATTCGGTGAAATCTTCAGGTCGGTTTTTGTAAAAGTAGTCCTTTTCGCCTTCTACAAGTTTAAAGTAATCTCCACTAGAATAGAGTTCTAAAAATCGGATGAATTGGTCATCATCTTGAAAATCACCCCAATGTTGGATATTTTCGCAGATATAACTCTCCTTTATGCCCCAGTGAGCTTTATGTTGAGCACCGACTATATCTTCATGGTTACATAGTATATTTTCAAGCCATGTTGTACCGTTCCGAGCCAAACCAAGACCGAATATAGGAGTTGCCATAAACAGATACCTCACAATTTTGATTTCGTTGATGATAATTCTCTAGATAGTAAACGGGTGCTTTTACAGGTTCTTTTATCTACATCATACTAATTTAAGGTTTTGATAATGTCTTAACAAAAGAGTGTTCGCAGGTGATCACTTTTGAAATTGAGTAAAAATTAAAGAACTGCCTGAAAAAGAGTGATAGGGACTTAACTATTGAGATTCATCGCTAATTTTCTTTCCTAGCTTCGTTTAGAGTCCGTTCAATAAACTCAGATTTTTGTTCTGTATACCTCTTTCTATTTGTTGTGTAATTTCTCCACAAAAGAAGTTTCAACTTACCGTACTCTTCAGCGGTTTTTCTGTTATTGATCAGATAGTTTCTGAACAGGATGTGATCTTCGTATCTTTGACTACCCTCTTCGAACATGTGTAGATGGTGAGTCCTATTCTCTGGAGTTCCCTTCACGAAATAGTATCTCCCCTCGACACCTTTCTCACCCATATATTCGTAACCGCAGTTCTCGATATTTTTGATTTTATCTTTGGGGTCTTCAGCCTTTACAGCGATATCGACGATAGGTTTTGCCGGTATCCATGGTACGAAAGTACTGCCGACGTGCTGTATCTCGGTATCATCTGTGAACTTTTGAAGTAAATTCTTCTCTTTAAGGTATCCTCTTTTCCACAACCCGGTGTGAGGCATCAAAGAGATCTTATCGTTAGCTAGTCCAAGTAAACTTTGTTCGGTGAACAGGTCCGGTAAGTACCTCGGTCTCATGAAGATGTGAAAGTAATAATCGTAAACGAGTAAGGCTTCCTGGGGATCTAACCATCTGTAACTGAACGTAAGTCCTTCGTCCTCTCCGTCTCCTTTGACCACGTGATCCCATGTATCACAGTTTAAATTTATATCGACTTTGAAAAAATACGCATGGAATTTTTCGCCGTTTACTGCACTTTCTACATCGGCTTCTCCGAGCTTTTTTATGTTGTTGAGATCTGTCAGTCCAGACTCCTCCCATACTTCTCTTTTCAACCCTTCTAAAGGATCTTCTCCTTCTTCCAGTGTACCTCCCGGCACTTGAATAGGTACGTCTGGGAAGTTTTTGTGTTCGAAGGCCAACAACTGCTTTTTTTGCCGATTTTCTCTGAGTATATAGGCGAATACCTTCTCTACCATCTTACTTGTATTCGCTCTCAACCAGTTAAGATTTACTGTATCTTTTTTTTTGATTTAGTCGATCTTTCCTACCGGGGCTAGATAGACGGTGAATTCGTCTTCTCCGTTTACTTCGAGCAAAGAATCAATCAAGTCCTGATCATAGGCAGCTATGGCACAAGTTCCTGAATCTATAGCTTCACACGCGAGGTATAAATTCTGACAGACATGACCTACGTCTATGGCGATGACTTTGTAAGATGCTTCCCCGTAACGCCATTCCATCCGGTAAGGTATGGTGGTCCAGATGAAAGTTGCGGCACAGTTTCCTACGAAGGACTGTCCTCTAGCCGCCCTTGTTATCTTAGTTCCCATATCCTCGTATTCTTTTACTTTGATCAGTTTATGCTTTAATGGGATATACCTGTAGATAGCTTCTTTCAACCCTTCTACTTTGAAAACAGCTATGTAGGTCTCTAGAGCATGACGACAGCCCGCTGAAGGTACGACTCTGTAGGCGCGTCCAGAATCCAACTCTTTCCTTATACCTTGTGTAGACCATAGAAGAAACGATAGTTCCTCCAATCCTAGTTCTTCGTTTGTAAAAGAGCGTCTCGATTCTCTTTTAGATATAGCATCGACAAGACTTGCGTCGATATCGAGTTTCTTCGGATCGGGTAAATCAATAAGTTCCGCATCCTCTGGAACTTCTTTTTGGACCGGAGGTACAGGAACACCCTTCTTCTGATCCGTTTTGGAAAAATCGACTTTTTCTCGTATGTGATCTTTTAGAAATTCTTTATCCATGATAGATATGATATTATTCAACAGATGTAAAAAACTTTCCGAGATGTAAAAAATATAAAAAAGAGGTTTTATCGGATTTCGTTCAAGACTCCAATTCAGCATCTAACTCGATATCGATGGATGCTAAGGCTCTCGATACTGGACAGTTCTTTTTGGCATCTTTTGCTATTTCTTGGAAAACATCTTCCTCAATCCCCGGTACTTTAGAACGGTTCTTCAAGTGTACCTTAGTGATGGTGAAGTCTCCTTCCACCTTTTGTAGATAGACAACTGCTTCAGTTTGAACATCTTCTGGATCATATCCTTCCTCCCCTAGAGAACCTGCCAATGCCATCGAGTAGCATCCCGAATGTGCCGCACCTATCAGTTCCTCCGGATTCGTTCCCGTTCCTTCCTTGAATCTTGAGAGGAAACTGTATCGGCCTTCGAAGGCACCGCTCCCCAGTTTCATTTTTCCCTCTCCATCTTTCAGTTTTCCCTTCCATTCAGAACTTGCTTTTCTTTTTACCATTTTAACACCCTATTATTTTATCCGTACGCTCTCATATATATTTTGTCTATATTGAGGATCGAGAAATACTTTATCGTTAGTCATGTAGACTACCGTATTTGGATCAGTTCAATGCTTTTATAAGAACTGTCATCGATGTAGACAAACGAACTCTTGGAAGACTAGGTTTAATAGAAGTACTGTACTTTGATAGCAGGATATATCGATATTATAACCTGCGTCTTTTAATGATCAGGTGGAAAGCCATTCCCAGAGAGGAACGTACTTTACTTTTTTACCATCGATCTCAATTTCCTTTCTAGTATCCCCAGTTATAACAAAGCCCTTCTGCAGGTCGAATTCCTTCAACCCGTGTAACAAAGATTTTTCTTCTCTTTCACCTGCACTAGAAACGTCTCCTCATCCATGTTCTACACCTGTCCTTTATATGGTAGCAATGCAAGAATAGCCCGTTAATACTTTCGAATGAAATCGTATGATTAGGGTATATTAGACTATTTCATTAGATGGATTTGGGGTTTTTACGCTATTTCATTCTAGTGATTCGGGGTTTTTTCTCTATTTCGATAGAGAGATTCCGTTTGAAGAATCAAAAGATTATGAAGGGTGGTTGATTTTGTTATGAATGACATGGAATACCGACCGTATATTCGATTACAATTAGCTGAGGTGGGATCCCTCAGATGCCTGATTAATTTCGATCTTCAACTTTGCTCAGCGATCTTGTAAACTATTTCAGATAGTTCATCTAACTTATCCAATGCATTTTTTATAATCTCTATGTCCAACTTATCATACTTATGTACAACAGCATTTCGGACCCCATTGAAGCGTTTCAATAAGTCTGCTTCTTTTTGA
>JBNJDY010000011.1:0-34909 GCA_051745305.1 Thermoplasmatota archaeon
TATCAGCATTCAAATTGACCCCGCTACTACTAGTACTCGTCTCTTCCTCACTCTCATCCTTCGTCTCGTTAAATCTGAAAGAATATGGATCGCTGTAGGAAAAATAGTCGCTCAAATTATTGTTGTTGAAATTTAAGGACATCTCATCGTCCCACGTGTCTTCTATATCCGTATATACCTCTTCGTACTCTTCACTCAAATACTCCAATGGCTGTTCGCCATTTATGTTAGCGATAGTAGCTTCATGGTTCCAATTGTCATCACCGTTCTCCATATCATCCCAGAAGAAATAAACCGGCTGGTTGATGACTGCGTGGTTATTGAATCCCATAGTGTCTCTGTCACCTTCTTCTTCGTTCCCTATCTCCTGCACATTTTGAAGTGGATCGACTACTACTCTTATAGGTCTTTTTCTGCCAGCGAAATTAGGTCGCCATGAAACTTCTGCGGTATGGAAACTATCCCCTGAAACGAAAATACTTTCAGATGCGATGGTTGAATCACCGTCTTTAAACCTGATCAATGCACTCGAACCAGTGAACCCAACGTTCTGGATAGAAGCTTTCAACAGATATGATTGACCGAGCACAGGATTTTCAATCTCTGGTTCGATATCTACATCGGCAATTCTTAACTCAACTCTTTCGTCTTCGTTTCCGAACCATTTTGTCAACATATACATATATTCTTCACAGGCTGCTTCCGCAGTTAAGTTAACTGGTTCATCGTAACCATCTAATCCAGCGAATTCTTCGTACCATCCTTCATCTACGTTCGGTCCCGCTATATGGGACAAACCAACTCCAGAATAAATAGTTCTAAAATCATTTTCTTCATTTTCATATCTAGAACCTACGGTGTTACCATCTTCATTTGTAATCACAGACTCACCAGCATCGACTTCAAAACTGTAAAAGTCTGATATCCCTTCTGTGTCTATTAAATAATCCATTCCATGGGTGAAAGGATCGCCATTTACTCCATGGAGTTCTTCGGGATTTAGTACCGATTGTGTTGTATCTGGGTCTATACCCAAATAGTTAATCACGAAATCTCTATGTCTGACTCTAATATCCTCTATTACTCTATGACCTTCCAAATAAAAAGATACAAAGGTATTATTGCCTAAATAGCTCTTTATGTGCCCAACATCTTCATCTGTAAGAGGTGGATAGTTTCCTTCATTGTCTTCAGTTGCATTTCCGATACTCCAGTAAACTGAATTATAATTTCCCATCAAATCAGAATCTGGACGTTCCTCATTTTCTTCAATAAGATAATAGTCATAAGAGTACCCCAAACTTTCGATATGATTTACAAGATGAGATGTGGTGTTTGGTCTTGTATAAAATTCACTTTCATCTGCATCTACGATCAAAACGGAGTACTGAACATTTATGGTGGTATCAAAGTCGGTATAAGTAATATCATTGTTCCACACATTGTTTTCCTCGATACGGTTGAACGGATCAGCTTTTATAACTATATCATGAGAACCTACAGGTTGAGCCGACCATTCAAAAGTTACGTCTTCTGAACCTCCATCAGGTTCAAGGGTTACTTGCATCCTTTGAGTTGTATCTAACCTATCATTAACATACAACCTGACATCTACGGTTTCTTCAACGGGCCCATTATTTCGTAGAGTAGCAGAAACTTCAACCTCTTCTTGATACATAGGGGTTCTTGTACTGAACCATTGATCAGAAACTGCGATATCTCTCCCACTCGTATGCTCCATATTAGCTAACCACTTGGTAATTCTATAAGCTAGTGTAGAACGTCCGGACATTATCGACTGCATTTGTATCGAGTTAACAGCCACTTTAGATCTAAATTCACTATTGTTATACGAGACACCCACATAATTATCACCAGCTAAACCATCTACCATCATTGGATTTGCTTCTTCATCTGCTAGAGACTCTATATAATCTCCATTCGAAGCGAAATCTTGATTGACTGGGAAAGATAAGTTCTCAAGGATTCCAGTACCATTCAGCTCATTCTGTTGAGGTGCTCCCTGGTCTTCCTCAAAAACAGCTATTCCGAGATAATCACTTACGAATTGATTATTTCCAATATCCTCCATTACTCCTTCACCTATAAGCCATAGATTGTTTCCTGCTTCCAAAAAGTCTTCCAGATTCTCGATATCTTTATCTGTCAAAGTGTCTTCTGTAGCTCCACCTGTTACCCATATTAAAAGATCGTACCTATCTATCCTTTCATCAGAGGGTCCATCCGCTTCAGGTCCACCTACCATATATGTATCATAGGAAAAGTCAGCACCGCTCAAAGCGTTTTGGATCAATGAAGATTCTCTTGTTCCTAATGGGTCATCATCAACAACAAGTATGGAAGGTTTAACATAGATCGTTCCACTCGCTTTCACTTCTTCAACATCCCTTAAATTATCTCCGCCTGGTGATTCTACATCTGTTACATCAACGGTTATATTATGTTCTCCACTACCGTTAACAGTCCATGTAGCGCTGATATCTCTACCACCACCAGCAGCTACCCTTATATTGTTGATTATACCCACAGTTTCAACATCGCCATTAGGTTTTTTATCCCACACAGTCAAATTAACAATAGCACGGCTTCCACCATCATTTTCGACTACAGAATCTACTCTTAAACTTTCTCCACTTGTGGGAGACGTCGGATTAAAATGGATCTTGTTTTCATCAACGAATATATCAGGTTTTTCTCTAACATCTTCCCGAGGTCCTACATTTAAGTTGATATACGCTCTAGAGGATGCTCCTTCACTATCTTCTGCTCTAACTTCTAAATGATAAGTCCTTTCTTCTTCATCATTTGTAATGTTTATTTCTTTTCTAAATTCGTTACCCATAATATTTTCATCGTATGTCATTTCTTCGAAACCATCGTAATTTTTAAGACTGCTAAGGTCGACGGTTACAGTAAGTTCGGAGACATGTTCAGTAGGGTGGTCAACGCTTGCGTAAATTTCTACTTTTTCTCCCCCTTCAACATAATTCTTCCATTCTGGTTGGTAATTTACACCAGTGTCCCTGATACGTGGTCTTTCAAGGATCGCAGTAAGTGAAAGTTCAGTACTCCATATGATCTGATTATTTACATTATCACTAACTAATATCTCTGCAACAGGGTCTTCTAAGGGATCTTCATCCTTCCAATCCACTAGGTCAGAGATGTCTATTTCAACAATTTCACCGATATCCCACATATCGTCTTCATTTGAGAGTTGAAGCTCGTCCATATCGTATGTAAATCGAGAGGAATTACCATCGATTATCACAAAAAATGTTGTATCATACATATCGATAGATTTCCCACCTTGATGGGATATTGATATATTTTTATCCTCCATAGTAAACTCAGCGTCCATCTCGGTGTAGGTTCTTCTATCAGGTGTTTCTAGATGGCTTACAGTAGCGAATATAGTAGAGAATAAAACCACTGTAATACTTAGTATCAAAATAGTACCCACAACTTCAGACACTGCATCTTCATCATCAAATATATTGCGTTTTAGCATTAGCTATAGCCTCCAAAAAGTCGTATATATAGTCAAATCCGTTATGTTCTTATATAAACATTATGTGGAAATTACCATGTTGATGATGGAAAATAAGGATATTTGACACCCATATTTAAAAATCAAAATTTCCATTATTATTATATATGGTGAGAGACATATCATATAACATTATACATTAAAAAGGTGTTATCGATGGGAGAAGAACCTGAAATAGGAATAGTTGATAGGGTAAAAGGTTATCTTAATCGTAAACCGATCACTCCATCATCTCGAGCAGATAGATACATAACTGAGAACTTACCAAATTATATAGAAGAATACAAACTAGCGGACAGAGGCGATCTAAAAGGTGTAGACAAAAGATTTGGGGAGTTTAATCGGGAAATAAGTGAACTTAAGAACTGGAAGGAGAAAACTATAGAGCGACATAAAAAAGTTAGAAAAAGGATCGAAAGACTAGAAAAGAAATACGGAATGGAGGATTGATATTGATGACTGGAATCGACGTTTTAGTTATAATTCTTATACTATTAATCGTATTTTTGGTATATTTTTACTTTCGAAACAGAGTACGTAAGAAAGCATTGACTGAAAGTTATGGCCATGCGCCATCTCATATGGAACTTTATTTTGAAGAGTATTTTGAAGACATTATTGAAAACTGGGATCTCATGAGAAAAAGTGAAGTCAGAAATTGGGCTGATGAAATGGACAACAGGTTGAATACTGTTGCTGATGAAATCAACATTTTAAAAAAGAGGAAGAAACGGATAAACTCAGAATTTAGTAACATAGAGAACAGAATCAAAATGATGGAAGATGAATGGAAAATGGAGATGGAAGAATGACTTTGGCAGATACCCTAGTAAACAATTTCTTCATTATTTTTTACTCGATAGTGATCATTCTGATTTTGGTGGTAATAGCCAAGATTTTGAATACAAGAGAAAGAGAAAAGACTAGAAGGCAATTATCAGATTTGAGGTTAAAATCTAAGAAACTGGATATCTTAGAGAAGAAGAAATATATTAATGAACTGAAAGAAGCTTCCATGGTTCTTAGAGATGATGAAAAAAGCAGATTGGATGAGATAACTAGGGATAAAGCAGTCCTTTCAAGAAGAAGTTTAGCCATGATGAATGAAATTGAAGAGAGGATGCAAAGGCTGGAAAGGGGAACCGATAATGCAAAACTTATGAAAACCTTGAATGAGATAAAAAATGTAGAAAATGAATTATTTAGAAAGGGTGGTGACAAAAAATGAATGAATATTTCGAAAGTGACATCTTGAATAATAATGTGGAAAAAGGGAAGAATATATTAGAGAGCATAGAGAGTTTTCTATTCCCTGGAGAAATGGTGATAGAGGGTACTGGTTATGAAAGAAACTTACTCGACAAAAGAGTGGAAAAATATTTAGACGATCACTTTGAGGAGTATATCCAAGAATTTGGATTGATCAGAGAATTAGAACTAGAGATATTTGAGTCTAGATATGAAACACTTTTAAATGATATAGATGATATCAGTGAATTTCAAGAGGATATCGAGTCTGAACTCGCATCGATGAAAAGGCGTTTAGATAAGCTAGAATCAATATGATAGAGGTGTAAACCTTTGAATAATAGAAAAAAAGCACTGATCAAAAGGGTAGTCAACAGCTATCTACTCGTAAATAAAGATGAACCCTATGCCAAGTTGAAACTCTTGCAAAAATATCTCAAATCTAAAAAAATAGCAGATGTCGGTATAAGATTTCTGAAAGAGATGGTTGATAAACAGTTGAAAGCTGAACGAATGAAAGATAAGATATCAGAAGTAGAAGCCGAACTATTCACGAAGGAAGGTACACCTAAAAAGAATAAATTTGGATCTGCATTTTGTAAAAAATGTATGATGTATAAAGATTATGAAAAAGAATGTCCTTACTGTGGAAGTTTAGAGATGACTTTATAGGAGAATGTATTGATATGAAAACTATAACGTATTCCGATATAATAAGGCAAAATGTTGACATGCCTGATAGCTCTAAGAGAGCAAAAATAGTTGATATAGCTGCTGAGAAACAAGAAAAGTATTGGGTATCCTACGGCGTTATTATCGAAACTGGATTTTTAGATAGTAAGGCAAGATTTTATCCCAATAGATTGTTACAAAACGTGTCCGGAGATGTACCAATACACCTAAAATCTAGCAGAAAAAAACATGAACGTAGGGGAAACTTACTATTATCCAATATCAAGGGTTCAAAAATTTTGACTGACGATAAAAAAGAGATCGGTCGAGTCTACGATTTTGAGATGTTTATAGATAGGGACCCATGGATAATATGGAAGCTATTAGTGGATCCCTTGGGAATCTCTCCCATGAGGAGAAGGATGAGGATTGGAACCAAATATATTAAAGAGTATAAGGAAGGTAAATTGTATTTAAAAAGCGGATGGAAAAGGGGTGATTAGGTATAAGTTGGATTTTATATACGGTCATACTACTAATACTAATTGCAATGGGTATATTAGTTCTAAGATTGTATGCCAAGAATAGGGTATTGGAGAAAAAAGAAACTTCTCAATCTGAGATAAATGGGAAGATCAAGAACGTCAATTCTAGATTAAAATGTGTGAGAAAAGGAATCCCTAGGAATATCAAAGTAGAATTATCAGAGCATGATGATTAGTGGCTCTTGAAAAGAGTTAAATAATCGTAATACAATCTTATTTTGTAAAAAATTAAGGATGGGATGCCTTGATGTGCAGATATGAATATGGTAATGGGAAATGCGCACACCCAAATAATCTATCTTTGGATTGTGTCGGAGAAGGAAAATGCGTTTATATGAGCGATAACAAACAGGTCGAAGAAGTTGAAGAAGCTCTTTCTTTTAAAATGGAGAATGACCAGAATTCCAAATGTCCTAACACTCAATGTGGACTCTATTGTGAAAAGTATAATCGATTTTATTGTGCAGGTGAAGAGAACTGTAATGATAGGGACGAATATTTTGATCATATGAAAACATACGGCGGTATAGACATTGGAGAATCTGATGAACATTCTTTCTAGATCAAGCTTCTAGATCATCTCCGCCGAAAAACGAATCTTGAACCGCTGTATATATCTCCTCTAATCCGAACGGTTCAGATGCTGATACGGCTGGAATTTTTTGCTGGAGTCCTAAATTCTGTATCCCCTTTACTAATTCTAAACCGATTTGAGTTTCTGTTGTACCTTCGTCTCTTAGAGCGGCATCAAGTTCCCAATGGTCTTCACCCCATTTTTGAATATTTTCAATCTCTTCTTCAGATAACATATCAGCTTTTGAGATAACTGGGAAAAAAGGAACGTCAAACCTGAATTGTGAACTACCTGCAAGTAAAAATAGAGATACGAATCCATTTGGATGTTTTGATATGATCGGATCGAATAAGAATGTTATCAATGATCTGTCTCCAAGAGTTCGAACCAACTCTCTACTAGCTCTTCTAAAAGTGAATAATTCCATCTGTCCAGGAGTGTCTATTAAGAAGTAATGGCATTCAAATTCATCCATGACTTTCTTGATCTCAAGTGCGTTCATAGCTATCATATCAGCACAGGCGATTTGAGCACCATTTGGTCCGAGGCCATGTTCTTCCATAACAGCGGATAGTGAAATCCAATCCCTAATATCTATATCAGGTTCGTATGGAAGACTTTCAGCACCCGGGTCTAGATTAACGATTACAGCTTGATACCCCTCTCTATCCATCCATAATTTGAATTCTTTAGTCAAAGTTGTTTTACCAGAACCGGCTGTTCCTACGAAGTATAGATTCACTGCCATAACTAAGGATTCATTGAATGGGCAATAAAACTTATGGTTATCCGGGTAATGTTGTCATCAGCACAGTTAGTTCTTCTTCGTCTTCGCCTTCTTTCTTTTCGATTTTTCGTAATTTTTCCCGAGTCTCTTTGAAGATCTCTCGAAGTTCATCGATAGCCTCTTTAGAAAATGGTATCGTTTCCGTGGCTACCCAACCAACTTCATAATCGATCCTCTTGCAGTCCTGAATATACCTTATACCTTTATTAACCATACCTTTAACTGTACCTAGTGCAGCTAATTTGTAATTGATTTTTTCTTCCAACTCTAGATCATCCCAGACTTCGTAGGAATCCAACCATTCTTCTTCAACTGCGTAATATCTTGAAACCAGGTTCCCGTGGGTCTCTTCCCTACTAACGTGGATCAGCCCTGAATCAAGTAGTTTGTGTACATGATGGTGCACTGTTTGTGGTGTGAGATCAAGTTTTTTAGCAAGATCACTGATTGTTCTTTCTTTTTCTAGCAGTAAGGCCATTACCTGCAACCTAGAAGCATTCGATAAAACTTTTATTTGATTAACGGTGGGTTTTAGTTCCTCGGCCATATCGACACCTTTCGAACTTATCTTATCGGTACTAAGGTCCCGAAATATTTAAATATTACCCCCTTTAATAGGATATATGCACAATAAGACGGTATCGAAACGATAGTAATTTAGTATATCGCTATTGTTTTCTGAAACCGTACCTAAGTGGTGATAAAGATGTTAAGAAGAAAAGGAGTAGCAAAAGATAATAAGTGGGCGAATTGGTCATTAGAATTGGCCAGGAACCAAACATAGACCATATAAATACAATATTCAGCCCTACTCGCCCACAGAAACCCTTTCCATTTGAATTTTCTATTTGATGCTGTTCTCAGTACTCATAGGGTTAATCATAACTTTTAGTTCATCAAATATTTTTCATCATCGAACAGCAGAAATATACATCGTTAAGACTAAATAAATATTTCTAATAGGAAACAACCCAAAAATATAATTCCTATATCTACATACTAATAATGAGGTCTTTAATTATGCAGTTTCCAGCTGGTAAAACCATTAGGAGTGAATTTGGTGGAGAAGGAGTATTAGATGAATTTATAGATGTCATATTGGACAAAAATATTGATGGTTACTTGAAATCTAGTCTTAATGAAGGGGATACCCGTAGAGAGGGTGTACTATTTTTCAAAAAGGGTAATATCGTCGCTGGTATGTATAAAGGAAAGAAAAAAACAGCAGGTAAAAAATCTATCAGAAAGATATCTCGGGATTCTATAAAATCTGATTGTTTATTAGAGATCCATTCATATTCATATGGTTCCTCATCTATCAGTATAAAACATATTATGTCTAATTTTACTGAAGATATTGAGATCGATGATGATTTGAATGTAAAATTAGAGATCGATCGTGGAAAACGTGATGGGTCCCAAAGAAAATCGATGATAGATGAGTCAAAGGAGTTAGAATCTTCAGACTTTGATGTTCCTGACGAACCGATAGACATAGATATAAGTGAAATAGGGACTTTTGAGGGGATTACAAGTACTACAAAGGTACCTGAAGGTGAAGATATCGTTGAAAGGGCAGAGAAGAAAGTAAAAGATATCAGGGAAGGACATCTCAAGGAAGAACTTGAGAGGGTTCGTAGTGAACTTAAAGATAAAAGAAGGGCATTGAGGGAAAAGGAAAGAATTTTGAACCAGAGATCGGAGGAATTAAAACAAAAAGAGAACGAATTGAAAGAAAAATCCAATAAGTTGAAAAATGAAAGGGACAAAGTCAAAAGTATCTGGAAAAGGATGAAAAAAGAGAGCAGTAAAGCTAGTAAAGCTAAAAAAGAGCTTGAAGATAAGATCAGTGAACAGATCACCAGAGAAGAAGAACTGATAGAAAAGGAAAGGGAGCTAAGAAACCTTGAAGAAGAATTAGAAGAATGGGAAGACGATATAAAATCTCGATCATCCAAGTTGGGAACTATGGAGGAAGAACTGAGTAGTTGGGAGAGAGATTTGAACAAGAAAGAAGAAAGACTAGATTGGATGGAAGAGGATTTAGAAGAGAGGGAAGAGAAAGTATTCATCAAGGACCAGGAATTAGAAGAACGAGAGAGAGACTTGGAAAAGAAAGAAGATAGGTTGAAAGAAAAAGAAACCCAATTGAATAAAGTCAAAGACAGTTTGGATAAGAGAAAAAAAGAGATCCATATCAAAGAAGAAGAGATAGGTATGAGAGAGGAAAGGGTGGAAGACAAAGAAGAAAAATTAAAGAAGGACAGGGAAAAAATCGATGACTTAAAACAAGGTCTCAAGTCAGACAGAGAATCGGTTAGGAACATGAAAAAAGAGTTAAGAGGAAAGGGGAAGGAGTTGGATCAAAGAGAGAAGAAACTAGATGAACGTGAAAGTGAACTAGAAGTGTTAGAAGGTGAACTAGAGAATAAAAGCAATGATCTAGATGATAAATCTATAAAACTCAATGAAAGAGATATAGAACTTTCTAAAAGGGAAAATGAGCTAGATGATAAGGCAGATAAAGTGATGAGGGCAAAAGAAGACCTTGATGAAAGAGAAGAAAGACTTGATGACTTAAAAGAGCGCTTGGAAACGAGGAAATCAAGATTGACCAGTAAAGAAAAAGAGATAAAAGAACGTGAAAGAGAGATAGAAGAGGAGTTAAAAGAACGCGAGTCTCAATTGGAAAAAAGAGAAGAGGAAATAAAAGATTTGAAGAGATCTCTCAATGGTAAGAAAGGTGCTTTGCAAAAGAAAGAGAATCGGTTAGAAGGAAGGGAAAACGAGATATCTGAGGTTGAAGACGAACTAGATAGAAGGGAAAACGGGATCAAAGAAAAGGAGAAACAACTCGAAGAATTAGAAACTGAACTTCAAGAGAAAGAAAAAGATATAGAGGAAAAACGCAGTGAACTTGAAGATGAACGAGGGAAGATGCAAAAGGAACTTAGTGAAAAGAAAGATGAACTAGAACAGGAGAGAGCGGAATTAAATAGCGAGAGAGAAGAAATCGAAGAAACTAGAGATAAGATAAAACAGAAACTATCCGAAATAATAGAAGAAAAAGAAGAATTGGATGGAAGGGAAGAAAATCTCGATGAAAGGGAAGATAAGGTCGAGGAAAGAGAGGACGTTCTAGATCAGCGTGAAGAAAGGTTGGATGAATTAGAGAAGGAATTAAAGAAGAAAGAAGATCAACTTGAGAGAAAAGAAGAATCATTAAAAACGAGGGAAGGTCAGATAGATGAAAAAGAGACTACTCTCAAGAGCAAAGAGAGATCATTAAAAGAAATAAGAGCAGGTCTTGAAGAGATATAATTATCTATCCAAGTTCTCTGCCACTTTCTCGATCCTTTCCAAGGCTTCTTTTATGTTTTCCGAAGAGTTGGCGAATGACATTCTTAGATGTTTCTCTCCTTGATCACCGAATGCTGAACCGGGTGTTGTAGCCACCTTTGCCTCTTTTAAAAGATGAAGTGCTAATCCCATACTGTCCATGTCGAAATCAAACCTAGGGAAAGTGTAAAAAGTTGAATTTGGATTTTTACACTGGAAACCGTCAATTGCATTCAATCCATCTACGATTATCTTTCTTCGTTTTTTATATGTTTGCAGCATGTCATCTATAACTTCATCGCCTTCTCTCAACGCAGCTACACCGGCTTTCTGGCCGAAAGAGGTGGCACATGTTATAGAATGGGTTTGAATCTTTATTATATTTTCAAGTAGGTTTTCGTTTGCTAAAAGCCACCCTAATCTCCATCCCGTCATGGCATAGGATTTAGAGAACCCGCTGATCGTGATCGTCCTTTCTCTCATATCGTCAAAAGAACCTATGGAAACATGTTCTCCTTCAAAAATTAGCTTTTCATAAACTTCATCACTTACAACTAATAGGTCATTATCTATTGCTATATCTGCGATGGCTTTTAGATCACTTTTGGGAATAGTCATACCTGTAGGATTGGAAGGTGAATTTAATACAATCAGTTCAGCTCTAGATGATATCCTCTCATTCAAGGTTTCTATATCTAATGAATAGTCCTCTTCTTCTATCAATGGTAATCTTCTAGGTATACCATCCGCGAATTTTATCATGGGTGCGTAAGAAACCCAACAGGGGTCTGTTATTATGGCTTCTGCCCCATCGTCCAAATGAGCTAGAATCGACATGAAAAGAGCTTGTTTTGTAGGTGTAATTAGCACATTTTCTTTCTTGAAATCTAGATTGTTAAATATCCTACTCTTATCTGCAACCGCTTCTCGTAATTCAGGTATTCCTTGGGGCGTTGTGTAATGTGTAAAACCCTCTTTCATCGCTTTGTAAGCCTCTTCGACGATAAAGTCTGGTGTATCAAAATCTGGTTCTCCAACTGCGAGAGATATTATATCTTTACCTTTAGTTTTCATAGAAGAAACCAGTTTAGAGATCCTCATGGTCTCAGAAAAACTGACATCGAGCATTCTTTTGACTGTCATGTAATATTACCCCATAAGTTCAGCCATTATAGCTTTTTGAGCGTGTAATCTATTTTCAGCTTGATCGAATACGACAGAATGTTCTCCATCTACGACTTCGTCTGTAATCTCTACACCACGATGAGCCGGTAAACAATGCATAACAATCACATCATCTTTAGCCTTTTCAACCAGTGATTGATTTATTTGGAAACCTTTGAAATCGTTCATCCTTTTTTCTTTTTCTTCTTCGTCTCCCATTGATACCCAAACATCCGTGTAAATCACGTCAGCATTTTCAACTGCTTTTTCAGGCTCGGTTGAGACTTCAATATTAGCCTCAGTCTCTTCACCTATCTCTTTAGCTTTTTCTACGAACCTGTCCATGGGTTCATAACCTTTTGGAGTACAGGCGGTCATATCCATACCAACTATAGCGGAACCTAAAAGTAAGGAATGGCAAACGTTATTCCCGTCACCTACATAAACCAATTTCCTGTCGAAATCATCTTTATGCTCTCTAATCGTCATCAGATCAGCCATTATCTGGCATGGGTGTTCTATATCGTCTAAACCGCTTATAACAGGTACTGTTGAATTTTCAGCTAATTCTACCATCATATCGTGCTCAAAAGCTCTGTACATAATTCCGTCAACATACCGTGATAAGACTTTTGCAGTATCAGCGATGGTTTCTCCTCTACCTAATTGAAGATCTTTTGGACTAAGGTAAAGTGCATGTCCCCCAAGTTGTGTGGTACCTACTTCGAAAGAAATGCGAGTTCTAGTACTAGGTTTTTCAAATATCATACCCAAGCTTTTTCCTTTTAAGGGTTGATATGGCTCTCCGTTTTTGAATTTCTTCTTTATCTCCCCACCGATACGTAATATTTCTTGAAGTCTTTCTTTAAAATCCAATATCGAGATGAAATCTTTTGCCATGTTATCAGGTCTGCTATAGTTAGGGTATATTAAAAATTGTTGCTAATATTCTTGTAATCAAGTATATTCTCCGTCTGTAAGACGTTTCATAATATCTACATATAATTCACTAGTATTTTCAACCATATCCTCAGGTAGAGATGGTATACTTGGTTCTTCTTCATTATTCTCTCTAGCCTCCATTATTTCTTCGTGGTATCCAATATCACGGTAATACTGTCTCACAAACTCCTTGCTTTTTTCTATGAAATTACCCTTTTCATATTCCTCTTTATCCCAAAACCGGTCCTCATCCGCTGTTCCAAAAGTATCTGCAAGCATAATATTCCTATCTTCATCCATAGCGAACTCTTTTTTCCCGTCGACGTGTAAAAGTCCATTTTTTTCTACATTATTTTCGATAAACTTGTCTATTCTCAATGTTGCATTTTTGATTTCTTCGAATTCATCATGGGTTAATCCCGATATATCACATGCTTTTTCGGTGTTTAGTTTTTTATCGTATTCTTCGAATTTCGTAGTTACCTCAAATAAAGGTTCAGGTAGGCGATCACCATAATCAGGTTCCTCATCAAATCCAAAATCCCTATAGTCAACTTTTCCTTCACGGATTCTGTCGTACAAAGATCCAGCTACAAAATATCTGCATATGAATTCAAGTGGTATTAGATAATTAGTTGTGTTTTTACCGATTTTATTGTAATCTGTTATAACGTTTACTTTCTTCACAAGCATCCTATTGTTTTCCACCATCTCTATGAAATGGGTTTTTATTTCTAATTCATCTTCTGCCTTTTCAAACCAGTATGTAGATGTTTTACACAGGGTTTCTCCTTTACGTGGAATATCGTTAGGAACTATTTTATCAAATATGGAAATGTTATCTGTGAAGAAAAAGCTAAGGCGCTCATCACCGACTTCATAAACCTCCTTGACCTTTCCTTTTCTAATTAATTTTCTCATCTAAGCACCCTAGATTTGGCTTTTCGAGAATTGGATGAATATTTAAGATTTTTGTTCATTTAATTTTTTATCGATAAAGTTCTTAGCATTCTCTAAGAGGTTCTTTGCATTTTTAAAAGTCAACCTTTTCATTGCCTCTTCGTATTTCAACCAAATATAGTCCTGGTGTTCTCTAGAGATATTAACATCACTAGTCATGGATTTACCAAGAAAATAAACTACTTGTTTATGAGACATATCGTACCTCTTATGGTAAAAGTAATCGATAGTTTCACGGAAACCCTCAATTATCTCTATATCATCTTCAGATAGACCAGTTTCTTCTTCAAGTTCCCTTAATGCAGTTTCGATCTCTGTTTCACCTTCTTCTACGTGGCCTTTGGGATAGTCCCAGTGCCCTGCGGGATAGTGCAAAAGAAGAAATTCTTTTTCTTCCTCCTCGCGAAATATCAAAAAACCCGTTGATTTTTCTTGTATCATATTATCCATACAATGGCGGGTGGGCTGATTTTTGTTCCATATCGTCTTGGGCCTGTTTGGTCTGTTGGACCAGTTTGGCATACTGATTTTCTAGTTGTTCCGCACTCTCTATAAGAGAACTAGTATCGATATCGAAACCTCTGTACTCTGCAAACTTCTCCAATAAAGCCGCTGAGGCTCTTGGATCAGGGATCTTCTTTTTACCCTCTGCAAGCATTCCTACTGCTTTGAGACCTCTCTCGTGGGCTATCAGTAATAACGAGCTTGAAATACCTGATATTGCTCCTCTCTCGATTATCTCGATTCCAAGTTTATCAGCTTCATCTTGGGCTGAATGAGAGCTCAATACTCCCCATACTTTTGTTTCTTTTTCTTCTCGGTCTTCCCTTTCAGGTATTCCATCGAGTATGATAACTTCTTTGATGTTGTGGTTTAAACTCCAATCAATTAGCCTCCTTGCAAGTGATTCGGCCATGTTTGGCGGTATTACCATATCTGACTTAACCAAAAGGAACCCGTTTCCGCAGAAGATCCTAACGGGTCTCCTTGGAATACCGTCGAAAATTACTGCTGTAGGTGGGAACTGATCCGATTCAACAGATGCTATCTGTTTTAAATCCAAAGTATTGATGAGTTGTTCGGATGCGATACCACCTATCAAACCGGTACCCGGGAAACCTGCTAGTAGTACATCGACTTCAGGAATTTCCTCTTCCTCATTTATATTAAATGTTGTTTCACTCATTTTATCACATATATGGTTAGTAAACTTTAAAGTCATACTTCTATTTTTGCATACAAAAAGATATATTTTTCAAGTATTACATTAATCGATAATTTTTTAACATACTCTGTCAATATTGAAACATGACTGTTAAACTTCAAGTTGCTTTAGATTTGATGAATCTGAGAAGGGCCGTGAAAATAGCAAAACAAGCTGTTGAAGGTGGCGTAGATTGGATAGAGGCAGGTACACCACTTATTAAATCAGAAGGGATGGAAGCTGTCAGGAGATTGAGAAAGGAATTTCCCGATAAAAAAATATTTGCAGATATGAAAACAATGGATGTGGGCGGAGTTGAAGTCGAGATGGCCTCTAAAGCGGGTGCTGATATAATAGGGATATTAGGCGCTTCCGATGATGAAACTATTAAAGAAAGCGTTAGATCCGCTAGGAATTACGATACTGAGATCATGGTGGATTTGATACAGGTTCCTAACAAAGTAGAGAGGGCAAGAGAAGTTTGTAAACTAGGTATAGATTATTTAGGTGTTCATGTAGGTGTAGATGCACAGATGAAGGGGGCAGACCCTTTAGAGTTGGTTGAGAGAGTAAGTTCAGTTAGTACAGTTCCTATAGCTGCTGCAGGCGGTATAACTTCAGAAGATGCATCCGAAGTTGTTGAACATGGTGCAGATATTATAATCGTCGGTGGAGCTATCACAAAATCTAAGGATGTATCAGAATCTGCCAGGAATATCAAAAAAGCGATTACTGAAGGAATATCAGTGAAATCAGAAGTATCTAAAAAATTCGGTCCAGAAAAGATAAGAGCGGTATTTGAAAAAGTATCTACCCCTAATATTTCTGATGCTATGCATAGAAAACCTTCCATGGAAGGTATAGTTCCTATGACTACGGAGGGCAGGAAGATCGTTGGTGAAGCTTTTACGGTTAAAACTGTTGATGGTGACTGGGCTAAACCTGTTGAAGCTATTCAAGAAGCAGAAGAAGGTATGGTTATAGTTATAGATGCCGATTCTGGAAAGAATGCAGTATGGGGTGAATTAGCTTCTTGGTCATGTTACAGTAAAGGAATCAGTGGGGTAGTGATCGATGGCGCCTTGAGAGATGTAGATGATATCGAAGAATTAGGTTTCCCGGTTTTTGCTAGATATCGAGCTTCTAATGCAGGTGAACCTAAAGGATATGGTGGTCTGAGGAACGATATTATTTGTGGTGGTAGGAAAGTAAGAACTGGTGACTGGATTATAGGTGACGATAGCGGAGTCATGGTAGTTCCTAAAGAAGAAGCTGTACAGATAGCTAATAGAGCTCTAGATGTGATGGAAAAGGAAAACCGTATAAGAGAGGAAATAAAAGAGGGCGATACCCTCTCAGTAGTTATGGAACTACAAAAATGGGAGAAACAGGATTAGATAACCTCTAAATCATCAGACCTGATCACGCTTATATTAGTTTCGAGCTCATCTAACCATTTTTTTATCCTTTTTCTTTCCTTAGCGCTAGTACTACTTCTGTCAAAATAAAGATATTTCACATCTGGTGTATTTTCAACAACCTTCGATAGTGATTCTTTAGTTAGAAATTTTAATCCCCAGCCAGGTACCATATGTCCTATGGAAACCTCCCGCTCTAGTGCTAGATCAGTGAATCTAGGTGCGTAATGTCCACCACCTATACATATTGCCACGGGACGATCTTTAGGATATTCATTTTCTATCTCTAAAACAGTTTGTGCGATCACTGAACCTGCATCTTCGTCTTCCCAGCGTTCTTTATCACTTCCTATCTCTATGTAAAATGTTGGAGTATTGAGATATGGTCCGTGGTGTGTAGCTTCGAATGACACATCATAACTGGATATGGTACTTTTTTGGCGATAATTTTTCTTTAACTGTCTCAGCGCATTAGTCATTTCGTGTGGAGCACATGGTACAAGTTCTCCATCCTTACCCCCGTATTTTGCTTCACCAAGGTTACCTATCGGATGAACAGTTAACGAATTGATTCCAGCTTCTGAAGCATGTTTAGAGATGAATATTACCAAATCAAATTTCATCTCTAATCTCTTAGATATTTTTTCATCTAGATAATTATCATATATGTGATGTTTTTCTATTGTTGCAGAGATAAAATCTCTCTTTTTGTAAACAGGATTTCCTTGGTACTCTCCTATTTCTTCCCAATCGTATCGAAGAAGATTTTCCAGAATATTCATGCTTGCATGGTCTTTATTTGATGAGATTATTAGCTTCATGAACTTTTATAATAAAGGTTTGTAATGATTGTTACGATTGTAGAATAGAAAAACGATTTATATAGATGTAGTAGTATGATGAAGATGGATAAAGATGGATGTGCCTGATTTGTCTAAATCAAAAGTAATAGATGACATTCTAGATAAGAGTCCAACTTCTGTAGATGAATTAGAAGAGCTACATCTTTATAAGATATTGTTAATTATAGCATCCTATATTGCGCTGGGCGTGGGTGCTTTGCATTTTGTTTTATCTATAGGCAGCATGCCATTTGGAGGCTTAATTTTCAAACTGATGATCAATCTCGTTTTTGGGTTTTTGTTACTATTATCTTTTCATAACATTGAATATGACAAAATCAAATGGTCTATAATGACTATTTTATTTTCGATAGTGTTAATTGTGTTGGGTGGTGTTGTAGGATTACTAGCTGGAACCTTTTCGTTGTTCGGTATTTTATTGTCATTTATTTACGATTAATTTCAATCTAAAAGGGATAACCTTTTACGGAACGAGTTATATACTCTATTGAGCAAAAATGATGGAAGAAGCTGACATTATCGTAAGATTGATAGCAACTGCCGCCAAAAACTCACCAAAAGCTTTAGACGAGTCTTTTTTAGAGGTCTCTGTTCTAGATGAGGCGGAGAAGGAGATGTTAGTGGAAGAAATGTATCAGTTGGCCGATGAAAGGGGAGATGAAACCTATACCGCGAAGGGAGAATATTTAGAGAACTCTGATAGCGTTATTTTGATAGGTCTAAATGACCATCCGGGTATAGGTATAGACTGCAGAGCTTGTGGTTATAAAAGTTGTGAAGCAATGGAAAATTCTGAGAATGAAAAAGACATCTTCGAAGGACCTAACTGCGTTTTCAGATTGATCGATATCGGAACCTCACTAGGATATGCTCTTCAGAATGCATCTAAAAACGATGTTGATGCAAAAATAATGATAAAAGGTGGCATGGCAGCTAAAAATTTGGGGCTTTCCACATCTAAAATATGCTTGGCTGTTGCCATGATGTCCCCAGATAAAAGATATTTATTCGATCTCTGAATTTAGATTATCAAGGATATTCATTTGAAGAGTTTTTAAATCTTTCAATTTACCTAAAAAGGTTCCATCTAGTAGGTATATCTCCTCATCTTTGATTTTAGAATTATTCAATAAAGGCCCTAGATATCCATTTTCATTTATACTATTTCCACCCATAAGATGATTAAAATGAGGCATCAATATTACGTCTTTTTTGTACTCTTCATATTCGATTTTAACCTTTACCCAACATTGTATTTTCTCTCTTATCCCTAAATTGTCGAACATACTAATAGTTGGATGACTGTGTGCTATAACGATCATATCTGAATTCAGCACATCTTTTGATGGATTTGCATGTCCATGAAGGATCCCTACATCATCAAAAACATAACCACTCGAATCTTGAATTATAACCTCGCTAGGAAGATATTTTTCGATCTTCCCGTCATGATTCCCAGGGGTCAAATGTATTTCATCTACATTTTCAATTAATTTATCGATCAACTCCGGTATCTCTTTATATTCCTGCCAACTCCCAGATGGAATGTTATGTTTTAGATCTCCGTTGATTATTAGTCTCTCATATCTGTTTTTATTCAAAATTTCGATTATCTCGTTGATCATCACATATGTCTGGCTTGGTAGATTTACTCCCTTCTCCTCTAATTCCCTTTCATAACCTATATGCAGATCTGCTATTACCAGGGTCTTATCTATGGACATTGCTTTGTGATTCCATAGTGGTTGAAGTCTTTTCATACTTGATTAATTAAAGATAAGATAGATAATGGTCTATTTCCCATTTAGATATGTGCTGTCTATATTCATCCCATTCCTCTCTTTTTTTATAGAGGAAATGTTCGAATAGATGTTGACCTAGTGTTTCTTTTACCAATTGGCTTTCTTCCATATTATTCAAAGCATCATGTAGGTTGGTTGGAAGGGATTTTATACCTCTCTCAGTTTTTTGTTTAGCATCTAAACTGTAAATATCTTTTTCGACTGGGTCAGGAGGACTTATTTTTTCATCTATGCCTTTTAGACCTGCTGAAAGTAAGGTTGCAAATTGCAAATATGGGTTACCAGCTGGATCTGGATTTCTAACTTCAACTCTAGTTGATTTTTTTCTACCAGCGGGAATCCTGAATAAAGCACTTCTATTTAAGTAAGACCAACAGATATATGCCGGTGCTTCATACCCAGGAACCAATCTTTTAAAAGAGTTTATCCATGAGTTTTGTACCGCACATATTTCTCTTGCATGTTTGGTAAGCCCACCGATAAAATATTTCATTACTTCACTTAAACCGTCTTCTTCGGTAGAATCATAAAAAACATTATTATCATTTTCATCAAATAAACTCAAGTGTACATGCATCCCAGATCCGTTGATTTCTTTGATTGGTTTTGGCATGAAAGTCGCATGTAAATTATTCAAACCAGCAACGGTTTTTATGCAGTGTTTTAGTGTCATAATAGAATCAGCGATATAGAGTGCATCACCGTATCTTAAATCGATCTCATGTTGTCCAGCTGAAGCTTCATGATGTGATGCCTCGACTTCGAATCCCATATCTTCAAAATAAAGGCTACATTCTTTTCTAACTTTTTCAGCGGTATCCAATGGCATCAAATCGAAATAACCTCCTTCGTCGTCGGGACCTCTTGTTGGCTTGCCCGAATCATCTAATTTGAATAGGAAAAATTCGAATTCAGGACCGGTATTAAATTTATATCCCATCTCTTCAGCTTTCTTCATTACTTTTTGTAGGATGTATCTAGGGTCACCTTCAAAGCGTTCCCCCTCAGGATCATAAATATTACAGATCATCCTAGCCGTTTTAATATGTCCTTCAGACCAGGGAAATACTAAAAACGTATCTAAGTCTGGATATGCCCTCAAATCAGACTCATCAATAGTAGCATAACCAACGATCGATGATCCATCGAAGACGACTCCTTCATCTATAGCTCTTTCAAGATGTTTTGCAGGTATGGATACAGTTTTCACGCCACCTAATATATCCATAAACTGTAGTTCGATAAACTTTACTCCTTCCATTTCTATTATATTCAAAATTTCTTCTTTATCCATGTATCTCCACCATCGTTTTTCGATTTAAATGGTAATGTCTAATCTAGCATTTAAACATTCTTATACTTGAGTCCATATACCAAAAAATATTATATAATATTATTTCTTATTTTAGCTGAAGTGGGGAGAATCATATGACTAATAAAGCTGAAGATTTAAAAGAGGAAATGGAAGAAAAACTGATGGAAGCTAAAGTTTTCCTCTCTGAAGCAAGGTTCACTAATATCAATGTCAACGGCGTGAAGGATAAAATCCGCAAGGCAGTCGATATGAGGAAGAAACAAGATCATGAAGCTTCGATCAAATATTCTGAAAAGGCCATAGAACAGGCTAATATCATATTAGATATGTATGAAAAATTGAAATCTAGAAAAAAGAAATTGATAGATTTAAAAAAGAACGGTCAAAAACGTGATGATATTATTGAGGGATTAAAGACTGTTAAAAAATTGACTGATGATGGAGAATATAAAAAAGCGAATGAAAAATTAAAAAAAGTTTCTTTAAAGATCGACAATAGATTTGAAGAAATCGGAAAAATGGACGAAGGGGAGATAGAAATTGAAAAAGAGATAGTATCAACGATACCTGAAGATGGAATTACAGTTTATTCTCTTAAAAATGAGTTAGATGATGTAGATGAAGAAGAACTAAGAGAGTTCATTCAAAGTCTAGAAGATCGAGGTTATGTAGAGTTGGAAAAAAAGGGTCGTTGGGATGTAGTAAATGTTACCGGTAACGAATACCCCGAAAAAGAAGTGAAGGTTTCAGAAGGTAAAGCGGAATCAGAGCAAGAAGATGAGAGTTCAGATGATAGTATCAATAGTGAAGTTTATTTTGAAATCCCTCTTGACGAAAAGGAATATGAGGTTTTGAACAATATATGGGAAGATATCTTCATATGTAATATGGATGATGAATTGGTAGATATGTTGGGGTGGAATGATGAAGAGAATTTCTATAGAGATATTCTTTTTTATTCTATTCATGAGCTAAAAAAGGCCCCAACTCAATTAATACAAGATAAGATTTTGTCAGAATTTAAGTATTTAAAAGACGATAACAGTGAAGAGCTAATGGTTAGAGAGTTTAAAAAAGAGTTAGACAATTTAGAACGATAAAGCTATATGATTTTTTAACTAGTATCCGCCAAAAATTTTTTATAATATATCCTAATGATATGTCATTAAATATAATGAAATATAGTTATAGGAAGTGAAATCATGAGTTCTAAAAAATATACAACAGTATCGATTCCAAAACCGCTGGCTAAAAAGATAAAGAAGAGAATGGAAGGAACAGGATTCAATTCCATATCGAGTTATGTAACATACGTGCTGAGACAAGTAATCTCAAGCATTGAAGAGGAAGAAAAGGAAAAAGAAAGCTTCTCTGAAGAAGATGAAGAGAAAGTAAAAGAAAGATTGAGAGCTTTAGGTTACCTTGACTGAGGGATCATATTATGTCTAAACCACATGGCGGTACGTTAGTAAACCGTATGCTTACAGGTAAGAAGAAAGATAGATTGTTAGAAGAAGCTGAAGAGATGAAATCTTTGCAGTTGAACAGTGAACTACGTAAGGATGCATTCAATATATCAACGGGTGTTTACAGTCCTCTAGAAGGATTTATGGTTCAAGAAGATTTTGAGAATGTTCTAGAACATTCTAGATTGTCTAGTGATATTGCATGGACGTTACCGATAGTTATTGACATACCTGAAAAGGATAAGTACTCTGTAGGTGAAGAGGTTATACTAAAAGACGAAAACGGAGAAAGTTTTGGTCTTATGGAGATAGAGGATGTATACGAGTTCGATAAACAAGAAATGGCTGAAGAGATATATGGAACTGATGACATTGAACATCCTGGTGTAAAGAAGACCATGCAGATGGACGATTATTTGATCGGTGGTGAGATATATCAGCTTAAAGAGAACACCACACCTTTCGAAAAGTATCATCTAAAGCCTATGGAAACTCGGATATTGTTTAAGGAGAAAGGATGGAGAACAATAGTGGGCTTCCAGACTCGAAATGTTCCACATCTTGGTCACGAATATGTTCAAAAAACAGCATTGACCTTCGTCGATGGTATTTTTATAAATCCTATAATAGGTAAAAAGAAGAAGGGAGATTATCTAGATGAAGTAATCTTAGATGCATATGATACTCTTATGGAAAACTATTATCTAAAAGATAGAGCTGTTATGAGTATACTTGAAGCTGAGATGAGATATGCTGGACCTAAAGAAGCAATATTCCACGCGATTATGAGGAAGAATTTCGGTTGTACACATTTCATCGTAGGTAGGGACCATGCTGGAGTAGGAGATTATTACGGCCCATACGCAGCACAGGACATATTCGATAAATTCCCAGATATCGGTATAACTCCAGTTTTCTTCAAGTCATTCACATACTGTGAAAAATGTGGAGGAGCAGTTGATGGTTTCATATGTCCACATGATGATGAGAATCGTGAGAATTTCAGCGGTACAAAGATGAGAAAGATGTTCAAAGAAGGAAAAACACCTCCAGAACATATGATGAGACCAGAAGTAGCTGAAAATGTTGCCGAGAAGGAACACAAATTTGTTGAATAAGGTGTTGAAATGGGTAACAGTCTAAACGATTTAAAGTACGAGGATGGATTGCTGATACACCACTGGGATACTGATGGTATGTCGGCCGCAGCACTTTTACTTAAAAAATTTCCAGATCTCGAAACCATGACCCCTTATATCGGTAATTATTATCTAAATGAAGACGATAAAGACAGAGTAAGCGATACCGATATAGATGTTGTGATCGTTGCTGACATGGCGTTACCAGAGGAGTCAATCGAATTCTTAAATAAATTTGGTGATGTATACATATTCGATCATCATCTTCAGGAAAAGCACGATGTTGTATTACATCATAATCCTGTGATAGATGGAAACTCTCCAAAGAGATATCCAAGTGCCTCATGGGTTGTCGGTGAATACTTTGGTCATGAACCGAATCTTCTGACTGTTCTTGGAGCCTTTGGAGATCGAGAAGGAAAGCTAAAAGATAATCGATATGCCATTGAGATAATTGAACAGTTGATGGACAGGTGGGACGTAGATTTTGAAGATTTACTCAGATGCGCTGAATATCTAGATTCTCTTTATAAACTGGGTAACAGATCTGAAATCGAACAGATGCCTCATCAGTTAAAGAATTTCGAAAAGCCTGAAGAAGTGTTAAACATCGAGGGACTAGAAGATAATGTCAACAAACTAAAATCTGCTGTAGAAAAAGAAACTCATGGAAATCTCGAAGAAGTCGGTGAGAATGTACTGTTCAAAGAGATGGAATCACCTTATAACATAATTTCTACAGTAACTCGAAAAATAGCTTGGAGTAGAGAAGATAAGATCGTTATAGTTTCCAACTGCAAGTTCAAGGAAGGCGAATGTCAGGTATATATTAGAGGACCGATACCTAATTCTGAAGAGATCATCGATAAAGCTAAAAAAGAAGGATATTCTGCAGGTGGAAAAGAAGATGTTGTGGGGATGGTTATTCCCACCACGGATAAAGATGAGTTTTTGAAGGATATTGTGAAATTACTTGAGGAATAGATTAGGTGAAAACATGTCTAAAAACAAAAATGTAATGGTTAACGAGAAAAAGTGGAGTAAAACAAATACGAAAGATGGATTCACCCTTTGGTTTACGGGTCTGTCTGGCAGCGGAAAATCTGCTGTAGCGGATCGAGTAGCAAACCGATTAGAAGAGGAACATGGACATTTGGTTGAACGGCTGGATGGTGATATCGTACGTCAGCATCTAACTAAAGATCTTGGATTTACCAAAGAGGACAGAGATACAAATATAGAAAGAGTTAGTTTTGTTGCTAAGTTACTTTCAAGAAACGGTATAAGCGTCTTAGCCTCATTTATATCGCCATATATAGCAAGAAGGAATAAAACAAGAGATATGGTAACTAATTTCATAGAAGTCCATGTGCACTGTCCTGTATCCGTATGTGAGGAAAGGGATGTTAAAGGTCTGTATAAGAAGGCTAGAAAAGGTGAGATCGATAACTTTACAGGTATATCCGATCCATATGAAGAACCTGAGAACCCGGAAATAAAGTTGAACACACATAAGGAAACAGTAGATGAAAGTGTGCAGAATGTGATCGATTATCTCGAGGAGAATGGATATATATAATCTCTATATTTTAGGTAATATATGGTCGATGTGGTATTAGACGCCAATGCACTCATCATGCCTTTCCAGTTCAATATAAATCTAGATTCTGAGTTGGAACGGTTGTTCGTCAATCCTGATGTATATGTTCCGACTTCTGTTCTTGATGAACTTGAAATATTAGGAAGAAAGGATGCCCAGAAATTGGCGTCTAAGTACGATACAATTGAAGTGAATTCCAGAAGAGATGAAGGTGTTATCGAAGCTGTTCAGAGGCTTGATGGTATATTGGTTACCAATGATAAAGTATTAAAAAACAGGGTTAGAAAAATGGGCTACCCTGTTGCATTTTTACGTAGCAGATCCCATCTCGAGGTCATTGGGGAATATTTTTAAATCATCTATTAATCTCTGGTTTTATGGAAGAAGAACAAACAATTGCATTGAAAGGAAAATTGGTATCTGGTAAGGAAGAGGGTCGATATTTTCTTTCTAAAGAGGAATACAGGAAGCAGTTCGTCAACAAGATGGGTATAGACCCATACGAGGGAACTTTGAACGTTAAACTTGATGAAGAAAGTGTTAAAAAATTTAAAACGATCCGTAAGAAAAATGGTATTATTATCGAAGGTTTTAGAGAAGGGGAACAGAAATTCAGTCCCGTAAATTCATTCAAAGCCGAAATCAATGGGACGAAAAGTGCTTTAGTGATACCTAAAAAGTCGGATTATGAAAAGACCGCTGAATTCATTTCCAATACTAATTTTAGAAAGAAAATGGGATTAAAAAACGGGGATAAAATAGAAGCGAAGATTTGGCTTTGATATTTACATACAATTTATATACCTTTTTGATATCCATTTATCGTTGATAAAATATGGCTAATATACTTGATCGGTTCACATTAAAAAATCGATTACTTTTACTTTCCCTAGGAATCGTTTCAGTTGTGATACTAGGTAATATCGGATTCATATTGGTAAAAACCTATGAAGGCTATCAACCAACGTTTCTAGAATCTATGTATTGGACCGTTGTAACTCTTTCAACCCTCGGGAGTTACCCAGATGGCATGACATTTACCAGCAGATATGGTATGATCTTAACGATAATTGTGGTCCTAGGAGGTGTTGCCACTATGGGTATAGGTCTGCAGATTGTAATAGGTCCCTGGCTTGAAAGAACTATGAAAAGAGCATTGAAAAAGAAAAAGGTTCCTTTGCCAGATAAAGAGCATGTAATTGTTTGCGGTTATTCTGGGATGGGTAAAGAGGTCATAAGAAATTTGGAATCACATAACGTAGATTTTTTAGTAATAACAAATGATGAAGAGAAAATTAAGAAGCTAAATAATTCCAGATTACCCTTTATCGCCGGTGATTCAACAAAGATGAAAACTTTGAAGAGAGCCAATATCGATAGTGCCTTTTCATTGGTAGCGGTAGATGATGATTCAACTAATGCATTTATTTGTTTAACGGCTAATAAAATCAATGAAAATATTCGTATAGTGAGCAGCGTGGAAAAATCCCGACATGAAGGTATCTTAAGGAGGGCAGGAGCTGACCATGTGGTTTCGTCGAAATCTATAACCGGTGCTATGATCGGAGCTAAAGCTATAGATGAATCCTTGATCGATATAGGGGATAAAGGTGAAGAATTACTAGAGGGTTTAAAAATAGAGCAGGTGAACATCGCAGAGGATTCTGAGATAGCTGGGAAAACAATAAAAGGTGCGGATATCGGTAAAAAAACAGGAGCTGCTGTAGTCGGCATCTGGGAAAATGGAGATTTAAAAGTGTCAGTGTCACCGTCTGATAAATTATTACCTGGAGATATAATACTAGTGTTAGGGGATACAGAACAATTGAAAAATCTGAAGAGGTATGCAGCATGAAGATAATCTTATGTGGCTACGGAAGTGTAGGTCAAAATATCTTGAAGAGATTAGCCGCCTCTGGAAATCGAATAATAGTTATCGATGAAGATGAGAATAGATTATCTAAAACATCCGCACATACTGTTCAAGGAGATCCAACTGATGAGAACACGTTGATCGGAGCTGGTATCATGGATGCAGAAAAATTAATCGCTGCAACTGACAGTGACATAAAAAATGCATTTATAATATTAGAATCAAAATCACTGAACACTGATATACAGGTGATGTCAGTAGTCAATCGGAGAGAAAATATTGGTAAACTTTACAGTGCCGGTGCAGATTATGTCGTACCTGAGACTGTTATCGGAGCGAAATACATTACAAAATATGCCCTACACCCACATATAGCTGAATTTTTAGATAAGATTACAGTTGCTCAGGACATAGAGATCACTAAAATAGCCATTCCTCAAAAATCTCAGCTTCTAAAAAGACGGTTAGCCCATTCAAAAATAAGAGAAAAAACCGGTGCAAGAGTGATAGGTATAAAAAGAGAGGATGATTTCATACCAAATCCCAGCAGTAATGAAGTTCTAAAGAGTGGAGATAAATTAATCGTAATAGGTAAATTGGAAGAGATCCATAAATTGAACCGATGGGTAAGATTATGATCAGTAGTTTTCTTCTACGTATTTCACTACGCTTTCGAAGATAAGTTTTCCATCTCCCTTTGAATGTTCTTCACCTTTTCTTGTCCAATCTGGGTTCGTGTATTTCTCGAAAACCCTCTCTGGATGGGGCATCAGTCCTAAAACGTTCCCTTCTGGGTTGCATATCCCCGCGATATCTTTTATAGATCCATTTGGATTCCACGGGTATTCTGGTGTGGTTCCGTCGGGAGTGGTATATGTGAAAACTATTTGATCGTTTTCTTTTAGTTCCTCGATCACCTCTTCGCTTTCAACGACGAATTTTCCTTCTGCATGCGCTGAGGGAAAAAGAACAGTTTTACCTTCTTCGTACATTTGTGTGAAAACACATTTGGAGTTCTCTTCGACTTTTAATAGTGTAGGTCTGCATTCGAACTTGTTACTGTCATTGGTTTCCAGGGCGGCTTCCGGGACGTCAGTGATCTTTCCGTCAACAGCTGGTAAAATACCGCTTTCGATCAATACCTGAAAACCGTTACAAACACCCAATACGGGTTTTCCTGTCTTAACAAAACTTTTCAACTCTTCTCCGAGTCCACTTTTCAATCTGGCACCAAAAATAGCTCCGGCTCTTATATAGTCACCTGCAGAAAATCCACCGGGAATCATAACTATATGAAAATCCTTTAGATATCTTCTCTCTTCTTCAGTAACATCCATATCTAATAGCTGTTTAAGATGTACTTTCTCAGCGTCAGTACCCAGTTTTTTGAAAGCTATATAGGATTCTTCTTCACAGTTGGTTCCTTCTATCCGAAGCACGGCGACTTTAATATCTTCTCGTTTCAAGCGAATCTCCTTGAAGTGAAAAAGAATTCACTTTAATAAACATTTTCTATAATCGAACTTTACAATATAGAATATAGAAGCCAAAACTATATATCTAATAACTAATTGGGTTTCAACCACTTCACGGGGCCGTGGGGTAGCTTGGTCCATCCTTCGGGCTTTGGGAGCCTGGTACCCGAATTCAAATTTCGGCGGCCCCACCATTCACTCTTAATAATTCACTCTTAATAAAAATCTTCAGAATCTATCTTTGATAAGATCTTTTTCATTTTTTCTTCCATCTCTTCCTGGTCTTCGTCTTTGAAGAGCTTTTCTTTCTGAGATTCGAGTATTTCTTTCGGTCTTTTTGGGGTATCAAATACCTTGAACTCATTTCCCCTGTTCATCATCATTTTATATTCATCCCGCCTTTTGAACATTTGATTCCGAATTTCATCGATTTCTTCGATAGTTTCTTCATCGACTTCGCCCACTACTTGAGCAGGTTGTCCTCTAACCATAGAATTTTTTGGAATCTTCATACCATGGGGAACTATAGTGTCAGTACCGATAATAGAACCTTCTCCTATTTCTGCGCCCTCCATTATAACGGCATCTATACCAACAAGAACATCCTTCCCTATATTACTACCTTTGATCCTTGCTCCAGGGGATATGAAACTGTTCTCACCTAAAGTGACACTGTATTCATCAGTACTTTTGATCGTTGCGTTATTCATGACTATAGAATTTTCTTGCACCTTAATTTTAGATTTTTCTCCATCTAATACAGAACCAGGCCATAAACTTGAATCATCTGATAACATCACATCTCCCATTATCTTAGCGGTCGGATCTAAAAATGCTGATTTATCTACCTCTCCCTTTCTTTTAGGTAAGAAATCCTCTAATTCATCGGTCATGTTCTTAGAAAAGTTGGTTCTATGTAAAAACGTTACGGTTGAGGTATGCGGGTTCGGGGATTTGAACCCCGGTTATAGCCTTGGCAAGGCTAGGTGATACCAAACTACACCAAACCCGCATTAAATAACAATCCAAACATTTGGACAAGTCAGTGAAGGAGTAGATAAACTTAATTTATAAATATTTTCCTGTGGGCATCTTATGAATTTGATCGTTCATCGTTTAATCATAAACGTGTATCAAATAATATGTCGGTTCTCCTTTTGGATTTTCTATGATTGATAAAACCACGTTGAAAGTTAGACCATCTTTAATATCAAATTCGATCCTTTGTTTGATCTTCTTTAAATCTTTGTCCTTTAACTCATCTAATGTTTCCTTCAATTTGCTGAATTCGTTTTGTGGTATAATCTCATCACATTTACGCTTTATCAAGTCTCCTTCTGAAAGGTCAAAAAGGTCACATAAAGAGCGGTTAACCTCCAAGATTTCGTAATTCAATGATATTAACATGATACCTATCGGTGAATCTTCAAAGGCCACTCGAAACATCTCTTCACTAGCTGTTAATGCTTCCATAGTTTCTTTAAATTTGGTGATATCTAACATGGAACATACCAACTTATCCGTTTCAGGAATGGTGTTCAGGGATGTCAAAACATTCCTTTTATCATTGTATCGATTTACAAATTCTACACTAAAATATTCAGGTGAACTTTCTTCTTTTTCTTTTGCAGAACTTATAAATTCCATGAATTTTTCGTAATCCTCTTCTACTACAAATTCCTTCCAGGATGCTTTACCAGCTATCTCATCTCTACTATACCCGCTCATCTTTTCAAACTGATTGTTGACTATTTCAATGATATCGTTGCCGTCGAATATGAATGATTTTGTACCTGTGTTTTCAAATATCGCTTTGTATTTCAATTCACTTTTTTTGACTGCCTCTTCTGCCTCTTTTTGTTCTTCCCTTTGTTCTATAGCTCTTTTTACTGAGACCGGAAGTCTCATGAAATGTTTAGGTGATTTTACCACATAATCTTCTAGACCTATCTTCATCGCCTCAACAGCTACCTCTTCAGTACCGGTACCGGTGAACATAATGACAGGGATATCCGGATATTGTGACTTTATTTTTTTTAGTACTTCCAATCCGGTTGTCCATCTTAATCTATAATCAGTGATAACGAGATCAAAATCCCCATGTTCTAATATTTCATCGAGTTCGGAACGATTTGTGATTTCATTGATAGAAATATTATTGAATTCTTTCTTTAATTCTCTTATAGCTAATGTTCTATCATCTGGATTATCATCGATAATCGATATGGATAGTTCCATATTACTAATATCTTGTTTTATTTTCGGTTGATTCATCATCTTACCCACCTAATAAATTTACTATTCAACTCAAATGTAATAGGATGTGTTTAACTTCACCATCTATATACATTATGGGCTCGGCCTTTATATCAACTTCGATTTTTTTCTGACCATTTTTTAAGAAGGTATTAAATTGCTTAGGTTCTCCAACTAATACTTCTTTTAAATTATTGATTTTTTCCTTTTTTTCATCTTCAGCTATAAAATCAGTGAAATTTTTATATAATAATTTCTCTTCTTGACAATCCAACAGTTCACAAATTTTTTCATTAACATCATTTATTTTAAAATCATGGTCCAACCTTATCATCCCAATCGGGGATTTATCAAAGGCTATACGGAACAATTCTTCGCTTTCACTCAATGCTTTTAGATTTTTCCTGTAATTTGTGATATCTAACATCGATACGATACTTCTGTCTGAATCAGGCATCATTCTTACACTAACCAATACATTTCTAATATCGCCATATTTTGTAACAACCTTTGACTCGTACTGGGATGGAACACTATCTTCCACGTGTCTTCTAACATAGTGATACCTATTCACTTTTTCGACTTCGCTTTTTACCAATACCTCCTCAAAACTCATTTTCCCTTCTATTTCTTCTCTTGAATATCCAGATAACCTCTCTATTTCCTCGTTTACAAGAGCAATTGTAGTATCTTTTTCAACTATCATTGTTGCAGTACCTGTATTTTCAAAAATGAATCTATATCTTTCTTCGGATTCTTTTAACTTCGATTGATATTCTATCCTTTTTAAAGTCTGATTCATGTGTGATACCAGCAGTTCGGCTAGTTCGAGATCATCTTCATCGTACCGATTCTTTTCTTTGGATAAAGCCTGGAAAACACCATATTCACCTATAGGGATACTGATACCCGATTTGTATTCAGTGAGCCCCGCTTTTGGACTTTTTATGTCATCAATGTTTTTTACCAAAAATGATTTTCCTGTTATGTATGTCTGCCAGGTAAAATTTTTCTTATCATATATATCACCCTTCAATTTAGGGGTTATTTCATAAGAAACAGCTTTCCCTTCAAAACCCTCTTCAACCTTTTTGAATGTAGAGATATAATCAAAATTTAATATCGTTTTAGATGCATCCATACAGATATCAAAAATCTCATCTTCTGTTCTACAAGTATCTAATTTATGAGCAACTTCGTGTAATTTTTCAACTTTTTCTTTATTTTCCTTTAATCTTTGCTCTGCTAGTACTTTATCAGATATGTCCCTAGAAATACATAAAACTAAACAAACCTCATTATCGTCACCAGTTAATGTTCTTAGATGTGTTTCAAGCCAAATATAATCTTCATCTTTAACCTTGAATCTTGCAATTATTTTTCCTATATCTACTTTTTTATTAACTGATTTTGACCATTTTCTTTTTGCTTTATCTTTGTCATCTGGATGGAAAAGCTCTAGTGCAGGTTTTCCCAATAATTCATCTTCACTATAACCAAGAATTCTACTATGAGCTTTGTTTACAAATATGGGTACTGAATTTTTATCTAATAAAGATATCATATCATTAGAATGTTCAAATATTAACTTACAAATCTTTTTAATGACCTCTTCATCTTCAATTGATTTACCTAAAATACCTGATTTAACGATCTTCTCATACAAGTCTTCGTCGATATCCTGCGTCATAACAAATACCCTCTATTGCTCCTAAATACGTTCAATTTCCTTAATCGGTGATATTTGACATAGTATATAACTTTCATCGTTATCTAATTGTCTTATAAATGAAGAGTTGATCTCGACTTCAAACGAATTTCCATCTCTATCCTCAAATTCTTTTTTTGACATACTAAATTTTGATTCATTCGACTTTAATTCTTCAATTATATTTTCAAAATTAGAAAGAATAGTTTCCTTATAATCTCTTTTAACAACGTCTTCTTCATCTATATTAAACATATTTAAAACGGTACCATTTGCTTTTATGACTATACCTTCAGAATTTAAAATGAACATCCCGATATCTAATCCATCTAACATAGATTGGAATTCAACAAAGTCTTCTTTATCAGAAATATCTATCAGCGATACAAGACTTTTGTCGGTTTCAGGTATCATACTAACATTTAGTATTACTTTTCTTGAATTCCCAGATTTATCGATAACTTCACATTCATAACTTGTAGGTACTGAATCGGGATCTATCCTTCTATTTTGGTGATATTTTTCCATTTTTGGTAGACATTTTTCACCTACTAACTCGGTCCAGCTTATTTTTCCCTCAACTTCTTTTTTCGTGTAACCAAACATTTCTACGAATTTTGAATTTACCATTTCTATTATTGTGTCTTTACGAACCTTGACCATTGCTGTTCCACTTTTTTCAAAAATGGTTTGATATTTTTTTTCAGACTTCTCCAATTCTTCTATGGCCCATTTAAAATCAGTGATATCCATTATAGAAAGGTTGAATTTATCCGTACCAGGTATATTTGATATTGCCCCGATCGTTTCTTTCACATTACCGAATTTATCTATAAATCTTAGTTCGTATTTCTCAGAAACGTTTTTAGATTTTACATTACCTGCAGTCTCGATAAAGTTGATTATTTTATCTATATCATCTTCGAATAAAAAATCTCTGAATATGATGTGTCTCTCTAATTCCTTCTTTTTATAACCTGATAACGCTTCAAATTCATTATTGACCAGTTCAACTTTTAGGTCACTATCTATTAGGACTTTTGCAGTTCCTGTATTATTAAAAATCCCCCTGTATCTTTGTTCGGATTCTCTAACCTTCTTTTCACTTCTCAATTTGTTTATTGATTCAGAAAGATGTGAAATCAATAATTCTGCCAATTCTAGGTCATCTTCATCAAAATTATTTACTTGGTCCGATATAGCTTGAAACACACCGATTTCTCCTATAGGTACACTTATCACAGATTTAAAATCCAGACTTGATGGTTTAGCTCCCTTGAAATCATCTAAATTATTAACCAAATATGATTTTTTTTCTAAGTATGTTTTTGTGTATATAGAATCCCCCATGGGTATTATATCACCCATATCATAGTTTTCACTTGTTGTAGCTTTTACTTGAAATGCTTCACCTTCATGTTCCAATAAAATACTACACACATAGAACTCTAACACATTTTTAGCATCCTTTACTGCAAGGTCATATATCTCTTCCTCTTTAGTACAATCACCCATCTTTATTGCAGTATCATGCAGTCTTTTTACAATTTCATTCTTTTTCCTTAAAGCTTCTTCTGATCTCAAACGTTTTATAGCTTCTGCAGCATGATTCATCAGTATTTCTGTAAGTTCTAAATCTCTTTCATCGAAATGTTCTATCTCTTCTGAAAGAGCCTGAAAAACACCGATATCACCGATAGGTATGCTTATAGCGGAGTGATATTTTTCACTTTTTGGAATGGCATCCTTCTCTTTATATAAATCTGGTATTAAATATGATTTACTGTTCTTGACTGTTTTGCCAGCAATACCTTCAATAGGATACCTTGTTCCCTCTTCTTGGACTCCTCCCCTCATGGCTTTGACTACAAAATTATCCTCAACTAAGATGTCTATACTACAAGCGTAGAAATCTAAAATCTGTTCCGTAGCATCCATCAAGATCTCATAAATCTTTTCTTCAGATCCCGTTTTTTCCAATTTAGTAGCAACTTCGTGCAATTCTTTAATTTCAAGTCTATTATTATTTCCAGCATTTTTTGCCATTTAAACAGCCTCGATGTTTCCCTATATCGATATGGTCGTTTAAAATATAAATATATTTTGTCATAATCAAAAATACTGAAGGAAAATTTCTTTTAATTGTTTTTAGATATAGTCAGAAATGTTAAGAAAAAAGTTGGAAGATGATGCAGTTGCGATATTACCACTTTGCATCATAGCAGTTTCCTTTGGTTCTATATTAATTAGGCTCTCAAATGCTCATCCTATATCAATTGCATTTTATAGACTCTTATTTTCAACAGTAATCCTTTCTTTCTTCTTACCTAAACACTTCTCAGAAATTAAAAAGATATCTAAAAAAAGATGGATAACTCTTTTGAGTATAGGATTTTTGTTAGCTATTCATTTCGCTGCTTGGATATCTTCTTTGAGTTATACAACCGTAGCGTCATCTGTTGTTTTAGTCTCATCACATCCATTTCTAGTCGCTTGGGTATCTCACTGGTATCTAGGTGAAGAAACAAGTAAAAAAGGATATTTTGCCATAATTTTAGCGTTAGTTGGAATAGTGATAATGACTTCTTCAGATTATAGGATCAGTAAGGTTGCATTTTTTGGAGACGTTCTAGCCCTGATTGGAATGATAGGTGTAGCTGGTTATATCATCAGAGGTAGAGAAATTCGGAGAGAGATATCATTAGTTCCATACGCATTTTTCGTTTATCTTTTTACAACGATTTTTCTTGGATTTTTTTCACTTGGATTTTCAACTACTTTTAGAATTTATCCTAGAAGAGAATATGTTCTATTCATCTTAATGGCACTTATCCCACACACATTAGGTCATACTTTATATAATTGGGCTTTGAAATATATAAAAGCAAGAGTGGTATCAGTTAGTTTGTTAGGTGAACCTGTTGGAGCATCTATACTTGCATTCTTTATATTGAATGAAATACCGCCATATATAACATTGATAGGTGC
>JBNJDY010000012.1:0-34755 GCA_051745305.1 Thermoplasmatota archaeon
TCCAAAAAACGTCGTGTTCATCAATTGTGTCGGTGCTTTAGAAGAGGAACGACCATGGTGCTGTAGAGTGGGTTGTGGAAACTCTCTTAAGAATGCAAAGGCTATCCGAGAGAAATATCCAGATTCCAACGTTTACATCTTATACAAAGATATGAGGGTCTTCGGAAAGGACGAAGAAGAATACTATATGGATGTAGAAGGTGAAGACGGAGTAATTTTCCTAAGATATTCCACGGAGAACAAACCTGAAGTCACTCCTTCAGAAGAGGGCCTTCATATAAAGGTACATGATAATTTACTGGATGAAGATGTAGAGATCGATTCCGACCTACTGGTTCTAGCAATGCAGTTAGAAGGTGACGAATCCACTTCCGAGCTCAAGAAGATGTTGAAAGTATCTTCGGATAACGCCGGATTCTACATGGAAGCACACGCAAAACTAAGACCTCTGGAGTTCCCATCAGAGGGAGTATATTTAGCGGGTGGGGCACATTATCCAAAGAATATCTCAGATACTCTATCTCAAGCTGATGGAGCTGCGTCTAAGGCAGCTATACCCATGATGCGTGGATACACCAAGAGTGAAGGCATCATCGCAGTCATAGATGATGATATCTGCAGTGGTTGTAAGATGTGTATCTCAGTTTGTCCATACGGTGCTATAGAAGCAAACGAAGAAGAGGGTATCGCAGAAATAACAGATGTTCTCTGTAAAGGATGTGGTTCCTGTGCGAGTGTTTGCCCTGTAGGCGCTATAGACCAGAAAGGATTCGAAGACGATATGATCGATGCCATGATCAAAGCTGCTTTGATTGAAAGTGAGGAGGTGCTTCGATGAGTGAACAGTTCGAACCTAAGATCATAGCCTTCCTGTGCAATTGGTGCAGTTACGCCGGTGCGGATCTGGCTGGTGTCAGTCGGGAACAGTATCCGTCTAATATACTCAACATCAAAGTCATGTGCTCGTCTAGAGTATCACCCGAACACGTTTTTGAATCTTTCAAAGACGGTGCAGATGGTGTTCTAGTAGCGGGATGTCATCCAGGCGACTGCCATTACATCGACGGGAATTACAAAACGATGAGGAAGCATGAACTGTTAAAAACCATGTTGAAAGACTTCGGAATAAATCCAGATAGATTAAGATTAGAATGGGTTTCATCTGCTGAAGGTGGTAAGTTCGCAAACGTGATGAGAGATATGACTGAAGAGATACGAGAGTTGGGCCCCCTTGATCTGAACGGAAAGTCAAAAGAGGTGAAAGAATGAGCAAGAAAACTATAGGTTTCTACTGGTGCGCGTCATGTGGTGGATGCGAAGTCAGCGTGTTGGATATCGATGAGATGATCTTGGATGTTGTTGAACAAGCTGATATCAAATTTTGGCCATGTGCCATGGATCCAAAATACGAAGATGTAAGGGACATGGATGATGACGAATTCGATTTCATGTTCATAAATGGATCGATAAGGTCTGAAGAGAACGAAGAGATGGTTAAATTATTGAGGCAAAAAAGTAAGAACGTTGTAGCTTACGGTTCCTGTTCTAGTATCGGAGGGCTTTTCGGTTTGGGGAATCTACACAGCAGCGAAGCCTTACTGCAAACGGGTTACACAACGGAGTCTACAGAAGGCGATATGATCCCTCAAAAGAAAAGTGAAGTCAGAGAAGGTGAACTAGAACTTCCTGAATTGACATCTCATGTTCAAAAATTAGATGAAGTGATCGAAGTTGATTATTATATACCGGGATGCCCACCCTTACCAGTTCAACTCGAAAAAGCGTTCCCGGCTCTATTGGATGACGAAACAGAGGTTGGTAAATACGATTTCATCTCTGGAAAAAGTGTATGTGACGAATGCCCAATGGACAGGGAAGAAAAGAAAATCGAGAAACTGGTCCCGATCCAGGAGAAAATGGACATAGATCCAGAGGAATGTCTGCTTGATCAAGGTGTTTTATGCATGGGTCCCGCTAGTGCAGGTATGTGTGAAGCAGCATGCCCATCAGTAGGCCACCCATGTATTGGATGTAATGGGCCGACTAGAGAAGTAGCAGACCAAGGAGGAAGGATGGCGTCAGCAATTGCTTCAGTTATCGCTATCGAAGGCGAGGAAAGAAAAACGGAAGAAGAATTAAAAGAAGTTATGAAATCAGTGAGGGACCCGACGGGTTCTTTCTATCGATTCAGCCTTCCGAGCAGTATACTCCAGTATAAAAGGGGTGATACAGATGAGTGAAGAGAATAAGATTTCAATAGATCCGATAACGAGATTAGAAGGCCATGGGAAAATAGAGATATTTTTAGATGATGATAAGAACGTTAAGAACGCCTATCTTCAGGTTCCTGAATTCAAAGGTTTTGAAAAGTTCTGTGAAGGTAGAAGAGCCGAGGATATGCCTACAATAACCAGCAGGATATGTGGTGTATGTCCTGTGGCACATCACCTTGCATCTGTTAAAGCGCTTGATAGTGCTTACAATGTAGAACCACCTGAACCGGCTAAAAAACTGAGAGAATTGTTCTATAACGGTTACATCTATGCGGATCACCTTTTACACTTCTATTATTTAGCTAGTCCTGATTTCCTTGTAGGTGTAGATGCTCCTAGAGAGGCAAGGAACATCTTAGGTGTTATCGAAGAAGTGGGTTTAGACGTTGGTAAGAAGGTTATCAAGCAAAGAGGTAAAGGACAGAAGATCATCAGGATGCTCGGGGGAAAAGCTGTACATCCGAGTTTTGGTGTACCTGGAGGAGTCATAAAATCTTTGAGTAGTGAAGAAAGACAAGAACTCATCGAAATGTCAGAAGATATGGTAGATTTCGCTAAGTTCACACTCGATGTATTCAAGGATAAAGTACTAGCTGAATTCGGAGATGTCATCAAAGAAGACAAATTAGAAGTCTACAGTATGGGGCTAACCGAAGATGGTAAACTCAGCCACACTGGAGGTGTGGTCAATGTTGTCGATCCCGCTGGGAAAGATTTTGCCCAATTTACAGATAAAGATTATCTAGATGTGATAAGAGAGCATACGGAATCCTGGAGTTACATGAAGTTTCCTTACCTGAAAGATATCGGTTGGAAAGGATTCGAGGAAGGTGAAGATTCAGGAGTTTACAGGGTCGGTACTTTAGGAAGGATCAATGCCTGCGACGGTATGAAGACTGAATTGGCTCAGGAGGAGTACGAAGAGATGTTCGACGCCCTTGGATATCCGGTACATTCTACACTTGCCTATCACTGGGCTAGGTTGATAGAAGTTTTACAGTCCGCTGAACTGATTCAACAACTAGCTCAAGATGAAGACTTGGAAAGTGACAATATAAGGAACGAACCAGGTGAACCTGGGAAAGGCGTTGGTATAGTTGAGGCTGCTAGAGGAACCTTGATCCACGATTACGAGTTGGATGATAACGGTCTTGTAAAGGACTTGAACCTTATCGTGGCTACAACACACAACGCTGCCCCGATCTCTATGAGTGTAAGAGATGCGGCAAAGAAGTACGTGGATGGAGGAAATATCCAAGAGGGTATGCTCAACAGCGTCGAAAGAGCGTTCAGGGCCTACGATCCATGTCTTGCTTGTGCAACACATTCAACCATGGGGGAAACTCCGCTGAAGGTAAACATCTACGATTCGAAAGGTGAAAAGTATCGTGAACTTACCCAGGGATTAGGTGGTGGGTCAGAATGAAAGTAGATAGAAGCAAAAAAGCCATGGATTTCCTGGATAAGGTTGAAGAGTTATCTGGAGAGTCCGTTAATGCATGCATCAGGTGTGGTACCTGTTCTGCAGGATGTCCTTTTGTTGAAGACATGGATGTACTCCCAGAGAGAATTTTCAAAAGGATAGTTCTCGGGGATAAAGAAGGGATCTTAGAGAAGAACACCATGTGGATATGTGCAGCCTGTTTCACCTGCAGCGTAAGATGTCCCAGGGACATAGATATCGCCAAGATAATGGAGGCGGTCAGGCAGATAGTACTTCGAGATAATATCGACATGGTAGATGTTGATGATGTAGAAAATATGAAAGAACTCCCACAGTTGGCGGTAGTTGGTTGTTTCAGGAAGGAGACGGGGTGATAACATGGGAGAAGGATACCTATATTATCCCGGATGTACTCTGAAAACTAAAGCTAGCGATTATGAAGAAAGTGCCATGGCCGTGATGGAAGCTTTGGGAAAACCTCTAGTCGAGATGGATGATTGGTACTGCTGTGGTGCGGTACAGTCTTTGACTGAAGACGATATAATGCATCAGATAGCTCCGATAAGGACCATGTGCTGTGCCCAGGAACAGGGTGAAAAAGAAGTCGTTACCTTGTGTGATATGTGTTATAACGTATTAAAGCAGGCTAACGAAAGGATGAAGGAAAAGCCCGATGACCTGGAAACTATGAACGAGTTCTTAACCGAAGACCCTGATTATCTAGGGGAGGTCGATGTTCATCATATATTGGAGATCTTAAGAGATATGAAAGATGAGATCAAAAAGAAAGTTAAAAAACCGATTACCGATCTAAAGATTGCACCATATTATGGGTGCATGCTTTTAAGGCCTGATCATGTGGCGATAGATGATACCGAAGATCCCCATATCATGGAGGGTCTCCTTGAAGCCATCGGTGCAGAGGTTATCCACAACCCCAAAAGGACCGAATGCTGCGGTTCATATCACACCGTCAATCGGAGTGATATAGTTGAGAAGCGGGTTGAGGATATCGTGTCAAGGGCTGTAAAGGATGGTGCTGATGCTATCGCTTTATCCTGTCCGTTATGCCAATTCAATCTCGATTTCCATCAAAGAAATACCGAATACGATATACCGGTATTTTATTTGACAGAGCTCATAGCACTGGCTATGGGCATTGAGGTCGGGATGAAAAAACACAAGATCGATCCGAAATCATTACTGAAAGATAAGAAAATCCTGGAGTGATATGATATGAGTGAAGATGAAGAAAATAGAGAGATGATCGAAATATTCGTTATGGGTAAAAGATACAAGGTCCCGAAAGGACTCACCATAATGACAGCACTCGAATATGCCGGATATAAGTTCGTTAGAGGCTGTGGGTGTCGAGGTGGGTTCTGTGGTGCCTGTGCAACGATATATAGAACTGAAGATGAGTATAAATTCAAGATGGATCTAGCCTGTCAAACGGCTGTTCAAGACGGTATGTTCTTAGTACAGCTCCCTTTCGTACCAGCTGTTAGAGAGGATTTTGACATCGAAGAGGTTGATCCAAGAGGGAACGACAATGTCATGTTGGATTATTATCCTGAGATAGCAAGATGTGTTTCCTGTAACACATGTACTAAAGCATGTCCTCAGGACATAGAAGTGATGGATTATGTTCAAGCTGCACTGCGGGGCGACGTTGAGAGATGCGCTGAACTTTCCTTTGACTGTATACAATGCGGTCTCTGTTCAATAAGATGTCCAGCGGATATCAAACATTATCATTTAGCTCAATTAGCTCGCAGGATAACCGGACGATATATTCACGAGCATAGTGACGAGCTTGAAAAGCGTGTTCAAGAGATCAGGAACGGAGAATATGATGAAAATATGAAAGAGATGGTAGAGATGGAGATGGAAGAACTCAAAAAACTTTACGAAGAAAGAGACATACGGGAGGAGGGATAAATATGACAGATGGTTACCCAGATTATATGCAAGAATCCATCAATAAGGTGGAGGAAACACGTGAAGAAAGGATGGGTAAAACCTACGATAGGATGACTCCGTCTGAAGGCGAAGAAGTTTTGAACAACTTCCACCCGGACTATAAAAAAGAGGGAAAAGAAGAACTTAAGATCGGCCCCAGTAAAGGTAGAAAAGTACCTAATGAACTTGCTAAGCTTTTACGAGCTAGAAGTCTTATCGACCCTTCAGAGATCGATTTAACACAAGTCGACCACGACGTTGATGTTCTGATAATAGGTGGCGGAGGAGCCGGAACCGTTGCCGCACTATGGTCAGTTTATGAGGGTATCAAACCTGAGAACATACTCATATCAACTAAATTAAGACACGGAGATTCTAACAGTATGATGGCACAGGGAGGAATACAGGCTGCAGATAAGGATGACGATTCACCGATAAAACACTACTTGGATGCCATAGGTGGAGGACATTTCACAAACGTACCAGAGTTGGTCAAAGCTCTGACAATCGACGGTCCTAAGATCTTAAAATGGCACGAAGAACTAGGTATAATGTACGATAGAGAAGAGGATGGTAACTTCGTAGAATTGCCTGGTGGTGGAACATCTAGGTACAGACTTCATTCTTCCGGCGATTACACTGGTATGGAATTGATGAGGGTTCTGAGAGATGAGGCAGATAACCTAGATATCCCCGTATTAGAATTCACTCCAGCGGTTGAACTCTTGAAGGATGATAAGGGTCAAGTTGCCGGTGCGCTGCTCATGAACCTGGAAACCAACGAATACTATGTAGTAAGAGCCAAATCTACAGTCATGGCAACCGGTGGTTTTGGTAGATTACATGTACAGGCATTCCCGACGACCAATCACTACGGTGCAACCGGGGATGGATTGATAATGGGTTACAGAGCCGGAGTCCCGATAAGAGATCTTGACAGCGTTCAGTACCATCCTACAGGAGCAGCTTTCCCAGACCAGATCGTTGGATTACTTGTAACAGAAAAGGTAAGAAGTCTAGGCGCTCAACCGGTGAATATCGACGGTGAGCTTTTCGTTAATCCGTTGGAACCTAGAGATATAGAAGCAGCAGCTATCATTAGGGAATGCAGAGGTAGAGAGAATGGAGTTACTACCCCGACAGGCATGCAGGGTGTATGGCTTGACTCACCACTGATCGAGATGAAATCTGGAGAAGGGACCATCGAAAAGACACTACCTGCTATGGTAAGGCAGTACGAAAGGTTCGGTATCGATATAACAAAAGAACCGATTTTGGTTTATCCGACACTGCATTATCAGAACGGGGGGTTGGTCATTCACGACGATGGCTCAACACCGGTCAAAGGACTCTTCGCAGGTGGCGAAGTAGAAGGTGGTGTTCACGGTAAAAACAGATTGATGGGCAATTCACTGTTGGATTACAACGTATTCGGTAGAAGAGCAGGTATGACCGCTGCAAAACATGCTAAAAAAGCTTCTATCGGAAAACTAACATTAGATCACGTGAATGATTACAACCAGCAGATCGAAGATGCCGGGATCAAGACTGATAAGAAATCTCCATTACTACTACCTGAATATAGAGGTAAGAAGGTCCTTGAAAGGCACCTTGATGTTGAAGTTACACTATAAGGTGAAAAACCGATGACTGAAGTTAAGAATAAGGAGAAAAAGGGAAAAGCCTTCCGCGGTGGAGATAAATTTTCTATCGAGGTAGATGAGGATTACTGCAAGGGCTGTAATCTATGTATTTATTACTGCCCTAGAGACGCTCTAGAGGAATCCGAAGAACCTAACAAGAAAGGGCTTTACCCACCCGTTCAAGTTGAAGATAGATGTATAGGATGCAGTTTGTGTGAAATGATCTGCCCGGATTTTGCTATCACCATAGTGGAGGAAGATGAAGATGAGTGAAGATCTAGAAAAGGCAAAGAAGGTTATAGGTAAGAAGAAGCAGTTCATCCACGGTGACACCGCCATCGCATACGGTGCGCTTTTAGCAGGATGCAGATTCTTCGGAGGCTACCCGATAACACCAGCTTCCGAGATAGCTGAGAAGATGGCAGATATGCTACCAAGAGTCGGTGGTAAGTACATACAGATGGAAGACGAACTGGGCAGTATAGCATCAGTGATCGGTTCTTCTTGGGCCGGAGCGAAGGCTATGACAGCTACAAGTGGACCCGGTTTTTCACTCATGCAGGAAAATATCGGTTTTGCTCACATGTCCGAAACACCCTTAGTTTTAGCGAACGTTCAGCGTTCAGGTCCTTCCACAGGTCAACCAACATTAGGTGCACAGGGAGATATAATGCAGACCAGATATGGGACACATGGAGATTTCGCAGCTATCACTTTGTCACCTAACAACATCCAGGAGACCATTGAGTACACTATCAGGGCCTTCAATTTAGCAGAGGAGTACAGGACCCCGGTTTTCCTTATGATATGCGCTGACCTCGGCCACATGCGTGAGATGGTCGAGATACCCGACGAGATAAAAACCTTCGAGAGGAAGAAACCGAAAGTACCTCCGGAAGAATTCATACCCTTTGGAGAAGGTGAGTACGGCAAGAAAAAAGTTCCAGAGTTCGGTGTTTTTGGAGAAGGTTACCACACTTACGTAACAGGACTCACACACGATAAATACGGATTCCCTGCAACTGATGATCAAAAGGATCATGAAACACTGATAATGAGACAGGTCGAAAAGATACTAGATGATAGAGAAGTTCTAACTGATGTAGAGAAGAGAAATCTAGATGATGCCGATGTCGCCATCGTTTCGTATGGTATCGCCAGTCGGAGTGCCATCGGCGCTATGAACAAAGGACGAGAAAAAGGAATGAATATCGGTTATCTTAGGATGAGGACTTTATGGCCTTTCCCTATAAAGGAGATCGAAGAATTATCTAAGAATGTTGATAAGATCATAGTAGCAGAGATGAATTTGGGTCAGATGTTCCATAAAGTCAAAGAGCACGCTGACTGTGAAGTTGTTTTAGCTTCTAAGATCGGCGGAGAGATCCATTCACCTGAAGAGATATTAAGGGAGGTCTAAATATGGATGAGAAAAAAGAAGAAAGGAATACACAAGAGATTAGAGAAAAGTACCTCCGAAAAGATATGATGCCTACTATATTTTGTACAGGCTGCGGTATCGGTAATGTATTGAATTACACGTTAAGAGCTATCGAGAAACAGGGTCTCGATATGGATAAAACCGTGATATTATCGGGTATCGGTTGTTCATCCCGTCTTCCAGGATACGTGGATGTAGATTCATTACACACGACTCATGGAAGAGCCTTGGCTTTTGCCACGGGAGTCAAGATCACAAACCCAGACTTGAACGTTATCGTATTCACTGGTGATGGTGACTGTATGGGTATCGGTGGAAATCACTTCATTCATGCGGCGAGAAGGAATATCGATATGACCGTGATAGCGGTTAATAACTTCATTTATGGCATGACTGGAGGTCAGGTCGCTCCAACTACACCTGAAGGCGATTATGCTACAACAGCTCCTTTCGGAAATATAGAGCCGGCCTTCGACATGAGCAGTATGGCGATCTCGTCCGGTGCCTCTTATGTGGCTAGATGGACGGTAACCAAACCGAGTCAGCCGATAAACTCGATAGCTGAAGGATTAGAGAATAAAGGTTTTAGTTTCATCGAGATGCTTTCACCGTGTACAACTGCTTATGCTAGACAGAACAAGGTGGGAAGTTTGAGGGACTTCTGGAACTGGTATGACAAAAAAACGATATTGACTGAAGATTATGAGATGCTTAAGAAATACGGAGATCCTGAAGAGATCGAGAAACTCTATGAAAATATTAAAACTGGAGTACTACATAAAGAGGAAAAAGAATGTCTTAGTGACCGTATGAAACGCCTGATCGAGGAGGTGCAGGTATGAGAAGAGATATCCGTATCTGCGGAAAAGGTGGTCAAGGGATAATGTTAGCTGGTTACATATTGGGTAAAGCCGCCAGCGTATTCCACGAGTACAATTCTGTTCAGATGCAGAGTTACGGACCTGAAGCAAGAGGCGGTGCCGCTAGATCTGAAGTAGTCATATCCGATAAAGAGATAGGATACTGTGGATTGTACTCTGCGGAGTACATGATGGTTATATCACAGGAGGCCTACAATAAATATACCGATGATCTAGCTGATGATGCTGTAGTGGTTCTCGATCCAGATCTTGTTCCACATGTTGATATAGATGATGCTTACGAGATTCCAGTTACACGATTGGCGGAAGAACTTGGTAACAAGATCGTTGCTAACATAATCATGCTAGGGGCATTCAACGAAGTTGCTGACCTGGTTCCTGAACAAGCGTTGAGAGATTCCGTAAAAGACAGTGTACCCGGTAGATTCATAGATCTCAATATGAAAGCGGTAGATACAGGTATAGACTTTTTCAGGTAACTCCAAAAAACTTTTCTTTTTTTAATTCAATTATTGTAACCTATTTATCCTTTCTAATACTTCGTTAGCTATCTCTCTGACTTTTGGGTATGGATCCTCTTTTATCGAGTCCTCAACCTCGACCGTCTCGCACTCTTCGACTCACACACTGAAATTTGTGATTATTACTAGGGCAAGCTTAATATTTACTGATACATGACAAATGTTTTCAGGAAAAACCTTTTACAACTGATTATTCATATTCTATATAAAGTGATAATATGAAAGAATATCTTTTGGTTTTGAACAAAGATGAGGATACAGTTTCTGTGATAGATACCGAATCCAAGGAGACTTTGAAGAAGATCGAAACAGGTCATAATCCACACGAGATAGCGGTAACTCCAGACGGTAAAAAATCCTATGTTACCTGTTCTCTAGGTAACGAGATCGATGTGATAGATAATGAAAAGTTTGAGATCGTTAAAAGGATCGAACACGAGAAATTCGAGTTCCCCCACGGTGTTGGTTTGACTAAAGATGGGAAAGAGCTCTACGTAGCTTCCACTTACAGCAGTATCATCTTCATCATCGATACTGAAAAAGATGAGATCAAAAAGCACTTCCCCACCTATCAAGAACATTCTCACATGATAACTTTCTCTTCTGATGGTAAAAAGGTATTCGTACCTAACATAGGTAGTGACAATATCACAGTTGTCGATGTTGAGAAAGAGAAAGTAGTAAACCACTTTCCGGTAGGTGAAGGACCGGAAGGAACCGCTGTTCATAGTGAAACGGATTTACTTTACGTTGCAAATCAGAAAGACGGTACATTATATGTGTTCGATACAGAAGATTACAAGATCGAATACAAGCGCAGACTAGGTACAACTCCCATACGGATCGTCTTCTCACCGGATGAGAAATACGCATTCATACCAAATAGGGAATCCAACGATGTTTCCGTTGTTCAAACAGATTTTGATAGAGATGGCGAGATCGTTCCCTGGGAAATGAAAAGGGTCCCCGTCGGTGTATGGCCAGGTGGAGTTGTTTTCGATGAGAGCGGTTCGAAAGCATTCGTTGCCAACAACAAGACCAACGATATCTCGGTGATCGACGTTGAAACTTTAGAAGAGGAACCCGAAAGGATAGATGCGGGTATTCATCCCGATGGAATAGCATACTTGAAGAAGTGATCAATTTAGTGACTTTATCATAAAAAGACAAGGGTTATTCTCATCCCAGAGCGTGGTGAACTCCTCTAAAGGTAGAAATCCCACACTTCGATAGAATGCCCTTGTTTTTTCATAGCCTTCATCAGGATGAGACGGACTTAGAGTTTTAACTGTAAGGTATTTCTTACCTTGACTTTTCAGATGAGTTTCGACTTCCTCTATCAACCTTTTCCCTATCCCTCTTCCCTGAAACTCTTCTAAGATACCCATCACATAGACTTCACTGGTGAACTCGTTGTGTTCTTTGATGGCTATGAAGCCTAATGGGTTATCGAATACTTTAGCTGAAACAAAGAATTGGTCTCGAACTTTCTGAACATAATCTTTAACTGCTTCTTCTATTCCGAAGTATTCCGGAAGCTTTTCTAAGATATTTTTACAGATCTTGCTTTTGATAGACGGGTCTGTTTCCTCTCGTAATTCGACGGTCTTTGATATATCTTCAATATCCTTATACATCGTTTCTTTAGAACCCATGGTTGGATATCCGTAATTGTAGTAAAAAATCTTTTCTAAGATATTTTTTCAAAAGATTTAAAAAGGTATAAAATATATAAATAGCGATGAAAGAAAGGACCGACCATGAAAAGAAGATATTGGTTTATCTTCTAGGTTTTATGGGCTTCTGGGTCATGGGTGACAATTATGCTGCTTCACCGATCCTCGTCGATATAGCTAGTGAATTTTCCGTCGGTATCGGAACAGCAGCCATGACCGTAACAGCTTACATGTTACCTTTCGGTCTTTTCACTATAGTTTTTGGTCCTCTCGCGGATAGATATGGAAAAGTGAGAGTTATAACTACTGCAGCATTGGGGACCGCGATATTCAGCAGCCTTGCGGCGGCTGCTTTTGATATATACTCACTCGGTGCATTACGGGCAGTGAACGGTGCCTTTGCCGCAGCTATCTTACCCGTTACCATATCTTTGATCGGAGACGTTTTTGAAGAGCCAAAATCTAAGATGAACTCCATCGGTACCGTCATGGGCATGTACTTCTTAGGTGCAGCCGCCGCTACCGCCATCGGTGGAATTTTATCTTTTATCGGGAGCTGGAGGATAGTTTACCTGACTTATGGTATCGCGGAATTAGTGCTGGTGTTCGTACTTTACAGGGTCTTAACCTTCGAGAAAGGAACTATCGATAAACTAAGTTTCAGAGAGGCCTACAGTGATGCCATCTCACATCCTGATCTTCTTAAAACTGTGTCTCTTCTATCACTAGTCGGCTTCGCAGTCTTCGGCAGTTTCACATATCTTGGAGATTACCTGGTAGTACAAACCGGTTACAATATATTTTATGTCGGGTTGATATTAGCTTTGTTTGGACTGGCGGCTTTCTCAGGCGGGCGAAGAGTAGGTACTCTAAAGAAAAAGATGGGATCTAAGATCCTCTTCATAGCAGGAGTTCTAGGGTTGATATCCCTATTAACTGTCAGCTACTGGCCGGGCATATATTATGTTCTACCCGCTCTATTTGGTTTTGGTCTGGCCTTCGTGATACTTCAGGTGACCATAATAACTACTGCCCAACAGTATCTTCCTCAGAAACGAGGTACAGTAATGTCCCTGGCATCGTTCAACATGTTCATTGGAGGAGCAGTCGGGATATTCATAAATAGAACGATATTGGCTAGAATGGGCTATCAAGGTTTGTTCGCAGTTGCCGCCGTAGTAATTTTCACCGTCGGTGTACTCGCTTTCCTGATAATCGGTCTGTTCTCCAAAGAAGGTTGTTCAGCAATGGACTGCCTTATCAGACTTTACCAAAAGTTTGAGAGGAACTGAACTTTAATTCTATCACCCAAATCGCTCGTCAGATCTCTTTTTCGCGACCCTTTTAGCAGTTTTATCTAGCCAACCGGTTTTTTGAACTTCTTGATGGTCGAACTCCGGTACGTATGGTTTGATATCCAAAAGAGGTGTACCGTCTAAGACATCTATATTCTCCACTTTTACAGTATTACCTTCAACTTCCAACAATTTAAACTATCATCCCATATGTGAATCCCATCAAAGTTGAAAGTACTACCACAATAGCTATGTATGCTAACCACTGCTTGAATTCCATTATTCTGAACAGAACTATCATGTTCGGTAAACTGAGAGAGGGACCAGCAAGTAATAAACTTAGAGCGGGTGCATCTCCCATAATACCTGAATTGTAGCCGAATGTCGTACCGATTATCGGAACTTCAAGCAATGTAGGCATATATAATATAGCTCCGATTATAGCACCGAAAAATGATGATAACAAACTATTATCTCCAAGATATGGTCTGAAAGTTTCAGGTGGGAGGAAATATGCTATTATACCTACGACAAAAGTACCTGCAATGAGTATCGGGAATATTTTTCTAGTTAGATCCCAGGTCTCATAACCCCACTCCGTGACTTCGTTCGTTTCATAATAGTATATTAAGATGATGGCTATGAAGATAGTTAGAACGTAAATGATGCCTAATTTCGGTGCCCATGCCAAACTTGAAGCACCTATAACTAATATTCCGACCAGCGCCCCGAAAACACTCAATTTTATCCAGATAGGTTTTCCTGGATCTTCATCATCTGTGTCTATATTTTGATTGTTCTTGCTCGTTTCATCGTCATGAGTTTTGAATAAACTCGACATCAAAAAAGCGATGACGAAGGCCATAGCAACAGCTGCAAGTGCCCTAGCCAACCCTAATTCGAAACCTAATAGATTTGCAGTATATACTATAGCCAAAATATTGATGGCTGGACCTGAGTACAGGAACGCGGTAGCCGGCCCCACACCACTCCCCTTCTTGTACAATCCGGCGAACATCGGAAGTATCGTGCAGCTACACACCGCAAGAATAGCTCCTGAGATAGATGCGATAGGATACGATATCTTCTTATCAACATCCGGACCTAGATATTTCAGGATAGCTTCCTTTTTGATGAACGCAGCGATAGCACCGGCTATGAAAAATGCAGGTAACAAGCAGGTTAGAACATGTTCTGAAAGATACTCGTAAACGCTTAGGAGGCCGCTCATGAAGACTGCATAGATTATATCCCACATATTCCGTACACCATTTCAATATTATTTGAAATACTTTAGATGTATGTTCTTTATAAACTTTATGGTTTCAAAAATTTTTGAAATAGGTTGTCACTCTGTAAAATTAAAATACTTTGGAATCATATAGTTACATAAACGGGAGTAGAAACATGAGACGAAGGGCATATCCGTATGGTCGATATCTGATAAAAGATGAGAGCGTTGAGAAGTTGGGACCTAAGTTCAAATCCTTTGTTAAGGATATAGGATTCCATATCTCTAAATATGATACTTCAAACGAAGGAGAAGGTACCCTTATCGTATCTGTCAATAAAACTGTCATGGAACTTTTGAGGCAGAAGAAACCTCCTGGAAGGCTCAAGATGATCTTGAGTACATTTTCATTCACTATTCCGTCTATGAAAGACTTAGATGAAGAGTCACAGCGAGTCGGCATGGAACTTTATCTATGGCCAGTAGATGAAGGAACATTGCTCGAAGTTTTCATCCTTCCGTACATGGAACTCTTAGATAGACCTGAGATTTTTGGATTGACCGAATCTAAAGAAGAGGAGATCGCCGAGTGGTATCTATGTGAACATACCTGGGAACATGTTATACCTATGATGAAAGAACAGTTCGATATGCAAGAAGTCCATAGAAGAGGTTGAAACTGAGAAATATTGTCTAGTATTTAAGGAGGAATAACATTCTAGAAAAGGAAACATCGAAATTGTACCTGGTCGTATTGATATCTTTTTTATTTTTACTTCCCTCAGTTCACATCGTTTATTTTCCTGTTGAAACGGAAGGGGGTATTTTATTTGCAGGTGAGATCGATGACCCGATATCTCTTTCAGAGATCTATCATAATCTTTCTAGTGAAGGTTTTAGACTGGAAAATGTTACCGAATCCATAGCCATCGAAGATTGTAGTCAGGGAACTTGTGAATTCGACTTTGAGAATGTTGAACAGATAAAGGTCACATCCGATGCTTGGGAAGAGTTGAGAACTATCCGGATATGGGAAAATACCGAAGGTATGTTAGAATTTAGAGAAAATTCAAGCATTGAAGTCAAGCACCTCTCGATATAAACTTAGTATCTAGGAACAGTGATAGGTGTAAAGAAAAAGTGGTAGATCTCATGGGATCAGCGGGAGTTGATATCGAAGAAAGAGATGTCAACGCGGTTCCATTTGGTATCTTTGCTTCTATTCCGATATGTTTTGGCATGGTACTTCTCATCGTTTTCTTCTTCGCCCTGTTGTTGGTTATAATCATAGATGAAAAGAAAAGGAAGATTTCTCCGTAGAGAAGATGCTTTCTTTCATAGCTATACCGGGTCTTTTCTTGATATTTATGCACGGACTGATGATCGGTGGGTATACTGATGCAGCTAATGCGATACTGTGGATACTACCTCTTACTTTGGTGATGATTCCGTTCTGTGATTAAAGTTTATTTGTACAGCAAGAAATTGAAGATCTAACCTATATCTCATCCCCGCCGAAGGTTTCCAACTTGCTCTGTATCTGGAAAGAGTGCATGATATCGGACCTAGTTATAATTCCCACTAATTCGTTGTTCTCCAAAACTGGGAATCTACCGAATCCTTTCTTCATCATTATATCCCACGCCTTACTAGCATCGTCATTTGGGTTCAAACAAACGATGTCGGGTTCCATAACATCTTTAACTATTGTCATATGGATTTTCTCTTCGGGCACTTTTTTAGCATCTCGTAATGTTATAATACCGATGATCCTATCATCTTCTACCACTGGAAAACCTGTATGCTGGTATGTAGTCACCATCTTCAAAAATTCGTCTAAGGATGTTTCTGGATCTATCGTTTTCACCTCTTTACTCATCACATCACCCACTGAAATCCTACTTAGCATCTGTTTGACCAATACACTTTCAGATTCCTGAGAGGCTGCCATATAGATAAAGAAAGCTATCAGGATCAAGAAAACATTTACGAAAAGTCCAACGATACCGAAGATCACTGCAAAGACTTTTCCTATTGTTGCTGCAGTTTTGGTAGCCTTAACATATGAATATTTCTTTGCCAATATCGCTCTGAGTATCCTGCCACCATCCATGGGAAAAGCCGGTATGAGATTGAACCCAGCTAGGAAAAAGTTTATGAAACTGAGGTAAAACAGTATGAACACCACTATACTTTGGGTTATCAACATACCTCCTGCAAAAGCTAGTATACCTAAACCTATACTTGAAAGAGGACCGACCGCACTGATCTTGATCTCTAAATTGGGGTCGGTGGGCATATCTTCCATCTTTGAAACTCCTCCGAACAGCCATAAAGATATTTCATCGACTTTAAAACCACTTTTTATACTGACTATCGAGTGAGCCATCTCGTGGATGAACACACTGACGAAGAGACCTATGGCAACTATTATACCAACAAGATAACTCTGAAATCCAGGAGCTATGTTTGGGTCTGGAATCCTCAGCATCTCTGCGATAAGAAAAACGTTAGAACCGACCGACCACGCTATCAAGGCTATAACAAAGATCAAAGTAAAATGCAGCCGTACTGGAATACCATATAATGTACCTATCTTAATAGAAGTCTTCATTTTTCATCACCATCTTAAGTTGATTAATATATAACCATTCGATTTATTAATTATTATCGGAAGTATTCTAACCCGTAAGATATAAAAAACGTCTGATATATGTAGTTCCAAGGAAAGGGAAATACAAATGGCAAATATAAGAAATAAAAAAGTATTTTTTGTCTTGTTGATAGCATCTTTGCTGGTACTCTCAGTGGCTTTTACCGGCTGCACTGAAGACGACAACGGAGAAGATGATACCAGTGATGACGGTGACACCGGAGATAACGGTGATACCGGAGATAACGGTGATACCGGAGATGATGGGTATGTCGGTACTGGTACCGAAACCTTTTCCGGCACCTGGGAAGGGGAAGACGCTTTAGGACAGGATCAATACGAAGGCACTTGGGAATTCACAATAGACTGGGAAAACGAAGAAGTTTCAGGATCCTTCGAAGGTGATGCTCAAGGAGACATAGATGGTTCAGTCTCCGATGGAGATATAACCGCAGAAGGTGAAGCCGCGCTCGGTTACGTAACCTGGGAAGGAACTTTCAGCACAGACGGGTCGTCAGTCTCAGGAGAATGGGAAATTGAAGAAGAGGGCGTCACTGCATACTCTGGTACATGGAGCGGTTCGGTAGAATAGTAAACTATTAAAAAAGCTAGAAACCATACTATACAAAAAACCATTTTTTCTTTTTTTACTTTTGATAATGCATCTATGGTGGTTATGAAGGGAGAGATTACGATGAGGAAGCCGATAGATTAGTGGTAGTCGGTAAAAAGTAATAATATCTGTAAGAGGTTTACAGAGGACATGAAGATGGATCCGAAATTGAGAATATGCATCGGTGATGTGGACGATTTCGAACCGAATATCTTGAACGAACTATCCCTGGGTGTAGAACTGCAGGACTTTGTAGATCCAAAATTATTAGATGGTGACTTAGAAAGGAGAGTTAGAGGGTATCAAGAAAAACTTGATGATTTTGGACCGGATGTTTCCGTACACGGCCCGTTCTTAGATCTGAGTCCTGGAAGTCCAGATGAACTGATATCTAAAGTTACTAGAAAAAGGTACATGCAGGCCGTCGATGCGGCTTTAGAATTGAACGCATCCCATCTAGTTCTACACAGTCAGCACAATACAGCTATCAAGGACCTAAAAGTCAAGGAAAAGAAGATAAAGAGACAGCTTCCCTTTTGGAAGGAGGTGTTAGAGAAGATATCTGGAGAAGACCTTATTATAGTGTTAGAAAATGTTACCGAGGATGATCCAGTACACCTATTGAATCTGGTTAAAAGTATCGATTCTCCCCAGTTGAAGATATGTTACGATGTTGGACATTCAATACTTCATTCTTCCCGAGATATAGAGACTTGGGTTGAAGTTTTAAAAGAATACATGGAGTACATACATGTCCAATGGAATGCAGGTGATATCGATGCTCATAGAGCTCCTGAAGATGAGTTTATCAAAAGGTTTTATACCATTTTAGATGAGAACGGGATTGATCCGATCGTAGCACTGGAATATGAGATAGATGATATCGAGAAAGAAGTTAAAAGAGTGAGAGATCGTATCGACTTTTGACCATCACTTTTTTTCCCATTCATCTTCTAAGATCGAATAATTTATCAGATCTACGTATTCACCCTTTACAAAAGCTGCATCTCTGGAAACGCCTTCTTTCTCAAAATCTAGTTTCTCCCATATCTTCAATGATCCGAGATTATTTCTAAGTGCGGCTGCAAAGATCCTGTGAAGGTTGAGTGTTTTGAAACCGTAATTTACGATCAATCTAACGGCCTCTGTCCCATAGCCTTGTTTCCAGTATTTCGGAGATATCCATAGACCGACTTCACCCTTTCTAACTCGGTGATCGATATCGAATATAGAAACCATGCCTATTTTTTTGTCCCCATCGCATACCATCAGGTGGACTTCTTTATCGGTCTTAGATATGTTTTTGAGGAATTCTTTTTCTTTGATTTTATTAGCTGGAAGGTGTATAGTCAAACTGGACCAGACTTTAGGATCGTTGATGTTCTTGACCATGAATGGTATATCCTCTTCTTCGATGGTTTTGAGTTCGATACGTTCACTTTTTAGGAAGACCGCTCCTGCCATGATCCTTTGTAAGCTGCTCTTTAGTTAATAATTTTTACCTCGGTGGTCGGTCATGCTAGAAATTCCGATAAGATATTTATATATAAAAACACATAATGACACATGGAGGAAATCTACCTTTGGATGCTGGTATCGATAGCTCTCGGTGGTGCAGGTTTTTTCATCGCTTTCACTAAAGCCATGAAGGAAAGGAATAGGGTCTTGGATTCACTGCCTTCGGAGACGACGGAAAGTATATTGGAGGGAGAACACACTCCCCGGCAGGAGCTGTACGGACCTACTTTTGTATTTATGATGATCACGGTTCCAGCCTTTATGTATACTGTATTGGGTTCTATACTGATCTCTAATTTTGGAGTCATATCAGATGTACACTTGAAAGTGGCTATAGGTGGACTTTTGGCATTAGGTCTAAGTAGTTTTTTCGCAAATACAGGAAGGTATTTTATCTACAGAGAAGTCATGGAAGGATTGAATGAACGTGATTCTGGATCTAAAAAGGATTTTGGAAAGTATATGATCTTTCTAGTTCATTTTGAGACTCCTGCTATCTTTGGGCTAGTGGTCTTCATATACGGGATAATATTCTCGGGTATTTTAGATGGAGAAACTGTCATCTCGATGCATGCCGCTGACATGTATTTTCTCGGAACACTATTATTCGGTTTATCTACAGCTTCAACGATCTTATCCGGATGGCTTTTCAATAAAGTCGATGGACCGGTCGATGAAGATAACAAAGTGTTCTCTAAGAAGTTAATAAATATAGCTATCCCTCAGATCACTTTCGTGATGGGAATGGCTATAGCGGTCTATTTGATGATTAAAGGTGGTATGATAGGTTGATATTGTACAAGATCATTTTTCAGTAAGAAACAACAAAGATCGAAACAGCTGATCATTTCGAGGTAAGATAGTTTCTAAAAATATTTACTATAGAGGTAACCGATCAAGTTTACCAGTACCGCTGTCACGATCCAAAAGATAACGAGTATGGTCAAGGTACTGGCTAGATCCCTTCCACCCAGGTACGGGATGAAACCCTCTCCTTGAAGAACCAGTACCAGTGCCAATGAACCGTAGGTTCTAGCACCGAATACCGGGAATAAGAACTTGATGTGAAGTTTCATAACAATGTATCCAGTGATAAGATAAAGTATCATACCCCCTAGTACCGTCATAGGAAGTTCGATAGATGCTAAAAGCAGTAAGAGTGAAAGTATGTTGTAAAAAACCGTACTTTTACTGACATAATGTTTTTCCATAACTATGCCGTATGTCAGGATAACACAAACACCGCCTACGGCCGCTTGGAAGGAGGTCAACAACGGCATGGGTTGAATATATTGTTAAACATATATAAGGCTAGGGTATCTTTGTTCCTGCAATCTCAATTAGATTCTCTTCGGACCCATTCTTTAAAGAAGGGATCAACTATATTTCCTTCATACAGTATACCTCTTTTTTCTAGACTTTTTGATGCTCTCTGTACGTGGGAACTCCCTTTCAACTCATACTCTTGAATAGTTTCGTGTGAGTAAGGTTGATCTTTATTGACCAGTGCCTCTAAAACTCTCCTTTGTATCGAGCTTGATATACTGTTCCATACCTCTTCTATGTAAATATCGTTATCTATCATAACGTCCAACAGATCACCGAGGGAATCAACAGATTCGTTGGATCGTTTTCGATTCCAGAGTTCAAAACATATCTGTTTTGTCCTCATGGGATGTCCCTCTGTGAAGTTTAGAATATCATCTATCAATGAACTGTCAATATCTAACCCAGTCTTTTTGAATCTATTGATGATATATTCTTTGAATTCTATTCTAGGGATCTTACCTAACTTCATCACCTTTGTCGACCTGAAAAATGGTCTGTCACCGCTCTCAAACATCTCTCTCAACATCCTTACCTGTGAACCGCTGAAAATATATGATACTTTATCCTGTTCTTGAATAACGGATCTAAAAAGCCTCTCTAAACTATCTCCATCTAGATCTCTGATTCGCTGGAACTCATCCATCGCTATTATGATCTCGGTATCTTTCTTTTCAGCCACCTTTTGAGGGAATTCTAGTGCCTTTTCCACATCCTCGTCAGTATCTATCAGTTTGACTGATATCGATAAGCCTCCATCTTGTGTGGGTGTGAACGTTGGTCTGAGAGATAATAAAGTATCTTTAACAAAAGAAAAACCTTTCTCAAGGGATGAGTACGAATTCCTAGTGGTTGAGCTCAGAAGACGGTCGGCAAGTTCTGATACACTATTTATCTTATTGAAATCTATGTAAACTGTTATTTTGTCGTCTAATCTTTCAAAACACTCCAATATAAGACTGGATTTGCCATATCTTCTTGGAGAGAATATCGTGATATTTTGACCACTATCTACTGCCTGTAAAATATCACGTATCTCCTCCTCCCTATCGATGAAATTTTCTCCCTTAGCTATCAAACGATATTCGAACGGATTCTTCATATCACTACACACTCCTGTATTATACATTTATGTGTAATGTATTGAAATATAAATAGGTTTCTGTGATCCGAGTTCATTTAAATAAATAAAAAAAATATCGTTCTGAATCGAATATTCTTAGGTACTAGGTTACCTGTTAATGATTTTTTAGAGAGAAGATATGTTGTTAATCAATAACTATATTAACAAGTAAAACAATTTTTAATATTGCTAGGGATAGGTAAAAACCCGAGTAGTAAGATGGGAGAACAGAAGAAAAAACTAAGATACAAATATAAATAGGGGCGTGGGGGGTAAATACACTTTACAATGAAACAAAAAACAAAGGTATCTTCATTCCCTTGACCTATCCCTGGCGTCTCTTGATTTTTTATTTGAATATCTCTTGACTTAACTCCTCAAGTTCTTTCTTTTTATTTTCAAGTTCTTTGATTCTATCTTCGATATCTTCGACCACATCGTTGACAATATCGTCTATCGGTCTTTTAAGATTGTAGATCTTGACTGGTCTTCCTCTACCTTCCTTGTTTTCATCGCCTACCTGGATTATGTCTTTATCTGATAGTTTTTTAAGTGCGACAGAAACCTCTGGTTGGCGAAGATATAGCTTATATTCGATTTCTTTACTTTCTACATCTGCGTTATTAGCTATGTACAGTAGGCATTTTGCCTCATCTTCTTCAAAATAACCTTCGGTCAAAAGGTCAACTAGCTTTTTTCGCTTTTCGGTCATATAATCTGACTTCATGATTTTTTCCTCCGTTGAAGGAGATAATTTACTTCACTTGATGACAGGTATATTTATGTTTTGATTGGGAAGTCACTAAAGTTAAAACAGAAACGTATTTTTTCCTTCAAAAGCTAGGCATGTTCGTTCATCGGAAAAGAGTTTTCAATCAACCCCTTTTAAATCTCCTTATCATCTTGATGACCTCGAAGGTTCCCATGAATATGCCCATCGCACCGATGACCTGCGCCCATTCAGCCGGCCCTAAACTAGCGAATTCTAAGAAGTCGCTGATATATGGTCCGTAAACTCCTAGGAAAACCAGACCTATCGAAGCTATTATCGAGTAGATTATGATCTTGTTGGAGAAGAAATTCTTGTTGAACAGCGAGTCATACTTGTACCTTCTAGACATGATGTTCACGAACTGGCAGTAAGCGATAGTCAGGTAACTGATCGTAGTAGCTTTGGCATATACCATCGGTTCAGAAGCCGCTGTTAGGGAGAGACCCTGCCTTGCAAAGTAGAACCAGAAGTTTCCCGCGGCTAGCCCACCTATCAGGAGGGCTAAAAATACGACTTCTATTGAGCGCGGAAGATTCAAGATATGCTCGTCCTGGCTCCTCGGTGGAGACGTCATCATGGCTTCTGAAGGCGGATCGTAAGCCAAAAAGGTGAGAGGCATGATCTCCGCAAGCAGGTCTATAGCTAAGATCTGGATGACTAATATCGGTATAGCCCAATCGCTCCAGCCCAGCAATCCTATCGCCGCTAGGCCGGCAAGAACGGTGGTGAGTTCCGCCCCATTGGTGGTCATGGAGGCTAGAACCGTCTTTTTTAGATTGTTGTAGATAGTCCTTCCCTCTCTAACCGCATGAACTAGTGTAGGAAAACTGTCGTCCAATAAGACGAGTTCGGAAGCTTCTTTGGCGACGTCGGTACCTTTCTGCCCCATAGCTACGCCGATATGAGCTCTTTTTAGAGCAGGAGCGTCGTTCACTCCGTCACCGGTAACAGCAACTATCTCTTCATCTTCTTCCAGCAGTGTGACTATCCTTAGTTTATCTTTAGGGTCTACTCTGGAAAAGATCATCGCTTCCTTTCCCTTCATCATCTCTTTCAGCTTTTTGTCCCCTAAACTCTTCATCTCCTTCCCTGTGATCACCACGGCTTCTTCGTCCTCTTTGAAAAGTCCTATCTCCTCTCCGACGGCTTTAGCGGTGATAGCGTGATCCCCGGTCATTATGTAGGTGCGTATATGAGCTTCATGACAGCTCCCTATAGCTTCTTTCACGCCTTCTTTTGGAGGATCTATCATGCCAGCTAGACCCAGGAAGATAACGTCTTTTTCCACTTCTTCCTCTACATAATCTTCGTTCTTTTTTTCAAGAGGTCTGTAGGCCATGGCTAGAACTCTCATGGCCTTTTGAGAGTACTTTTCGTTCAGTCCTCTTATCCGTTCCTTGTCCCCTTCGGTCATCTCCTCGACTTCACCATCTCTATAGATGTATTTACTGATCGAGAGGATGTTATCAGTGGCTCCCTTCATGGCCAGGACTCTCATGCCTTCTGTATCGCCTTCTAGGGCTTCCTTGACCTTTATGTCTTTATAATCTTCTCCGATATCTCGTACCGAACTCATCATCTTTCTTTCCGAATCGAAGGGGAATTCGATTATCTCGGGATTCTCTTCATCTTCCCTTTCATGCCGTGTCTTTAGTTTGGTCGACATCGTTATCAGCGCGGCTTCAGTAGGATCCCCTACGGGATACCAGCTGTTGTGTTGATCGTCCGGTTCGTGTATCTCAGCGGAGGACGATAATGTGGCTGCATCCATAAAGATCTCCAGCTTGTCTATCTGCTCCTCTGTCAATTCGGTTCCATCTTCGTCTAAAATGGTTCCTTCCGGCTTGTAGCCTAAGCCTGTCAGGCTGTACTCCTCTCCGTCGAACCAGACCTTCTTCACGGTCATCTCGTTCTTGGTCAACGTTCCGGTTTTATCCGTACAGATGACGGTCGTAGAACCCAGGGTTTCAACTGAAGATAGGTTTTTCACGACGGCGTTCTCTTCTGCTAACCTGTTGCTTCCGGTGGAGAGAGCTACAGTGACCTGAGCCGGTAGAGCTTGAGGTACTGAGGAAACCGAGATGCCGATGGCGTAGATAAGACTGATAGTCCAATTAAGACCCTGCCAGACAGAAATGAAGAAGAGAGCCGTACTCAATACGACCACTATAGATGTCAGATGTTTTGCTAGGCGGTCCAACTCTCTCTGGAGAGGCGATTTTAATTCTCCTGTTTTTTCTGTCATATCCGCTATCTTGCCCATCTCTGTGTCCATGCCCGTAGAGACCACGACTCCGGTCGCGTTTCCGGTAGCTACCGTAGTGCCAACATACGCCATGTTATCTCGATCCGCGAGAGTGACTTCTTCGTGAACAGCGTTCGAGTGTTTCTCCTGCGGCATCGATTCCCCTGTGAGCGAAAAATCGTTTGTTTTAAGATTGAACGACTTTATGACACGTATATCCGCGGGGATCTTATCCCCCTCTTCGATCTTTATTATGTCCCCTGGGACTATCTCCGCCTGGTCCATCTCCTTCCATTTACCGCCCTGCTTTACTTTTGCGGGAGACTTTATCAAGGATTTTAGTTTCTCTATGATCCGCTTGGCCTTGTATCTCTGCACGAAACCTATGACAGCGTTGATGAAGACGATTATGAACATCGCAGCGGCGCTTTTCAAGCTCCCGGAATCGTTCTGGGTGATACCTAAAAAAAGTGAAACTATACCCGCGACGATAAGAACGAGAACGAGCAGTTCTTTGAACTGGGATAAGAAAAGCAGAAGTTTAGGTGTCTGGGCCTTACCTTTCAATTCGTTCCTGCCGTGTTCATCCAGTCTCTTTTCGCCCTCCTGTTTCGACAGACCTTCCTCTGAAGTATCTAGCTCTTCTAAAGCCTCTTTTACAGTCATCCGATAATATTCTTTTTTTCCACCCATCTATCACTACCTATTTATCGAGCTTATATGTAAATCCAAGGCTATAAATTTATTCCTTTTGATGTATCATTACAGATGAATCGATCGTTCCTTACTTTTCGATGTTTTTAACTTTTAAATCTAGATGGTGTTAGGTCATAGGAGTAAAGTTATTTCCTAAAAGATGGATGTAAAACTTTATTACAATTCACAAACGGGATTCTACTATCTCTTTGGTGTATTCCACTCTTGATTTCATCTTTTCTTTGAGACCTAAAGTTTCAGCGATATCCATCACATCGTCTAAAACAATTATTGGTAGTCCTGCTTTTATATCTCTCAATATCTTCTGTACGTATATCTCCCAATCCGTGATCACCAACCTCATATAGAAAACTACTTCTGGATCAGCTATGTAACCTATATCTTTCTTGGTGCTTCTGTACCTTTTAACGTAATCTATGAACTCATCCCCTGACTTTTTCCCAGAAAAGTATTCCGGATCTAGGAACTCCACAGTTCTCCATGTATTTTCGAACATAAATTCGCTCTCGATCATGGTTTTTATCTTATCTACAACTTTGAATCTAGGACTCTCCTTTAATCTATCTTCTAATTCAGAAAATCCTTTTGTAGTCAATACAAAATCGATGTCATAAGTACCTATCTCCCATCCTTTGTTCTCTATTGCAGAACCACGGACTACTATGTAATCTATACCTATCTCTTTCAATTCTTCGCATACTTCTTCAAGGAAATCGTTTATCAAGGGATCACCTCTCGGATATTGTTCCTATTTGTCACTTTCAGTATATCTTCTCTTCTCATATCTGTTTCGATAACCGGGAGGTCTAGATAGTCGTGTAGATATACCTCTGAAGCCTCTCTTTCGAGCTCCTCCTGAATGATCCGTTTCTGTAGATATATTTTGTTGATATCACTCCTATCAACCATAGCTCTAGCTGCGAGGGGATCTAAATTCAGCATGAAAACTACTACATCTTCAAAGTCTGGTACGATCATATCATCTTTAAAGGGAGTCATACTCTCGAAGGTATGGACCTTCAGCCCACTTTCTACAACTTCTTTATATTCCCTGGGTACCACGATAGTATCTGGTATCCTCATCGGATATCTTAGAACTTTGGTGTACGAAGTATCTATCCATAGTATCGGTATGCCTGCTTTGACTGCTTTCTTTGCATCTTCTCTGGAATTGACGACCAACTTGAATCTCTTTTGGGGGCGGTGGGGTTTTGTGTGAGTCTCCTTGAATATATCGGGATATCGCTCGTATGGATCTTCCTTTTGGAGACGATATGACAGTTTCATACCTTATGATTATGTTAAAAAGTATATATACTTATTGATGTCTATATGATTATGATTTAGAACAATTTAACATCCTTTGATATATCTGTACGAGTTTTTCAGTTTGAACAATCGGGACATATCCCTTTCAACACTATAGAATCATCTTTTCTCTCCGGGTCCATATCTTCTGGATCGATTACCCATTCATCGGGGACTGCATCCTCGATGGCCCTGTAAGATCTGACTTCTTTATCACAGCTCGAACAACGGAAATATTCCTTCTCCATCTCTTGATCCGTTCTCTCGGTGATATCCTGAACGTTCCTTATCAATACTACCTTTCCTTGAGTTATGGTGAATTCTCCCTTGATCTTCTCGCCGTCAGCATATATGGAACCGTCTCCGTAGACCTCTATAGAATCTACTTCCTTCCATTCATCGTTCATACTTCCGATGAGACCCGAGTATATCCGTTTGGCTTTTCCATGGTTCCACTCTTTGACGAGATATTCCGATGGATCTATCTCCGATGCCTGCTCCAGGATATCATCTTCTTCGATCTCCATCTCACCGGGTTTTTTTCTGTCTAAAAGGCTTTTTGAAGGTATAAGAACTGAAGATACCAATTCTCCTTCCTCTATCACGTTCCCAGGAATGTTACCGTCTTCGTCCTCGGTACCATAGTATAATTTCATCATAAAGACTACCTGTTTTGAAGAGAGATGAAGTATGATTAGTATTTTTGGTTATCTGGAGCCGGTCAACTTTTTAGTGATATAACTGATCTGTCCACGATGGGGGTCATCCTTCAGGATGATATTTTCTAAAGGGTATATAACGGGAAAAATCACTAAATCTTTGCCGACCTCATCAGACCAAATCTTTTAATAAGCGTTAAGAGCATGATATTTAGTGTGAGACCATGTCAGAAGTGAAGATCAAGATCCCTCCTGGACTTCCAGAAAAGATCGCAAAATTTGAGCTTGAAAGAGAGCTGAATAAGAAAAGCTGGAGACTCAAATCTATAAAATCTTCAATTGAAAAGCTGGACCTTTCTGAGGAAGACATAGATAAATTCGAGGATGCGAGGGAAAAGGCATGGAAAGAAAGAAAAAAAGAATTGTTGTAGATACTAATGTTCTCATCTCTTCATTAATCAACCCAGAATCGATAGTTTGGAAAGTTTTGGATATCGAGTATATAACATTTTTACTACCTGAAATCGCTATTGATGAACTTGAAAAATACAAAGAGATGATTCAAGGAAAATTGCAATCTAGAGGATGTGAGGAAGAGTACGAGTATCTTTTATCTGAACTCTTTACTCCTTTGATAGTTGTACCTTCTTCTGAGTATGAGGAGGAAATAGAGGAAGCTTATGAGATCATGAAAGATATAGATGAGAAAGATACTGAATTTATAGCCCTTGCCATGGCTTTCGACTGTTCGATATGGTCTGATGATAGCCACTTTCAAAAACAGGAAAAGGTAGAATCATATACTTCAGAAGAAGTGATAAACAAGATCTTTGTAGATATGGGATGAAACCTCTCTTTGAATCCAAAATCAAGGATTCTAGACCAACAACTTTGTTTTGATACCTTTCGTGTTTTGACCTATGAGGCTTCGTCTCATTTCACTCTATACTTATTGAGTTTTCCTTTCCTGTCGACTTCTATTTCTCCCTCATCTTCGAGCTTTCTGAGTTTATTGTATATCTGGTGAGTTGTAAAGTCAAGTCCTTTCTTCAGTTCTTTTATCGTTTTTTCTTCTTCTAGACTGATCAGTAATGATCTTTCCAAACAGTAAGATGACAACTTATTTCGGATAGGGGATTCAAGGTCGTATCTTTCTTTAAGTATATCGAGAGTCGTTAAAACCGAAAAAGAAAAGATTCTTTCTCCGATGTTCTCCTGTTTTTTAATCTCTTCCATCAATTGGTTCCAGTCTACTTCACCCTGTTCCATGATCAGGGCGGCATCTTCTAGATCTCCTTCACGATCAGTAACTGATTTGAATAAAAACAAGTCGGTAAGTGATACGAGTCGGACCTTGAGAGAGCCATGGTCTTCTTTCGGGACAGCACGAGTTTTCATGTCTTTGGTCAAACGAAGCATTCCTGCTACTTTCTCTACAAATAGATCCCAGCGAGGATGATTCGATCTTTCAAGAACAGTTCTTGCACCCAGCCTTTGATATGTATTCGTCAAGTCGGTTTTCTTTTTGTAACCTGCTTTTTGAAGAGCCTTGACAAATCTATCTAGATCCCCTTTCCCTTCTAAAACGAGGTCTATATCTTTGGTCGAGTCTTTTAAGTTTCTAAGGATCAGATTCCCACCGCCTATGAGATAAACTTCCGTCTTATGGGATAGTTCTTCTCCAACTGATCTGAGTTCTCGGGTCAGTATCTTATCGGGAAATTTATCCCTGGGGTACACATCATGATCTCTGCATACATTTAGGAACTCATCCCAAGGAAGGAAAAGTTCTGATCGCTTTACCTCTCTTCTATCGATGTACGCCAATAAGTCTGCGAACCGTTCCAGACAATCCCACTTGTTGGCTAGCTTCCACAATTTATTATTGGATAAGGTATGTTCCCGTTTAAGGTAAAATACTCCGCACATGGACATCTGTTTTTTGTTCTCGGCGAACTTAACCGCGTGTATCAGAACGTTTTCGATCTCTGTGGGTGTGTTCCCCTGATAAAAGTAGTTGTCAGAGGGGAAATATCTGAGTCCGTAGCGTTCGAAAGCAGTGAAAGCTGTGAGTTCCCCCTCTACAACTTCTTCAGTTTTTATGATCACCTCACCGTCGGTTCTGTAACTTTCAAGGAAGGGGTCTCTGGTCATGGCTTTAAGAAGATCATAGAGTGTTTCATCTTTTATTTTAAATCCTTTTTCTTCCTCAGCGATGACCCCTATTTCCTTGAGATCAGAAAGAGCCTCGTAAACAGTCGATTTAGCAAATCCTTCTTTCTCCAATTCTGAGAGGGTTTTTTGAGTTGAGTAAAGCGATCTCAAGATATCTTCCCTCTTACCTGTAAGTATCTTTTCCAGATCGAATCTTTTAGAAAGTTTTTTAAGAAGATCAGCTTCGTATGTTTCTGCTAGAGATATGGTAGGTTCTGTTTTTACGAATCCTTTCTCTTCTAGATGATTTACGAGTTCAGACGTCCAGCTCTGGCTTTTGTCTATCTCTGAAGCTAGAGATTTTAGTCGGAGCGGTTTTTGTTTCAATGTCTGTATTATCTTGATCTCGGTTCGACGCATATATTCCTAAATAAGCTCAAGATTATATAAGTATTTTGTTATAGCTGGAATAAATTTGGTCGGGAAGGTTTCATTTTTTTAACAAGTAATAGAACCGGATCAAGATATCCAAGCCGTGTTGTCTGGCTTAGGGTACGATAGGTATGGTGAGGGCGAGTTTGAAGAAGTAAAGATAAAAAGACCTCTGTTTATTCAAGATGGATAAAGGAGATAGGCTTCGAAAATATAAAGGAGAAAGCGGGAAGATGATCGGAGAGTAACAGGTTCTTGATAAAACTTTTATACATTTTATTTAATAACATTCCATGGAGGAAATCTACAGTTGGATCGCCATCTCTCTCATATTGAGCGGAACTGGAACCTCTTTTGCTTTTTGGAAGGCGATGAAAGCGAGGAAAATATTAGTCGATTCGATAAGACCTGAAGCAACGATAGAGATCCCTGAGATGGGTGAAACGGATGCAAAAAAATACTTCTCTAATGTATCTCTGGTGATGGGTATATTATCATTCGCTGCTTTTACAAACACGATCTTAGTATGTATTTTGATATTTATTTTTGGGATCCCGACAGAAGTGATCAACAACATCGTGATCGGAGGAGTACTTGCTGTTGGTATAAGCTCCATGTTCACAAATCTAGGTCGATCGATGATCTATGATGAAGCTATATCAGGTCTGAATGAATTCGGTGAAGGGTCGGCTGAAAATTTTGGAAAACATATGGTATTTTTGGTGTTTTTCGAACCATCTTCGATATACGGTCTGTTGATAGCTATTTTAGGTTTTGTCTTTTCAGGATTATTGAATGGATCTGTTGCGGATCTGACAGCGTCTCAAGCCAATATATTCCTCTTAGGATGTGTCATCCTCGGAATCTCCGCTTCATCGAACATCCTTTCTGGATGGATGTTCAACAGGGTAGATGGACCAGTGAATAAAAGTGAGGAGTTGTTCAGTAAAAAAATACGTTCCTTGGTGATCCCTCATCTGATCAATATTGTAGGTTTAGTCACCGCGATATATCTGATGATCCATGCTGGTTTTATGTGATGAGTCTGGAAGAAGTCGATAGGATCGACGTCGGTATACCTCCAAATGGGATAGGGTACGTGAAGAAGTGATCTAAACTGCGGCGGATCTCTCTAGGGGGGTTTCAGCATATCCTCTTGGGTTTCTTCTGCGTTTATCTCTCCTAGTCTCCTAAAACTTTTTCTCTATCCGTGTCCGCCTCATCTTCCGTACAACCTGAAAAAGTTACTGTAACTAAAAGGAGGACTCCCGCTAACGCTAGGGCGGTGATCTTTGACCCCTTCATGTTTTCTCCCTCACTAGATTATTGGTTAAAAAGGGTAATCTATTTTTTAGGAAGGCAGATAAATGTTGTTTTCGGTGTATGAATACGTGCCCACAAAGTTTTTATCCCTGGTAAAAGTAGCAGTTCGGAGAAAAAGCTGGGAGATACCATGAAAGCAAAGATAGATCTGATCACTATTTGGACCGAGAAGATAGATGCTATGAAGAAGTTCTATGATGATGTCCTGGGATTTTCTGTCATTAACGATCTAGGGGATTATGTGGAATTCAAAAGTGAAGGTGTTAGATTTGCTGTCTGTTCGAGAGGGGTGATGCATGATTACAGTGATGAATTTAAAAAAAAGAGTACAGGTCAAGCCTTTGAACTGGCCTTTCCCTGTGAAAGTGCAGAGGACGTTGATAGATCATACAGAGAGATAATTTCAGAAGGGGCTAGCCCCGTCCAGGAACCACAGGACATGCCTTGGAATCAAAGAACTGCCCTATTTGCAGATCCCGAGGATAACATACACGAATTATTTGCAGAATTGTCTGAATAAAATATACATCCAGACGGCATGGCGTACGTGAAGAAGTGAATGGTGGTTTGTGATTTTGCTTAACCTCTCAAAGTATGAGAGGATAGACGTATTGATATTGGAAAGATGACCTAGAAACGAATTGGTATGATCAAGATATGGAAAAAGAGATCATGTTGATCGGAAAAGATGGGGATCTCACATTATTGTCAAATAAATCTAAAATAATCAACAATCTTGAGCCATTCAATAAAAATAGGTTGTATGTTAAATCCTCGGAAAGGGGTAAAGTTAATAAAATTATAGATGATGTGGTAAAATGATGGAAATTAGAAAAGGTGCGAAGTTGATTGGTTATATAGTCTAGCGATTGAGGGATGAATACGAAGATATGCAGATCGGAAAAACAGTGGTTCAAAAGATGGTGTATATATCAGGTATAGGTAGTGAAATAGACTTTGATTATTCTATGTATCATTACGGTCCGTTCTCAAAACGTACAGCAGGAGCATTGGATCTATCGAAAAAATACGGTTACGTTGAGATGGAATGGGATCCGGCGAAAGGTTACTTCATAGAACCTACGGGTGAATTTACTGGAGAAGGATTGGATGCTGAGATCAAAAGAACTGTAGATGAAGTGGTTGAGAGATATGGGAAGTACAAAGCGATAGAACTCTCGATGATCGCTACAGGCATCTATGTTAAGGAAAATTTCGATTACGATAGTGATGAAGAACTTGTAGAAGCTGTTTCCTCTATAAAATCAGAACACGATAAAGATTGGATCAAGGAATTACTGTTGGGAGAAGGGATCATCGGTCAGGGTGAATGATTGAAAAGAGTTTCTGATGCCTTGAGGAGTGTTATGTGAAGTTGGTTAAGGCTTCAAAATTCGTTCAAGGTCTGTTGGTTGTCTGTGTTTACTTGTTTTTCGAACCTCTGGATCGAGAGCTTTAAGTACTCTTCTTTTTGGTCGATACCTACGAAGTTTCTGTCGTGTTTAGTTGCTGCTAGGCTGGTCGTCGAAGTTATTCGGAACAAGTTCTAAAAACTTCGTTTTCAATATCGAAACCTGTGAACGTGTTCCCGTCGTTCAGTGATCGTGCCTATGATGTGAATCAGGCCAGTGAAGATGTTCATGGCTTTCGTTCTCGTGATCATGTGGGTGGATGTGTGTACCTGAAACCTCTTCATCATGCTCGTGTAGATGGTGCATATCTTCATGAGTATGGGCATGAGTATGGGTCAATTTACTGTGTTCATGTGTATGAAGATGCTTGTCGGTTATGACCATATATACACCGATCACCATGAGGACGGTAGCCGGGATCATCACCCATCCGATCCATTCTCGCAGTAGTATAAGCGAAACGATAGCGCCTATGAAGGGTCCAAAACTGTAAAACATACCTGTTCTGAAGGAACCCATGCCTTTCAGCGCTTTGATGAATAGCACCAAACTTATCCCGTAACTGAACGCGCCGACTGTGAGTGCGTAAAGAGTGAATAGGTCCAGTATGATATTTTTACCCAAAATGAAAGCGATGGAGAGTGAGATCGAACCCGCTACTATACCCTTTATTGCGGATATATGTACAGGATTCTTTTCCGATATATGTCTGGTCAGGTTGTTATCGATGCCCCAGCATATCATCGCGAACACTATAAGGAGAGGGCCTATGATGATGAAACTGCTCTCCTGTGGGTTGTAGGAAAGCAATATCCCAGCTATGGTCATAAAGACGAGAGCGATCCATACCTTTTTTCCAGCGTTCTCCTTGAAGATCATGAACGCTATAAGAGCTGTTGCCACTCCTTCCAGGTTCAACAGTAAAGATGTTGCGAATCCGGACACATATCTCAGACCGAACATCAGGCTGATGGGACCTAGTACTCCTCCGGCTAGAATCGCCCCTGAGAGCCACGGTATATCTTTCTTTTCTAGGGGTGACTCTTTGACTTCATCCCTGGTAAGATGTCTCAACATCGTGAATACCGCTAAACCAACGAAGGCGCCGAGGTACAGATATCCCGCTAGAACTATCGGATCGATGTTATCAAGCAGTACCTTGGCTAAAGGTGTACTAACACCGAAGAGTGCTGCTGAGACGAGTACTAGAAGTATAGGTTTATTGTCCATCTTTCTAGTTTTTAAGAGTGTTTAGATCATTATTTAAATTTGATGTGAATCTATGTGGTCTTTGTATCGGATCGGGGTGTGGATTCATCTTTTTGATGGGTTTAGAAGTCGGTTAGGTTTTTCTGTTCCTCTTGATGTTCGAACCTCTTGATGGAGATGTCTACTGTAGTCGAAGATTAAATTTAAATACTTTTGAAATCAATCCATTATGTGGTAAGATGTCCGTTAAGATAGTGAAGACAGAAGGAGTGGTCGGTGGAAATCCAAGGATAGAAGGAACGAGAGTTCAGGTGGCAGATGTTGCACAGTACTATACGGAGTTGAATTGGAGTGTAGAGAAGATATCTAGTGAGTTGGATCTGACACCCGATCAGGTTTTGGAGGCTCTGAAATACTACTATGGGCATTCCAAAGGGATTAGGGAGATCATAAGGGCTAGAAAAGCGGAGACCGCTTGATGTCTGAGATCAAATTATTGTTAGATGAGAACATGCCCCTTTCTTTGACTCAACAGTTAAACCTTAGGGAGATCGACGCAGTATCTGTTAAAGGACTGTCGATGAAAGGTGAAGGAGACGAGAGTGTGTTGGAAAGAGCCATCGAAGAAGGGAGAGCTCTGGTTACGTTCGATAGAGATTTTATATCTGGATTGGATGAAAAATACGATCACAAGGGTATAATCTTGTTCACTAAATTACTTACTATCGGTGATATGCTTGGAGAACTTCAGAAAGTGATAGATAGTTTTGAAGCTGAAGAGATGGATAATACTGTGCTGTATCTTCCCTGGGATTAGAATCGTTTTAGTTTGGGGGGACTGCCAACGTTGTGTGGAATTCGCTTTGCTCACCCCACTCAATCCTCGGAAGCTACGCTTTACACAGAACTTGTTCTGTGAACCGA